>JANYJL010000327.1 GCA_025361845.1 Rhizobacter sp.
GCCGTCGCCATCGGTGTCCTTCAGGCCGGCCGCTGCGAGTTCGGCCTTGGCCGCGGCCACGTCGAACGGGTAGTAGACGGTGGAGGCCTTGTCGTAATAACTCGTGCCCGCGTACAGGCCGCCCGGATAGATGGCGGTGAACGGGCCCTTGACGAGCGATTCACCCAGCCGTTGCCGGTCGATCGCCGCCGTCACCGCCTTGCGGAAGTGGATGTTGCGATTCAGCTCACGCACCGCCTGGCCGCGCGCATCGGGCGCGCCCCAGCCGTTCGCCGAGAGGTTCATGTTGATCGAGTAGCCGATGATGCGCGGCCCGAACTCCAGCCGCGCCGGCGCGGTCGGGCTGGCCGAACGCTTCAGCGCTTCGACATAGTTCTCGGCCTGCTCCAGGTTCGAGAAGTCGCCCGTGCCGGCGACGGCCTGCACGTCACGGTCGGCCCAGGTCGAGAGCCGGTAGTGCATTTCATTCAAGTAGGGCAACTGGTTGCCCGCTTCGTCCACCTTCCAGTAGTACGGATTGCGGCGCAGCACGACGATGTCGTCCGGCCGGTACTCGACCGGCACCCAGGCGCCCATCGTCGGAATGTTCATGTACTCCGGCGGAAACGCGTTCTTGTACTGGTCGTAGGTGTTGCTCGAATACTTCGGATGTTTAGGCTTCAGGATGTGCGCCGGGCCGGGGCAGAAGGTGCCGTAGGCCATCGCGTAGAGCACCTGCTTCGGGAAGGTTTCCTGGAAGCTCCACTTCACCGTGTAGTCGTCGAGCTTCTCGAGCTTGGTGGCCGCGCCGAAGGTCTCGGGCGAGGCGCCGTTGAGCGGCGTGACCTTGCGGTCCTGCACGTTGTCTTCCCAATAGAACATCAGGTCGTCGGCGTTGAAGGGTGCACCGTCGGACCACTTCGCACCTTCGATCAAATGCATCGTCAACGTGTGGCCGTCGGCCGACCAGTCCCAGCTCTTCGCGAGGTTGGGCAGGGGTTCCAACTCTTCGGGTTTGACCTGGAACAGCGGGCCGGTGCGCGTGAGGCATTCGGACAAACCGATGTCGATGCCGCCCCAGCCCTGGCTCTGGCCGCCGATGTAGTTCCAGCCCTCCGGCCGCCCGCCGATCACATGGCGCATCACGTCGCCATAGACGCCGATGCCGTTCTTCATGTTGGCGGTCTTGTAGACCATCGGTTGCTTCGGCAGGCGCTCGGCCACCGGCGGCAGCTTGCCGGCCTTCACGAAGCCCGAGGTCACCCAATCGGGCTCGCTGTACTTGGGCAGGGCCTTGTATTCGAAGATGTCCTTGACGCCGACGAACTTGACCTGGCCCTGCGCTTCGAACTTGGGCGGCTCGGGCAAGGGGCCGGGTTCCACCGATTTGGCCAGCACCATCTGCGAACCACCAAGCACGAGCATCGCACTGGCCACGGCTGTCATCTTTGTCATCAAAGTCCCCTCGAACCTGCAGTCATTGACATGAGGGGCGGCTGCGCGCTCCCTGGCTCGTCGCAAGCGCATGGCAGCGAATCACGACGTGCGCGCAGGTTCTGACAAACACTGTGCAGCCGCAATGCGGGTTTTGCAGCATACGAAAAGTGTGTCGGTCGATATCGGAATGGGCATGTCGAGATCGCGTCGGGGCAGCAGGGCGCAGCACGCCACTAGACTGCCAGGAACCGACACCCTCGCTTCACGCCATGCTCAAGCTCGCCCTGCCTCTCGCCGCCCTCGTCTGGGCCGGCACCGCCAGCGCCGCGCCCAATTGCGATGCGATCCGCGCCCAGGTGGACGCGAAGATCCGCGCCTCGGGCGTTTCGAACTTCACGCTCAGCACGGTCGCCTCCGACGCGCCCGTCACGGGCAAGGTGGTGGGCAGTTGTGATCTGGGCGCACGCAAGATCGTCTATGTCGCCGGCCCGCAGCCCGCGGGTTCGGCTGCCTCCAGTGCGCCACCGGCCAACCGCTCGGTGCCGGCGCGGGCGAACCGCGAGCCGATGTTGACCGAGTGCAAGGACGGCAGTGCGTCGGTCGGTGGCGATTGCAAGAAGTAGCTCGACGCCCTGATCGGATCCGCGATCCGGCTCACGCCGAGGCTTGTGTCAACACCGCCATGGAGCGGCCCGTGACCAGGTAGGCCGCAGTCCGCGCCACGCCCGCATCGCGCGGCAGGCCGCTCGGCGTGCGGGTGTCGATCTGCGGTATCCAGGCATTGCCACGCAGTTCCGGCAGCACGAAATGGATCGGCTCGCCGCCGCGGTTGATCAGCAGCAGCACCGAGTCGCCCTGCGGCTCGGGCTCGCCCTCATGCTGCTCGCCGATGCGAAAGCCGCAGAGCATGGCAGTCACCGCATGCAAGGGTGCTTGCTGCCAGGCTTCGTCCGCCATCGGCTCGCCCTGCGGCGTGAACCAGGCGATGTCGCGGTGGCCGTTGCCATCGGGCAGGCCATCGAAGAAGCGGCTGCGACGCAGCACCGGTTGCGCGCGCCGAAAGATCGTCAGGCGTTCAACGAAGGAGAGCAACTGCTGCTGCCGATCGTCGAGCTGCCAGTCGAGCCAGCTGATCGGGTTGTCCTGGCAATAGCCGTTGTTGTTGCCGCCTTGGGTGCGGCCGAACTCATCGCCGGCGAGCAGCAGCGGCGTTCCTTGCGAGAGGAAGAGCGTGGCCAGCAGGTTGCGCTTCTGGCGCTCGCGCAGGGCGATCACCACCTCGTCGTCCGTCTCGCCTTCGGCACCGCAGTTCCAGCCGCGGTTGTGGTTCTCGCCGTCGCGGTTGTCTTCGCCGTTCGCTTCGTTGTGCTTGTGGTTGTAGCTCACCAGGTCGTGCAGCGGAAAGCCGTCGTGCACGGTCACGATGTTGACGCTCGCGCCTGGGCCGCGGCCCGAATGCCGGTAGGTGTCGCTCGAACCGGTGAGTGGCCGCGCCAGGTCGGCGAGGTGGCCGACCGGGCCGCACCAGAAATCGCGCACCGCATCGCGATACCCGCCGTTCCACTCGGCCCAGGGTTTTGGAAACCCGCCGACCTGGTAGCCGTTGTCGCCGATGTCCCAGGGCTCGGCGATCAGCTTCACCTTCGACAGCACCGGGTCCTTCGCGATCGCGTTGAAGAACTTGTTGTGGTGATTGAAGTGCTGTGCGCCGCGGCCGAGCGTGGTGGCCAGGTCGAAGCGGAAGCCGTCGATATGGAACTGCTCGACCCAGTAGCGCAGGCTGTCGGCAATCATCCGCACGACCACCGTGTTGTCGGTGTCGAGCGTGTTGCCGGTGCCGGTGTAGTCGACGCAATAGCGCCGGTCGGGCGGGCTCAGGCGGTAGTAGGTGCCGTGGCAGATGCCCTTGAAACTCAGCGTCGGCCCGAGGTGGTTGCCTTCGGCGGTGTGGTTGTAGACCACATCGAGAATCACCTCGATGCCGGCGGCGTGCAGCAGCTTCACCATGCCCTTGAACTCGGCGATGGTCGGCTGGCCTTCGGCACTCGCGCCATAGCGCATCTCGGGTGCGAAGAAGCCGAGCGTGTTGTAGCCCCAGTAGTTGCGCAGGCCGAGCGCTTCGAGCCGTTCGTCGTCGACGAAGGCATGCACCGGCAGCAGTTCGACAGCGGTGACACCCAGGCGCTTCAGGTGCGCGATCGAGGCTTCGGAGGCGAGGCCTGCGTAGGTCCCACGCAAGTCTTCGCGCACACCGGGGTGCAACTGCGTGTAGCCCTTCACGTGCACTTCGTAGAACACGGTGTCTTCCCAAGGCACGGCGGGCGGCCGGTCGTCGCCCCAGTCGAAGTGGTCGTCGATGATTTGCGACTTCGGCATGTCGGCCGCGCTGTCGAGCGTGTTCATCGCGAAGTCTTCTTCCTCGCCGCCCACGTCGTAGCCGTACATCGCCGGTGACCAGGTCAGCGGCCCGACGATTGCCTTCGCGTATGGATCGAGCAGCAGCTTGTGCGGGTTGCAGCGCGCGCCGTTCGAAGGTTCGTAGGGGCCGTGGACGCGAAAGCCGTACAACTCACCCGGATGACAGCCGGCCACGTAGCCGTACCAGATGCCGCGCCGGCCATGCAGTTCGACCCGGCGGGTCTCGGTGTGCTGCGCGTCGTAGAGGCAGAGTTCGACCCGTTCGGCCAATGCCGAGAAGACGGCGAAGTTGACGCCCCGGCCGTCCCAGGTGGCGCCGAGGGGGAAGGGTTGGCCGATGCGGTTACGTTGTTTGGACATGCGCTCTGGTGGTGTGGAATTCGATCGGATCTGAGCACACCCGACCGGGCGCCCGCGCCGGTCCAAATTGGACCATAGGCACGGCCGCGTCCCATGCGCATGTCTACCGCGGCGCCACCTCGTACAGCGCCTTCACTGGCATCGGTCAGGCGGGCGTGGCTGCCTGAAGAAGAATCTTCCAAGCGGCGGAATACGGCGTAGCGCTTCTGCGTCTACCTTCTTGACAGGAGCATGCCGCTCCTGCGCCGATATCGCATTCATTCCAGGAGTTCCCATGTTCAAGATTCTCGCTCTCGCCGCGTCCGCGGCCACCGTGCTCGTCGCTGCCGGCTGCAGCAGCTACGCGATGCCCGGCGCCAAGACCCCGGCCATGCTCGATGGTGGCGCGCTCGTCGCACCGGGCGGCATGACGCTCTACACCTTCGACAAGGATGTGGCCGACAGCGGCAAGAGCGTCTGCAACGGCCCCTGCGCCGCGCTCTGGCCGCCGATGATGGCGACTGCCAGCGATCAGCCTGCCGGTGCCTACAGCATCGTCACGCGCGACGATGGCTCCCGCCAGTGGGCCTACAAGGGCAAGCCGGTCTACACCTACAAGGCCGACCAGAAAGCAGGGGACCGCAGCGGCGACAACTTCAAGGACGTGTGGCACATCATCAAGGGGTGACGCGGCATCGGGCCTCACGCTCGTGAGTGCCTGGTGGGCTCCAAAGCCCGCGCCGCCCACTGGTTGAAGTTCATGCCCGTGAGTTCCGCTGCCATGCTGGCGCGGGCATGGACATCCGGCGGCAAGCGCCGCATAACGCGGCCTCCAGTTCGTCGAGCGACGCGCCGTGAAAGTCGACGATGTCGCGAAGGCTCGCGATGCGGCCCACGAAGATGCGGTCTTCGGCGTCCAACTCGACGCGGGCGCTGTGGCCGTTGTAGGTCAAGCTGTTCGTGGCCCAACTCCAATCGAAATCGGGAACGCTCGGGCCGCCAGTGCTTGGTACCGCAAGGCGTATGCGGCAAATTGCGGCCAGGAGCGGTCCATTGATGGAGCCGAGCGTGTGGTCGCTCAGCGTTTGCTGTCACTCAAGTTTCGGGGGCCAATGTCAGCGGGCGCCGATACCAGTCGCTCAATGGTCGGCGCGGCGGGCGGCTGCTCTTGCAGGAACCGGCCCTTCGTCAACAGCGTTGGGGGTGAGCGTCCCGACTAGCATCAGATCGCCAGCCAACGACCGGACCCTTGTCACGCAACTGGCGCTGCCGACCCAACAGCGACAGTCGCAGCGCCGAACAGCACGTGGCGAAGGAGTCGGTCGCCGTCTGGCAGCACAGCGGCGGGCGAAACGCGCTCGCCAAGCCTTTGCCCCTGCGTGTGCGACACGGAAGAGCGATTTCTCGACGCGAGGGAATAAGGCCCTCTCACAGTCGGTCTACGCGGGTGGGGGCACTTTTTGCTCTCGTCAAACGGGAGAACTCGCGATGCACAGGACCCAGTCAAAACCACTGGCGGCAGCTGCCGCGACCTGCGGCCTGATGACTCTGACAGCGTCCGTGGCGGCGGCCACCATCATTGCGCCACCCTACGTCAGTGCGGGTGTGGACATCAACGGGCTGCTGAGCAATTCGAACAATGATTCGCTTTACCAGCCCAGCCCATTCGTTTCGCAGAGCAACAGCCTCAACCAGAGCCGTTCTTCCGGATCGACCGGCGTCGGTTCGGGGACAGCATCTGCGGATGCGTTCGGTAACCTGAAGGTGTTCGCGCAGGCCAGTGAAGTGACGTCGCCGACCGATTTTTTGAGGGCCTCGATGAGCGTTTCGGCCGTCGCGGTGCGAGCCGATACATTCACCTTCAGCCCCGGAAGCTATGCCGTCGACATCAGCTGGTCTGGCGCCAGCGGCGGCCACTGCCCTGGCCTGAGTAGCTGCTTCGTCAGCGTCCTCGACAGTCTGCTCGGCACATCGGGCTCCAAGCTGATTGCCAACGACTACACCTACGAATCCGGCAGCGCCACACAGAACGTGCCTCCGCCAACGCAGCAGCAAGCGCGGCAGGTCTGGTCCTTCGCTTCGACGATCACCATGGATCTGGCCGAACAACTGATCGTCGGTGTGCAGGTGGTTGGCCCCCTCGCCGCCGATTTCTCGGCCGACTTCTCTCACACCGGGCATCTCTACATCGATCCGCTCACAGCCAGCTCCCGCTACACCACCGCGAGCGGCAACTCGTATCAAACCCCCGCCGTACCCGAGCCCGCCGCGGTGTGGTCGATGCTGGTTGGCCTCGCCACCATCGGCCTCGTTCGGCGGCGCCGATCTGCCTGACCCGGGTGCTGCCGAAGCGCCACCCGGACACGCGAGCGCGGGTGCCGAGTGCCCGAGCGGGAGCCGTTGCTCCGCGCCCGGTCCCGCATCCTCGCCGCGTGCCGCGGCCACGCGCCATGTTGGCGCGCTGACCTTCGGCTCAGCTGCGGCGGCTGGGTGGCAGCGGTTGCGGGTTGATGCCGTCGTCGGTGCCCGCGATGCCTATGCTGCCGGGTGCCGTTGCGTCGCTGGGTAGGGCCGCCGACATCGAGAGCGATCCGCCCGCTGCACTCATCTCGGCGGGGATGGATGGCAACAACAGATGCGCGGCGACCGCGATGGCCGGCGACAGCACGGTGACGGCGATGAAACGTGACGTGGTGTTCATGAAGTTCTCCCTGATCGAGTTGGTGGGCCGGCCCGTGGCCCCGATGCCAGCGGGCCGGAACGCGTGGCGTCGATCAACGCTTCGCCTTTGCAGGACCGACGCGTCGGCGCGCTTGTTCCCGGTTTCGGGGCGCTCCCCCTAACTTGCAGCGGGTGCATGATGTTCAGCGCTGCGTGAGCCGAACGTCTGCTTGGGCGCGCTGACGAAGGCCAGTAGCTGGCCGCAGTGGGTCGAGGCTGTGTGGAAACGCTTCGCCCTGATAACGCGAGTGATCCGGAGGTGGTCGCCGGCGCGGGCTTGGGCGTGGACGTGCCAATCCAAAGACGCCGAGACAACCAGGCGCCGCGGTGCGTGCGTCCGGGCCTTTCAGGCCCTCATTGCCTTCATCAGAGGCCCAGCACCGAGGATCTTCATGACTCGCTCCAGGTTGCAGGCCAGAACCTGCAGACTCATCTCGGTCTGCACCTTCGGCAGCGTCTTGATCGGGCACTCTGGGCAGGCGGGAGGCCAATACTTGTGCTGCGTCTTGTCATCCTCCACCGACGTGAATCGATGGATGGCGATCTGCCCGGCCGGACAGGTGTACTCGTCCCGGTGGGCGTCATAGACGAAGTCGCGCTTGTCGAAGCGGCCCGCGAATTTGCTGCCCGAGGTCAAGGGCTTGGGCACGATCGGCACGACGGTCTGCACGTTGTAGCCGACCATGCCCGTGCCCCGGCCGCTGGTGGCCATGGAGCGCGCATCGGCATCCGTCAGCGAGACCTGTCCATCCGGTGCGGTCTTCATGCGCTCGCCGATCTCGCTCAGGGCCTTCACCTGCGTCTTGGCCTTGACGAGCTTGTCCTTGATGTGGGCTACCCGGGTGGGCAGCACGAGCCCGAGGTTCGGTTCCGAACGCCGCTGCTGTACCGCCACGTGCGGCACCCGCTGTACACGGGCCTGCTGCTGAGCCTCTGGTTGGTGCCGGTCATGACGGCCGGGCGCCTGTTGTTCGCCCTCGGCCTCAGTGCCTACATCCTGGTCGGCATCGTGTTCGAGGAGCGGGACTTGATGGCGCAGTTCGGCGAGCGCTATCGCCGCTATCGCGCGGAGGTCGGCATGTTGCTGACGTGGCGAAGCCGGTCCTGACGAGGGCTCCGCTGTTCGCAGCGGAGATCGGGTCACCTGCTCGGTGTCACTGCCCGGAATTGACGGCAATGGCCCCACCGATTCGTGCTTGAGCCGTGGACGATCTCTCCACCAACAACGGATCCGGAACATGCACGATGCGGGGCTGGTGATCCGGGTTCTCGATGAGGTCGAGCAGCAGATTGATCGACAGGGTGGCCACCTCTTCGGTGCGCAGGGACACGGTCGTGAGCGCCGGTCGCATGTCCTGGGCCAGGCGGATGTCGGTGATGCCGACCAGGGACATGTCCTGCGGAATGCGGATGCCGTTCTCGACCAGGGCTTGCGAGGCGCCATAGGCCATCAGGTCGTTGGTCGTGAACAGGGCGGTGATGGTCGGGTCTGCCTTCAGCAACGAGATCGTCGCATCGTGCCCTCCGGCCACGCTGTCGTCGACGTTGCGAACCGAGGCATCGTCCAGGTGCAGCCCCTGTGCTTCCAGCGCACTCTTGAAACCTGCCAGGCGCCCGGCCTGCATGCCCTCCAGGCCACAACCGACGATCGCACCGAAGCGCCGATGACCCAGCGCCAACAGGTGCTGTCCGGCAATTTCGCCGGCCCGGTGAAAGTTCACCACCACATGGGGAATGTTGTTGGCAAGGTCCACGTTTTCTTCGGACGCCAGCACGATGGGCGAGCGCCGCGATTTGAGTTCGTTGACGTCGTCGGCGTGGATGCCGGTATGCAGCACGAGTACACCGTCGGCCAGCGTGCCGGCAATCTGGCGAAGATAGGCGCGGCCGATGTCGGGGCGCTCGTCGGTGTTGCAAACCATCAGGAAGTAGTTGCGATGGCGGGCGACCCGCTCGGCCACCCGCACGAACTCCGGATAGAACGGGTTGCGGATGTCCGGCAGCACCAAGGCCACCATGGACGACTTGCCTTCGGCCAGCGCGCGGGCCATCAGGTTGGGGCGGTAGCCGGTGGCCGCGATCGCCGCCTGCACCTTCTGGACCGTGGCGGGTTTCACTTTCCCGGGGTTGCGCAGCACGTTGGACACTGTGGCGGTGGTGACTCCTGCGATGCGTGCGACTTCGCTCAGCGTTGCCATGTGGCGTGTCCCGGTGGGTCTCAGGAGGGTCGGTGCGGGCAAGTTCTCGGTGCTTACCCTTGACGGCTGTCTTCTTTTGAAGAGGCCTGGGTACACTCCAAAAGTCCCTGAATTTAACCGCTTAAATTCAGAGCAAGCCCGTCAAGAGCTCGTTGTCGTTCACACAGTTCAAGGCAACGGTTCGGCGACATCCGCGCGCGGCTGTGCAGGCCGCTTGACCCCATCACCCAGTCAAGGAAGACAAACCATGAACTTCGCAAGACGCACCACGCTGACCGCCATGGCCGGCATTGTTTTGGGCACCTCCGGCCTGATGGCCTCGACCCAGGCTGCCGCCAAGGAAGTCACCATCTGGGCCTGGGACCCGAACTTCAACATCGCCATCATGCAAGAGGCGGCCAAGCGCTACACCGCCAAGCACCCCGACGCCACCTTCAAGATCGTCGACATGGCCAAGGCCGATCTGGAGCAGAAGCTGCAGACCACGCTGGCCTCGGGTGTGACCAAGTCCCTGCCCGACATCGTGCTGGTGGAGGACTACAACGCGCCCAAGTACCTGCGCTCCTTTCCCGGTGCCTTCGAGCCGATGTCCGGCGTGGTCAATTACTCGGGCTTTGCCAAGTACAAGGTCGACCTGATGACCTTGAACGGCAAGGTCTACGGCCTGCCCTTCGACTCGGGTGTGACCGGCATGTATTACCGCAAGGACCTGCTGGCCAAGGCCGGCTTCTCTGAGAAGGACATGCAGAACATCACCTGGGACCGCTACATCGAGATCGGCAAGAAGGTGGAAGCCACCACCGGCAAGAAGATGCTCGGCATCGACCCCAACGACAACGGCCTGGTGCGCGTGATGATGCAGTCCGGCGGCCGCTGGTACTTCGACAAGGACGGCAAGCTCGACATCAAGAGCAACTCCGCGCTGAAGGCCGCGCTGGAGATCCAGGCCAAGCTCTTCAAGTCGGGCATCGTCAAGCCCACCACCGGCTGGTCCGAGTACGTCGGCGCGGTGAACAGCGGCGACGTGGCCAGCATCACGACCGGCGTGTGGATCACGGGGACGGTGAAGTCCGAGAAGAGCCAGTCCGGCCTGTGGGCCGTGGCACCCACGCCGTCGCTCGGCATCGCGGGCTCGTCCAACGCCTCCAACCTGGGCGGCTCCAGCTGGTACGTGCTCTCCAGCGGCAAGGAAAAGGCCATGGCCGTGGACTTCCTGAACGAGATCTATGCCAAGGACGTGGACTTCTACCAGACCATCCTGCAATCCCGCGGTGCCGTGGGTACTTTGATCGCGTCGCGCAGCGGCTCGGAATACTCGGCACCCGATCCCTTCTTCGGTGGTGCCAAGGTCTGGCAGCAATTCAGTGACTACCTCGGCAAGGTGCCCAGCGTGAACTACGGGCTCTACACCTACGAAGGCGATGCCGCCGTGGCTGCACAGTTGCCCGCTCTGCTTCAGGGGACGCCGGTCGACAAGGTGCTCGACAACATCCACCAGCAACTCGCCGGGCAGATCAAGTAGCGTCTGTCCAGAAGGGCGGGGACGCACCGTGCGCCCCCGCTTTTCTCGGATCGTCTGAGGAGTGTTCATGCGGCAACCCGCTGTGCCGAGCTATCGGCGCTTCTACGACATCAACGGCTGGGCGTTTGTCAGCGCGGCGCTGCTGATGGTGGCGGTGTTCACGGTCTACCCGATCGGCAAATCGCTGTGGATGTCGGTCCACTCCGGGCAAGGCACGATGGTGTCGTTTGTCGGCTTCGGCAACGTGGCCCGGCTGTGGAGCGACCCGATGTTCTTCCGGGCGCTCACCAACACCTTCATCTACCTGACGCTTCAGGTGCCCATCATGATCGTGCTGGCGCTGGTCATGGCCTCCTGCCTGAACATGCCGCACCTGAAGTTCCGCGGGCTGCTGCGCACCGCCGTCTTCCTGCCATGCGTGACCTCGCTGGTGGCGTACTCGGTGCTGTTCAAGAGCATGTTCTCGTACGACGGCATCATCAATGCCACGCTGCTCCACCTCGGCCTCGTCGCGAGCCCAGTGCCCTGGCTGACCGACCCGTTCTGGGCCCGCTTCGTCGTGATCACTGCCGTGACCTGGCGCTGGACGGGCTACAACATGGTCTTCTACCTCGCGGCCATGCAGAACATCGACAAGTCGATCTACGAGGCCGCACGAATCGATGGCATCTCGGCCTTCCGCCGCTTCGTATCGATCACCATCCCCATGCTCAAACCGGTGATCCTGTTCACCACCGTCACCTCCACGATCGGCACGCTGCAGTTGTTCGACGAGGTGATGAACATCACCGGCGGCGGCCCGGCCGAC
>JANYJL010000347.1 GCA_025361845.1 Rhizobacter sp.
TCGCGCGGGTCGAGCAGGTGCAGGTTCAGGCTGGTCGAGAGCAGCGAATGCCAGCCGAAGGGCGTGGCGCTCCACATCGCGTCCTGGTGTTCGCCGAAACCTTCGAGGCGGGCTGCAATGAAATTCTGCAAGGCTTCCAGCGCCTGAGCGCGGGTGACCGGCCAGCCGAAGTTTTTCAGGCTGCCGGGGTGCGTGGCAAACCGCTGATCGACCTCGTCGATCACTTCGCGCGTCAGCGTGTCGGGCTCGAAGAACGCCGGCGGCGGGATCAGCCCCGGCCCGGCCTTCGGGTAGCCCTTGCGGTTGTCGGCATCGAAGTTCCACTGGCCGCCCTCGGGTTCGCTTTGTGGGTCGAGCAGCACCCGGTGCGTGCGGCGCATCTCGCGGTAGAAGAACTCCATGCGCAGGCTCTTGCCGTAGCGCCCAGCCCAGCGCGTGAAGTCGGCGCGGGAGCAGAGGAAGTGCGCGTCGTCCACGCTGTGCAGCGGCACGTCGGCAGCGGATGCCACTGCGGCAATGTCTTGCTGAAGCCGCCACTCTCCTGCCTCCAGCATGCGCAAGGCGGCCGGCCGCAGGCGCTGCAACTGTTCGGCCAGGCGCTCGGGCAGGTCGGGCAGGCCGCTGTCGCCGAGCTTGACGTAGTGCACCGCGAGACCACGCGCGCGCAACTCATCGCGAAAGTGGCGCATGGCCGCGATGAACAGCGCGATGCGCGCCCGGTGACTCCACACCTGCGTCGCTTCGCCCGGCGCTTCGAGCATCAGCACCGCGTCCTGTGCGGGGTCGAAGCCGCTGAACGCCGCGCTGTCGTGCGTGAGCTGATCCCCGAGCACCAGCACGAGGTGTCGAACTGAACCGGCTGGCGCTGTGCTTGCCATCACGCCGCGCTCCGCTTCGCATCGGCACGGCAACGGTCGGAGCAGTACCTCACCTCGGCCCAGTTCTTCGCCCAGGCCTTGCGCCAGCTCATCGCCCGGCCGCACTGCACGCAGGGCTTGCTCGGCAGGGCGCTCTTGTTGCCCCGAAAGGCCTTCGCGGTTTCCATGTGTGCAGCGTAGCGGCATTGCCTGCGCCGCGCGCGAGCGACAATCAAGCCCCTTGCCCGCCTTGTTGAATGGAGCCTGTCTTGAACGCCTCTGCCGCGTCGTTGAATCACCCCACGCCCATGGCCTTGCGGCTGGGTTATGGGGGCCTGCTGCCCTTCGTCGTCGGCGCCGCGCTGATCTGGATCGTGCGCGCCGAGGCGCTGCCCTATGTCGCCGCGTCGCTCGCGGCCTACGCAGCGGTGATCGTGTCCTTCCTCGGCGGCATCCACTGGGGTTTCGCGTTCCGCCGCACGGACCCGCCGCAGTCGCTGTTCGTCTGGGGTGTCGTACCGTCGCTCGTCGCCTGGGTCGCGGTGGTGATGCCGGCGTATGCGGGGATGGTGTGCTCGGGCTGATGCTGATCGGCTGTTATGTCGTTGACCGCCGCGTCTACCGGGAGGAGGGCGCTGCGGCCTGGTTGACATTGCGCTTTCGGCTCACCGTGGTCGGTGCGCTGAGCTGCTTTCTCGGTGCGGCAGGGAGCTGAACGCATGTTGTCGTATCGACTTGAAGTGGCCGATGCCCATGCCCACCTGTTCCGCGTCACGCTGACCGTTCCGAACCCTGCCGCCGAGCAGCGCCTCTCGCTGCCGGTGTGGATTCCGGGCAGCTACCTGGTGCGTGAGTTCGCGCGCCATCTGTCGGCCGTCGAAGCGACACAGGGCACCCGCGTGCCGCCGCTCGAACAGCTCGACAAGGCGACCTGGCTGGTGCGTTGCAATGGCCGCGGCGCCCTGCGTGTGAGTTACCTCGTCTATGCCTTCGACACCTCGGTGCGCGCGGCCTTTCTCGATGCCGAGCGCGGTTTCTTCAACGGCACCGGCGTGTTCCTGCGGGTCGAGGGCCGCGAGGCCGAGCCGCACCGTGTCGAGTTGCGCACGCTGCCGCGTGGCTGGCAGGTGGCGACCGCGCTGCCTGCTGTGAAAGTGGATGCGGCAGGCAAAGGCGTCTACGAAGCGGCCGACTACGACGAACTGGTCGATCACCCGGTCGAACTCGGCCGCTTCTGGCGCGGCACGTTCAAGGCCGCCGGCGTGGCGCATGAATTCGTCGTCGCCGGGGCCTTGCCCGATTTCGACGGCGAACGCCTGCTCGCCGACACCCAGCGCATCTGCGAGACCGAGATCGCGTTCTGGCACGGCAAGAAGAAGCCACCCTTCGCGCGCTACGTGTTCCTGCTCAACACCGCCGAGTCCGGCCACGGCGGCCTGGAGCACCGCGCCAGCACCGCCTTGCTGGCCTCGCGGCGCGACCTGCCGCAGCGTGGCAAGAGCGAAACGAGCGACGGCTATGCGAACGTGCTCGGCCTCATCAGCCACGAGTATTTCCACACCTGGAACGTCAAACGCCTTCGTCCAGCGGACTTCACGCGCTACGACTACACCCGCGAGAACTACACCGAGCTGCTCTGGTTCTTCGAAGGCTTCACGTCCTACTACGACGACCTGTTCGTGTACCGCGCCGGGCTGATCGACGCGCCACGTTACCTGCGCCTGCTCGCCAAGACGATCAGCAGCGTGCTCGGCCTGCCGGGCCGCCAGGTGCAGAGCGTCGCGCAGGCGAGTTTCGACGCCTGGGTGAAGTACTACCGCGCCGACGAGAACACGCCGAACGCGACCATCAGCTACTACGCCAAGGGCTCCCTGGTCGCGCTGGCGCTCGACCTCACGCTGCGCCGCGAAGGCCGGGGCACGCTCGACGACGTGATGCGCCACCTGTGGGCCGCCAGTGCCGGCGGGCCGATCAGCGAGGCGGACATCGCGGCCGCGCTGCGCGTGGTCGGTGGCCGTTCCTTCGACAAGGAGCTGGCCGCGTGG
The DNA here is from genome assembly GCA_025361845.1 of Rhizobacter sp. GTDB lineage: Bacteria > Pseudomonadota > Gammaproteobacteria > Burkholderiales > Burkholderiaceae_C > JANYJL01. The sequence goes on from JANYJL010000347.1 coordinate 2,903, forward strand.
GTGCACGGCACGGGGGATCTCCCGCTGCAAGGCCTGCTCGCGTCGGTCTCGGTCGATTGGCAAACGTCGCCCGCGCCGCTGGCGCAGCGCCTCGGCCTGCGTGTCAGCGAAGGTGCGCTCAGTGGCGTAGCCGTCACGCACGTGCTGCGCGGCAGTGCGGCCGAACGCGCTGGTTTCGCGCCGGGCGACGAGTTGCTGGCCGTCGATGGCTGGCGGCTGCGCCGGCTCGACGAGGTGCAACGTGTGCTGGTGCCCGGCCGCGCCGCGCCCTGGCTGGTGGCACGCGACCAACGTGTGCACAGCCTGGTGCTCGCGCTGCCGGCCCCGGGCACGGAGCCGGCCACGGTGTCGCTCACGCTGAACGAGCAGGCGGGCGTTGGCGCGGAGGCTGCGAAGCTGCGCCAGGCCGCGCTCGCACTGCGCAAGTCATGGCTGGCTGGCTAGCAGGGCCGCGGGCGGGCCGGCGCCGCGCGGCGCTGCTTGCCCTGGCCGTGGCCGTGCTGGTGGCGCACGGCTGCGTGACGAGCGCGGTGGGCGATCGCATGCACGAGGCCAGCGTGGCGCCGGCCATGCCGCCGCGCATCGAGGTGGCCTATGTGCGTGAGCT
>JANYJL010000376.1 GCA_025361845.1 Rhizobacter sp.
CACAAGCGCTTCGTGCTGAGCTGCCCGGTGCTGCATGCCGACGAGACGCCTGTTGCGATGCTGGACCCCGGCGCGGGCAAGACCAAGCGGGCGTACATCTGGGCCTACGCGCGGGGCGAGTTGGATGAACAGCGCGGTGTGATCTACGAGTTCTGCCTGGGCCGCGGTTCGCAGTACCCGGTGGCCTTCCTGGGCGGGGCGCAGGGCCCACCGGGCGCTCTCCATCACGACGACCGGCCGGCGTGGAGCGGCACGCTGGTGTGCGACCAGTACGCCGGGTACGACGCCGTGCTCGACAAGCGCGTGTACCCGCAGCGCATCACCGCTCATTGCGCAGCGCATGCCCGGCGCAAGTTCGACGAGCTGATCGGCACCAGCGAGGTGGCCAAGGAGGCGATCAAACGCATTGGCTGGATCTACCACGTCGAAGGTCAGTTCGAAGGTATGGACGCGCAGCAGCGCCTGGCGGCGCGGGAGCAGCTCACGCGGCCGCTGTGGAAGGAGTTGCACGTCTGGCTGAAGCTCGAACGCAGGCGCGTGCCGGACGGCGGATCGATCGCGGGGGCAATCGACTACAGCTTGAACAGCTGGGACGCATTGACGCGGCACCTCGAAGACGGGGCCGTGCCGATCGACAACAACTTCATCGAGCGGCAGATCAAACCCTGGGCCATGGGCAGGAAGGCATGGCTCTTCTGCGGCAGCGAATTGGCCGGCCAGCGCGCGGCGATCGTCATGAGCCTGGTGCAGTCGGCCAAGCTCAACGCACACGATCCGTGGGCTTACCTGCGCGATGTGCTGGAGCGGCTTCCCAGCCATCCGAACAGCCGCATCGAAGAGTTGCTGCCGCACCGCTGGCAGAAACCAGCCGCCTGATCGCTGGCTGACGAGAGCGTCGTCGCCTCGACAGCGTCTCGTCACGGGGGATGGCAGGACGCTCACTGTATTCCTGCCCATCGTGAGGAGGTCCCGGAACTGGTCGCGAGCACCGAACGCTTGCAAGCTATTGTTAAGGTGCCGGTGGCGACCATGACGCCGGCAGAGGACCGCCGCCGCGAAGCTCGCGAGAGTGTCTTTGTCCTGCGTGGCATCGACCTCAACACCGCGCAGGACCTCGCTCTGGCACTTGTCAGCCGCGATCGCTCGGGCAGCAGAGCAGGCAGTTGTGCCGAATGTCAGTGCTTTGTCGATTCGCGGTGCCCGTGCCCGTCAAATCCGCAGGAAGTCGCCGAACTTCATTCATGCCCTTACGTGCGCAAGAACACGCCCTAGGGCATCGGCGCAAGAACTGAGGCTCGGTTCTCGAAGCTACATCGCCTTGATGACCTCGATACGCTTGCTTTCGTACTCCTCTTTGCTGATCAGGCCATCCTTGAGCAGCCCGTCAAGTTCTTTCAGCCGTTCGGATGTTGTGCTTGGAGCCTTCTTCGATTGCGCCGCCGATGCAACCTCGCCTTTCGAAGGACAAGTCTTGGCACATGTCTCCATGGCAGTCTTGCAGGCGGATTCGTTCGCCAGCGGGAACAACTTGAAGCCGCTCATGCACTGCGTGTGATTGGCGGAGCACTGCTGTGCGCAGGCCGGGTCCGAATTCGAGAAGTCGACCTGCGGGGCTGACACGCAGCCTCCGAGTGCATACAGGACTGCGATAGCGAACATATTCTTCATCTTCTCTCCCATACTCGCGAAAGGCGCCGCGGGTGAACGCATCTCATGGGCAGCTGACCCGGCCTTCCTCTCGATTGGCAGGGGCTCCTGAATCCCTACAGCTGCCAAACTGGCGCGCGGTATCCAACATCACAGCGCGCGCCGGCTAGTGCCGCTCAATGCTAGTCGGTGCAACCACCAGAATTGGTGACAACGCCGCCAACGCCGGATCGTCCTCGGCCATCCACTGCCGCAGCAACTGCGTGATGCAGATCCCCGGTGTGTCGTCCTCGAAGTCGGCTGTACGGCCACCCGCCAGCGCCGTCGCGCTTTCGTCGGTCGACGCCTCAGTCGGCTCAGTAGGCAACGCTTGATCAGCCCTGGTCGTCTTCGTCGTTGTCGAATTCGTCATCGTCTTCGTCCTCATCGCCGGCATCATCATTCTCGTCTCCACACAAGTACCGCTCCAGGCGCGGGTCCTCCCAATCGGAAGCACGTTGCCAGACGTTGCCGTAAATCTCGTTGGCAACGTCATCGACAGATGCCGGAACCTGCGAAGGATCCGAGTCCGGCGCGTCCAGCCATTCAGTGCCTTCGGGGGTGCCGAGCCACGCGGCTTGAAGCTCAAACGCCGCCAGTTCTTGGACTGCGACGCGGACGGCATAGAGGACGAGGTCTTCGTAGTGCTCCCACGCATAGGACCGCTCACCCTGGACCTGGGCACAGTACTCCAGCCAAACCGTCCCCAGGCCAGAGTCTTCCCCTGCCAAATCCGAACGCAGGCTCTGGAGGTGTTTGATCGACTTGGCGACAACGTTCTCCGTGGCCTTGGCGGCGACCTTGTTCGCCAGCGTCTCGTTGATCGCTGCCTTTATGCGCTCCCGATCGTCCACAGGTGCTGCGGATTCGACCTGCCCGTCCGGGTGCGCGTCGTATTGCTCACTCACCGCATTGCCTCCCAGTTGTGTGGTCCGTTGGCCGCGTCGCAGCTCCGGAACCGTGCCGGGCTTGCGATCGGTGAAACAACTTCCCGATATATCGGGAAGACTTGGCGCATCCTACCTTGCAGTCTCTCACCATATGGTGGGAAAGTCTTCCGGATCACGCGAGCTACCGTTCGGCGCGGCGTTGCGCCGTGTCCGCCTGGCGGCAGGGCTGACCCAGGAGCAGCTCGGCCTGGAATCCGGCGTGCAGCGAAACTTCATCTCCCTGATCGAGCTGGGTCAGAACGTGCCTACCATCAATACAATTTCCAGGCTCGCTCGCGCACTCGGCATGAAGGCTTCCGAACTGGTTGCCGAGGCGGAGCACACCAGGTCGCGGCGCTGAGGTAGGCAGCGGCGCCGCCGTACCGTTCAACTGAACACCCGAAGGGCCGATGGCATCCGATCTCGTAGCAGTAGAAAACCGCCTCTGGGCCACCGCCGACCAACTCTGGGCCAACACCGGCCTCAAGCCCTCGGAATTTTCGACGCCCGTTCTGGGCCTGATCTTCCTCCGCTACGCCGACAAACGCTTCTCCGACGCGGCGGTGCTGCTGCACGCCAAGGGCATCCCGGCCGATGAGCGCGAGCCGATGGACTATCAGGCCGAGGGTGTGCTCTACCTGCCCGACGAGGCGCGGTTCTCGCACCTGCTCACGCTCACCGAGGGCGCCAACCTGGGCAAGGCCATCGCCACCGCGATGTCACTGGTGGAAGAGCACAACGCCGAGCTGAAAGGCGTGCTGCCGCGCGGCTACAACCTGCTGCCCAACGCAACGCTGGTGGAACTGCTGCGCCTGCTGGCGCCTCTGGACCTGGAGGGTGACGCCTTCGGCAAGGTTTACGAATACTTCCTCGGCAACTTCGCGTTGAAGGAGGGCCAGAAGGGCGGCGTGTTCTACACGCCCACCAGCATCGTGCGGCTGATCGTCGAGATCCTGCAACCCTTCCACGGCCGAATCTTCGACCCCGCCTGTGGCTCGGGCGGCATGTTCGTGCAGAGCGCGGCCTTCGTGCAGCGCCACCAGAAGAACGCGACGCGCGAGCTCACCGTGTTCGGCACCGAGAAGGCCAGCGACACCGTGAAACTGGCGAAGATGAACCTCGCGGTGCACGGCCTGTCGGGCGATGTGCGCGAGGCCAACACCTACTACGAAGACCCGCACAAGGCGCCGGGCCGCTTCGACTTCGTGATGGCCAACCCGCCGTTCAACGTCTCGGGCGTGGACAAGGACCGGCTGAAGGACGACCCCCGTTTTGCGCTCGGCCTGCCGAACACCGACAACGCCAACTACCTGTGGATCCAGCTGTTCGCGGCCAGCCTCAACGAGCACGGCCGCGCCGGTTTCGTGATGGCCAACTCGGCCGGCGACG
>JANYJL010000395.1 GCA_025361845.1 Rhizobacter sp.
CATCTGCGACAGCGCGATCAGCACATCGCCGATCGCATCGAGCTTCGCGGGCGGGTGGTCGCGGTAGCCCGCCAGCAGGCGCGCCACGCGGGTGCGCGAGACCAGTTCCCGCGCCAGCACGCGGTTCAGCGGCGGCAGGCCGATGGCACGGTCGGCCAGCACCTCGACCGCCGTGCCGCCCTGGCCGAACAGGATGACGGGGCCGAACAGCGGGTCGACACTCGCGCCGACGATCAGCTCCTGCGCGTACGGTCGCGTCACCATCGATTGCACGGTGAAGCCGGTGAGTTGCGCATCGGGCCGCTGCTGCGCCACCTGCGCGAGCATCTCGCCGACGGCGGCGCGCACGCCGGCGTCGTCACGCAGGTTCAGCCGCACGCCGCCCACGTCGGACTTGTGGCTGATCTCGGGCGAGAGGATCTTCAGCGCGAGCGGGTAGCCGATGGCCTGCGCCGCGGCCAGCACCGCATCGGCCGTCGGCCCGACCGCGACGGTGGGCACGACCGGGATGCCATAGGCGGCGAGCAGGGTCTTCGCTTCCAGCTCGTCGAGCATCTCGCGCCCGGCCGCCACGGCGGTGTCGACGATGGCGCGTGCTGCCGCCAGGTCGGGCGGGCCGTACTCGCTGGCGGCGGGCGCTTCCTGCAACAAGGCCTGGTTGCGGCGGTAGGTGGCCAGCATCGCGCAGGCGCGCACCGCGTCTTCGGGTGTCGCGTAGTCGGCCACGCCGGCCTCTTCGAAGATGAGCCGCGCCGAGGCCACCGCCGCATCGCCGAGCCAGCAGGCCATCACGCGGCCAGCAGCTTCGTGCACGAGGGGTGCGCAGGCGCGGGCGATGTCCTCGCTGCGCACGATGGCGGTGGGCGCGTGCAGGAACAGCACGGCGCCGGTGTCCGGGTCGGCGAGCAGGCTGCGCAGGGTGTCGGTGTAGCGCTGCACGGGGGCGTCGCCGATGATGTCGATCGGGTTCGCATGCGACCAGGTGGGTGGCAGGAACGCATCGAGCTGGCCGCGCAGGCCGTCGCTCAGCGTGCGCAGCAGCACGCCGGTGAGGGCCGCGGCATCGGCCGCCATCACGCCAGCGCCACCGCCGTTGGTCATCAAGGTGAGGCCGGTGTTCGCATGGCTGCTGCCACGAAATCGCGCCAGGGTTTCGGCGGCGATGAACAGGTCTTGCAGGGTGTCCACGCGCAGCATGCCGGCGCGGCGGATGGCGGCATCGAACACGACATCCGAGCCCGCCAGGGCGCCGGTGTGCGAGGCCGCCGCCTGCACGCCGAGCCCGGCGCGGCCGGCCTTCACCACGATCACCGGCTTGTTGCGCGCCGCCGCGCGGGCGGCCGACATGAACTTGCGCGGCGCTTCGATCGAGTCGATGTAGAGCAGGATCGAGCGGGTGCGCGCATCGCTCGCCAGGTGGTCGAGCAGATCACCGAAATCGACATCGGAACGTTCGCCGAGCGAGACCATGTGCGAGAAGCCGATGTGGCGCGACTTGGCCCAATCGAGCACCGCCGTCACCAGGGCGCCGGACTGCGAGACGAAGGCCACGTCCCCGGCCAGCGCGTCGGTGTGCGCGAAGCTCGCGTTCAGGCCGAGATGCGGGCTCAGCAGGCCCAGGCAGTTCGGGCCCAGCACCCGCAGCAGTTGGCGTCGCGCGGCGTCGAGCATCGCCTGCTTCTGCGCGGCGGAGAGCCCCGCGGTCATGACGATGGCGGCACGGGTGCCGCGTTCGGCCAGTTCGCCGATCAGTGGGGCCACGGAGTCGGGCGGTGTGCAGATCACGGCCAGGTCGGCGGCTTGCGGCAGGTCGGCCACGCAAGAAAAAACGTTCTCGCCATCGAGCGTGTGATGCCTCGGGTTGAGTGCGAACACCGGCCCGGTAAAGGCGCCTGCGCGCAGGTTGCGCCAGACGGTGGCACCGACGCTACCGGCGCGGTCGGATGCACCGCAGACCACGACCGACCGCGGTTCGAGCAGCCGGTCGAGGTGGCGAACGCTCATGCCAGCGTGCTGAGCAAAACAGCCTGCAAGACAAAGCGCCTGCGGTCTGGCGACGACGAAACCGCATCCAGTTGAGCTGCTAACTGCGCCGTTGGATGGCTCGCCGAGGCGATGCCTTCGTAGACCGGCATGTCGACCGCCTGCGCGAGCTGTTGCACGAGGGCGGTCGACAGTCCCTGGCACTCGACCGCGTCGTACAGACGGCCGAGCAAACGTGCGGTATGCAGTATCTCTTGCGCCGTGCTCAGGTCGGACAGGCTCGCGCGGATGTGCGCCACGTGCGCGCCCAGCTCGGTGGCGGCGCGGCGGAACAGGGCGGCATCGCCCGCATCATCGTCGGCGGTGCAGAGCAGGCCGAGGTTCTTGCCGCGCAGCATGGGCTGGATGCGGCCGGCGAGGGCTGCGCGCTGCAGGGCCTGCGCGTGGGCCAACACCGCGCTCACGTCGTTCGGCATCGAAGGGTCGAACGCATCGGGGTTGAGCGGCGGGAGGGTCGAGGCCATGGCGTGAATACGAACGCTGAAGCGGCTGGGAGCGAGAACGGGCACGGTCTGCGGAGACTAGCGAGCCATGCTGCCGCGGCCTTGATGCCCGTCAAGCGCACTGCCGTTCACGCTTCGTTGACAAAGTGATACAGAGCAGCCCGTGCCGTTGTTCAGTGGTTGTCACTCGGTTGTTGACGCCTGCCTAGCATCCCCTTCATCGAACCGTCGCATCCCTTCAGGAGACAGACCATGCTCAGCACCGCCACCGCCGCTCCGACCGCCAGCGCCCACCCGCGCAACACGCTGCCGGCCCCGGTGAGGAAGAACGACAGCGCGGCCAACCAGCGGGCGAGCCAGCACATCGCGGACACGCTGAAGCTGCTCAACGACACCCTCGCGCCGCAGCGCCGCGTGGTGCATGCGGGCGAAGCGGTGTATCAATCGGGCGAGCGCTTCGACAAGCTCTACATCCTGAACTCGGGCTTCTTCAAGATCGTCAACCTCTCGCCGGACGGGCGTGAGCAGGTGGTGGGCCTGAAGTTCCGCGGCGACTGGCTCGGCTTCGACGGCATCGCCCACGGCGAATACTCCTGCGACGCCGTGGCGATGGACACCGGCGAGGTCTGGGTGATCCGCTACGACGCGCTGCTGGCCGCCTGCACCGCGCAGCCTGCGCTGCTGACCGTGCTGCACGAAGCGATGAGCCGCGAGATCGCACGCGACCGCGATTCGCTGATGTCGGTGTGCACCCTGCCGGCCGATGCGCGGGTGGCCGAGTTCCTGCGCTACTGGGCCGAATCGCTCGCGAAGCGCGGCCTGCGCACCGACCAGATCACGCTGCGCATGACACGCGCCGAGATCGGCAACTACCTCGGCATGACGCTCGAGACCGTGAGCCGCGCGCTCTCGAAACTGGCCCGCCACCAGCTCATCGTGTTCGCCGAAAAGGGCCGCCGCGACCTGCACATTCCGGACGTGAACGGGCTGGCGGCATTCGTGCAAGGCTGCCTGGCGCCGGTGCGTGTGGCCGCACCACTTCAGGTGATGACCTTGCAGTGAGCGGCGCGCGGATCACGCCGCGCCCAGCACCCGCGTGATCGCCTGCGCGAGTTCATCGCGCGAATAAGGCTTGGGCAGCAGATCCCAACCCGGTGGTGAATCGCGGTCGGCTTCGAGCAGCTCGGCTGAAAAGCCCGACATCAGCAACACCCGCAAGGCCGGCAACACGGCCTGCGCCTGCGCGGCGAGTTGGGTGCCGCGCATGCCAGCGCCAAGCGCGATGTCGCTGAGCAGCAGGTCGAAGGCCGCTGCGGGCGAGAGCAACTGCAGCGCCTGCTCGCCACTCGCGCAGCCTGTGACTTCGCAGCCCAGCGTGTCGAGGAAGTTACGCACCACGGTGCGCACTTCGGCATCGTCCTCGACCAGCAGCACACGCAGGCCCGGTGGCACCGCGCTGCCGCGGTCGGGCGCTTCGATGGCATCGGCCACATCGCGCACGCTCGGGATGTAGAGCGTGACCGTGGTACCGGCACCCGGCGCGCTGTCAATCGCGATCGCGCCGCGCGATTGTTTGACGAAACCATACACCGTGCTCAAGCCCAGGCCGGTGCCCCGGCCCGCTTCCTTGGTCGTGAAGAAGGGCTCGAAGGCACGTTCCTTCACGTCGTCCGGCATGCCGGTGCCGCTGTCGGTGATGGAGAGCGCGACGAAGCATTCTTCGCCCGTCGTCGCCGGGTCGAACTCACTGCGCACCGCGGCGGGCAGGGCGGCGCAAGGCTCGGCGCGAAAGCGCAAGGTGCCGCCCTCGGGCATCGCATCGCGTGCGTTGATGGCGATGTTCAGCAGGGCCGATTCGAGTTGCCCCGGGTCGGCCAGGCAGGGCGGGCAGGGCGGCGCATCGACCTCGATGCGGATGTGCTGGTCGAGCGTGCGGCGCAGCATGTCGGCCAGCGAACCGAGCAGGGCATTCACGTCCACGGCCGTCGGTTGCAGCACCTGGCGCCGCGCGAACGCGAGCAGCTTGCCGGTGAGCGCCGCGCCGCGCTTGCTGGCGCGTGCCGCCGCACCGACGAGCTGCTGCGCGTGCGCGTCGTGCGCGAGCGCCGGCAGTTCTTCCAGCACCTGGAGATTGCCCTGGATGACGGTCAGCAGGTTGTTGAAATCGTGCGCGATGCCGCCCGTCAACTGGCCGACACTTTCGAGCCGCTGCGCATGGTTGAGCGCCTCTTCGGACTGTGCACGTTGCAGGCTCGTGGCGAGCAGGTTCGAGAGTGATTCGAGGAAGCGCACTTCGTCTTCTCCGAAACGCTTGGCCTCGCGCGAGCGCACCGTGAGCGCACCGATGATGCGGCCGCGGTCCGAGAGTGGCACCGCCATGCCGCTCGTCAACCCGGCGTTCAAGGTGCTGGGCGGCACCTTGAAACGCTGCTCGCTGTGGTAGTCGGCCACCGTCACCGGGCCGCCTTGCGCCATCACGAAACCGGGTGCGGTGTCGGGCCGGTTCGGCACGCGGCTGCCGATGGCTTCACCTTCACGAAGGCCGACACCCGCAGCCACGCGAAACTCGACGCTGTTGGGTTCGAGCAGGTAGACGATCGCCAGGTCCACCTGCAAGGCTTCGGCGGCGGTGGCCGGCACCTGGTCGAGCAGCACCTGCGGGTCGCGTGAATCGACCGCGAGGCGGCCGAGCTGGGCCAATTGCTCGCTGTAGCGCGCCCGTTGCAGCGCCTGCTTCACACGCGGGTAGGCGCCGATGTCGCGTATCGCCGCCACCACCAGCGGCAGGCCGTGGCTTTGCAGCGGGCTGAGCGCAATCTCGACCATCACCTCGCTGCCATCGCGCCGCTTGGCCACCAGTTCCATCTGCGTGCCCATCGGCCGCGCGCGCGGGCTGCGGCCATAGGCCTCTCGGTAGGCGGCGTGGCGCGGGCGGATGGCGTCGGGCACCAGCACATCGACGTCCAGGCCCAGCAGTTCGTCGGCCGCGTAGCCGAGCAGGGTTTCGGCCACGGCATTGGCCAGCACGATGGTGCCCGCGGTATCGGCCACCAGCAGCGCATCGGGGTAGGCGGCGAAGAGCGAGCGGAAGACATCGCGCTCGTCAAGGCCGGGCGGGAGGGCGGTGGGTGTGCTCATCGTGGTTGCATCATCGCCGCCTTCGGCGCAACTCCTTGCGCACCGCGAGCTTCAGGCCGGACCAGCTTGGGCATGCGGTTGCGAAAGCAGGTCTCCTCAGTCGCCCTTCGCGGGCGCGCTGGCGGCAGGCAGGCCCACCTTCCTGGCCACGCTGCCCACCGCGCTGCTGGCCGCCTGCGCGCCATGCTCGACACCGCTGGCTGCTGCCTTCACGCCTCGCTCGATGCCGCTGGCCGCGGCCTTGACACCACGCGCCACGCCGCTCGCGGCGGCGGTGACGCCATGTTCGATGGCCTTGCCGACCTTGGTGGCCACGCCGGATGCGGCTTGCACCGCCGTGTCGGCCGCCTCACCCGGGCCGGCCAGGGCGCCGAGCGGCAGCCAGACGAGGGCCAGGCACACGAGCTTGATTCGATGAGTCGTCTTCATAAGTGTTTGCTGTAGGCCAGGAAGACGTCGTCGCGCACCCAGCCGAGTGATTCGTAGCGCGATTGTGCCGCCCGGTTCGTCCTTGCCGAGGACATTGTTCGGATAGATCGCCGCGACGTTTGAGTCGCTCTCCAAGTATTCGAGCAGACGTTGCGCCCTCGTTTGAGTGACATAGCCTTCAGCCACCGTGGCTTCGCACTCGCGGTGCAGTTGCATGTATAAGTGCGTCGAGTATTCAGCGTGCCTGATGTTTCGTCTTGCTCGAAGAGCAGCAATTTCGTTCGTGTCAGGCTTGGCGGTAGGCATGAACAGAGTTTGTGACTGCTAACGCGTGCCCACCGTCGCCACCAAGATATACCCCGCTCCCCGCACCGACTTGATGAGCTGCGGGCTGTCCGCATCGGCCTCGATCTTCTTGCGCAACCGACCGACCAGCACATCAACCGTGCGGTCGAAGGGCCCGGCTTCGCGGCCGCGGGTGTGTTCGATCAGGAAGTCGCGTGACAGCACGCGGCCGGCGTGCTGGGCGAAGGCGCAGAGCAGGTCGAACTCTCCGCCGGTGAGCACCACGTCCTGGCCTTGCGGGTTGCACAGGCGGCGTGCGGCGATGTCGAGATCCCAGCCGGCGAACTGGATGCGTTGCGCAACAGCGGGCGTCTGTGGCGCGCTTATCGCGGCCGCCGGCACCGGTTCAGCCGGCGCCACCCGCCGCAGCACGGCCTTGATGCGCGCGAGCAGTTCGCGCAGGTCGAAGGGTTTGGTGACGTAGTCGTCGGCGCCGACTTCCAGGCCCACCACCTTGTCGACCGCGTCGCCGCGGCCGGTCACGATGATGAGGCCGCAGCGCCAGTGTTCGCGCAACTGGCGCGCGATGGCAAAGCCGTCTTCGCCGGGCAGGCCCAGGTCCAGCAGCACGAGGGCCGGCGGGTCGGTGGGCATCAGTGCCATGAGATCGCGGCCGCGATGCAACTGCGTGACGCGGTAACCCTGGGCTTGCAGGTAGCCGGCCAGCAACTGGGTGATATCGACTTCGTCGTCGAGCAGGGCGATGTGGAGGGCAGGGGTCACTCGGGCGAGCGTAGCAGTTTTGCCCGGCCGTTCGGGCCCCACCGC
>JANYJL010000098.1 GCA_025361845.1 Rhizobacter sp.
GCCCCCAGCGCATTGCTGCCCGCAGGCACAGAGGACATCGCCTACGTCGTCAGCACGGCCACCCTGCTGGCCGGCTTCAGCGACGTGGACGGCGACACGCTGTCCGTGTCCGGCCTGGCCTCCAACCATGGCAGCGTCGCCAACAGCGGCAACGGCACCTGGACCGTCACGCCGACGGCCAACTACAACGGTCCGGTCTCGCTGACCTACAACGTCATCGACAGCAATGGCGGCTCCGTCGCAGCTACGCAGAGTTTCAGCCTTGGCGCGGTCAACGACGCGCCCACTGGTGCTGCTACTGCCGCGCTGCCTGCCGGCACCGAGGACACCGCCTACATCGTCAGCACCGCCGCGCTGGTGGCCGGCTTCACCGACGTGGACGGCGACACGCTCGCGATCACCAGCCTTGCGTCAAACCACGGCAGCGTCGTCAACAACGGCAATGGCACTTGGACCATCACGCCAACAGCCAACTACAACGGCCCGGTCTCGCTGACCTACAACGTCATCGACGGCAATGGCGGCACCGTCGCCGCGACGCAGACCTTTAGCCTGGCGGCGGTCAACGACGCACCGACGCTGGCGCAAGTACTGACAAACTCCACCATTGCGCTGGGTCAGGCTTTTCAATATCTCGTGCCGGCGAACACGTTCACCGATATCGATGCTGGTGATGCGCTGACCTTGAGCGCCGCCCTCGCTGGCGGAACAGCCCTGCCTGCCTGGCTAGCATTCGATCCGATTACAGGGGCCTTTGCAGGCGCGCCAGGCGCCGGCGATGTGGGTACGCTGACCGTGCGCCTTACGGCCACCGACCTTGCGGGCGCAACAGCCTTTGGCGACTTCACTGTGGTGGTCAATTCGCAGAATGACCCGCCGGTGGCGGTGAGTGACTCAGCAACCCTGCTGCGCAACACATCGATCGTCGTGCCGGTGCGCGCAAACGATTCCGACCCGAACGGCGACGCCCTCACGGTGGTGAGCGTTACCCAAGGCGGCCATGGCGTGGTGGCTATCGACGCCGTAACCGGTAGCCCGAAGTACACACCGAACGTCAATGTCATCGGCGACGATGCCTTCAGCTACACCGTGAGAGACGGGCATGGCGGCCAGGCGACCACGACGGTGGCCGTGTTGGTCGCGTCCCAGCTCGGAGACGGCAGTGCCAACAGCCTGACCGGGACCAACGGCGCTGACGTGATTGCCGGCCTGGGCGGCGCGGACGTGATTTCAGCGGGCGCCGGCAACGACATTGTCGATGGCGGCGATGGCGCTGACACTCTGCGTGGCGGTACGGGCGCCACCGACCAAGTGCGCGGCGGCGCGGGCAATGACGTCATTCAGGTCACAGGCAACGAACTCACTGGCGACGTGATCGATGGCGGTGCGGGCAACGACACGCTGACCTTCCTGGGCAACGTCACACTCGGCGCGGCAGGTTTCACCATGACGGGCATTGAGACGCTCGACATGGGCGGCTTCGACCTTGCGGTGCAGGGCACGACGGCACTCGATCTCTCGGCACTGACACTGGTCAATTCGGGCGTCATCAACGGGAATGCGGCCGACAACATCGTCATCGGCACGCAGGGCAACGACACGCTCAATGGCGGCGCGGGCGCCGATGCATTGGCAGGCTCTGCAGGCGACGACACGATTCGCGGTGGCGCTGGTGCAGACACGCTCAATGGCGGCACGGGCAACGACACCTTCCAGGTGACCGGAACCGAGCTCACCGGCGACACGATCGATGGCGGCTCGGGCAGCGACACGCTTCAGTTCCTTGGCAACGTCGCCCTTGGCGCGGCCAACTTCAGTCTGACCGGCGTCGAGACGCTGGACATGGGTGGGTTCAACCTGGCCATCCAGACGACCACGGCAGTGGATCTGTCGGACCTAACACTGGTCAACGGGGGATCTATCAGCGGCAATGCCAGCGATAACGTGATCACGGGTACCCAGGCTGGCGACACCATCAACGGCGGTGGTGGCAATGACATCCTGTCCGGGGCGGGAGGTGACGATGTCCTGCGTGGTGGCAGCGGTGCCGACACGATCAGCGGGGGCGCCGGATCTGACCTTGTTCTGGTGACTGGCGGCGAACTCACCGGCGACGTGATCGACGGTGGCACCGATGCAGACACCCTTCAGTTCCTGGGCAACGTCACGCTCGGACTGGCGGGCTTCACCATGCAAGGGGTAGAGACGTTGGACATGGCCGGGTTCAACTTGACCGTCCAGGCCACGACGAAGGTGGACCTCTCCGCGCTGTCGCTGCTCAACGGCGGCTCCATCAATGGCAACGGCGGCAACAACATCGTTGTTGGAACACGCGACGCGGATTCGATCAACGGCGGTGCAGGCAACGATGTGCTCTACGGCTCGGGCGGTGACGACACCATTGCCGGTGGGTCAGGCAGCGACGTCATCGCCGGTGGTGCTGGCAACGACTTCCTGACGGGCGGCACGGGCAGCGACACGTTCGTCTTCGACACGGCGTTGAGCGGCACGACCAATGTCGATTCGATCATCGGCTTCGCAGCCAATGCTGCCGACAGGATCGCGCTCGATCCGACGCTGTTCGCGGCGTTGCTCGGTGGCACTACTGCGGGCGTCGATAGCGATGAGTTTCGTTCCAGTGCGGGCGGAAATGCCGCCGACGCGAACGACTTCATCCTGTTCGATAGCGCCACCGGAAGCCTCTACTACGACGCTGATGGCAACGGGGCTGGCGCCAAGGTGCTCTTCGCGGTGTTGGGCGGATTGACCGGCACGCTGGACTACACCGACTTTACGACCAGCCCGCCGCCTGGGCCATGAACCGCCACTGACGGTTTGAATTGAAATTGCACCATGCCCACACACCCGCTCGCACTGTGGCTCAGAGCGACGGCGATGTTCAGCGGAGCCTGCTCGATGCACCGGGCAGCTGTGAGCCAATCGATGGCAGCAACTCGGAAACATCGGAACTCCGATGACCGGCTGCAATGGAGCTCTGAGACGAGTGTCTGGTTGTGGCCGTCAAGAACCGGCCGCGAACGGCAGCTTCAAAGCCAATCAGTTTGCGGGTCCGTGCGAACGGTGTGCGGCGCGCAAGCGCCTGACGTACGCACATCAACACATCAACTCCCTCCCCCACGGCCCAACAAAGGCGCATGCTCAGTGCCGGCCGAACAGGCGAGCATCCCAGACGATCGGTTCCGGGCTCCCGGCGGTGATCTTCCTGAAATCAGGATGCTGCGGATTCAAGAGCACGTTCCCTTCCCTGCGCGCAACGACCGATGGAGCCACTAGCACGGCCGTTCGCCGCTCGCGAATCCAGGCATCGCCGAAAGCCCGGGCTACGCGCAGATCCGCGTGGTCCCATCCGGCTGGCAGGCTGCTCTCATCATGCCGCTCGACGCTCACGGCAGCCGCGATGGCGATCTCAATCGCCACGTGCGCCCTGGGCATGCGCCCGATACCCGCGTGGGCCAGGCACTCCAACATGGCGCCCGCATAGGAGCGGCTGGCATAAATGACGCCCAGGCCCGGCGAGTTCCACCGGCCGCCGACCAGCGAGGCGCCGATGGGGCTGAACACATCGAACCGCCCGTCGGCGATGCGCCAGGCCTGCCAGCCTTGCGACGGTCCTTGCCTGGTGGCCGCCGCCTTGGATCGCGCCTTAGGCGGCGACGCCATGGGACAGCGACCAGAGCAGGTTCTCGACCCGGCGTGCTCCCAGTTCCGTCAAGGCCACCTCGATCGGCCGTTTGCCGCCCAGCATGGCGTGGCCGGTGGAGAGGAACACGCGTGCGTCATCGTCGCTGTCCCACACATACTCTGCGGTCGCGATCACACGCGCCAGGCGTTCGACCCGTTCGCCCTCCTGCGGTTTCAGTTCCGCGCCCCGGCGGTGGAAAGTGGCCGCCGGGATGACCCGCTGCATCAAGGCCGCCGCATCGGGCGAGGTGCCGTAAACGTGGCGCACCACGGCGCCGAGTGAGGCCTTGGGCAACCCGGCCTCCACCTGCTGCTCGAGCTGTTCGATCGAAGTAACCCTTCGGCGAAGACCCAGAACCTGGGCGATCTTGCCCGGTTCAACGACGGCTGCATACATGCGGCTGACTCCCAAGTGATAGCTAGGAGTCTATCATCTGGAAAGGGACCCGCGACTTGTCACAGCGCCGGGCATCGTCGGTCCGATCGGCCCGACACCGTCGTTCCAGGCAGCCCTGAAAGTGCTGCTACGGAATTGCTACGACCCGCGCCGCAGCCCGCATGAATACTGGACACAGCGTCCACTCCATCATCGGGGCGACGGAGAGACGCCAGGGGCTGGGAGCTTGACTTGATTGCACTGATCTTCTCTTTGTCGGCCCGGAGCCTGGTGAGACGGGCGGGGCGGATGCGTTGCCAGCCGAAAACGGATTTGAGCATGGTCGTCAATGACTTGCCGGCGACGGTCATGCGACAGCAGAGCGCCGGGTCGAGGCGCCTTGAATCGCACGGCCCCTTGAAACCGTTTTTGCCGGCCCTATGTCGAGAATCGAGCCGGCGGGTCCTGGTCTCCTGCCGGCGTCAACCATTGAGTCGGAGGACACACACTATGTATGAATCGATCCTGAATCACCCGAACAGCCTGTTCGGTCAGTTCGAGCGCCTGCGTCGTGAACTCGATGACGTGTTTGGCGTCCCGGGTTTGCCCAGCAGCATCCGCTCCGTCGCGCCGGGCACGCTGCCGGCGGTCAATGTCGGCCGCACGCCTTCCAACGTGGAAATCTATGCGTTCGCCCCCGGCCTGGACGCCGCGAAGATCGAGGTGACGCTCGACCGCGGCGTGCTGCGCATTGCTGGTGAGCGCGCATCGGGCATCCCGACGAACGATCCCAAGGTCCAGGTCTATACCCGCGAGCGCGGCACCGGCAGCTTCACGCGCGCCATCTCGCTGCCGGACGATGTCGATCCCGCGCAGGTCAACGCCAGCTACCGCGACGGCGTGCTGCATGTGAGCGTCGCCCGCCGCGAATCGGCCCAACCCAAGCGCATCACGGTGCAGTGACGCGCCCGACACTCCAGGAGAACCCATCATGAGCGACAACAAACAAGTGACCCGCACCGGCGCCGAGCAGGAGCAGCAACGCGCCGTGCTGCCTGCGGTCGACGTGTTCGAAGATGCCGCCGGCATCACGCTGCTGGCCGACATGCCCGGCGTGCCGAAGGAGCAGCTGGAGCTGAAGATCGAGGGCGATGCCCTGCTGATCGAAGGCGGTGTGCAGCGGCTCACCCCCGAGGGGCTGGAGCCGGTGTACGCCGAAGTGCGTGTGCCGCGCTACCGCCGCAGCTTCACGTTGAGCCGCGAGCTCGACACGGCGCGCATCGAGGCCAACCTGAAGGACGGCGTACTGAGCCTGCGCATCCCCAAGCAGGCACATGCAAAGCCGCGGCGCATCGCTGTCAACTCGGCCTGATCGCTACGCGGTCTTGAACCTGAACCTGATGCGATCTTTCGACAGGATGAACCATGACCCAGCTTGCAGAACAACTCAAGCAAGCTGCGGATCAAGCCTTGGAGTCGCGGTCGGAAGGCTGGCGCGAGCTGAGTGCCCGCGCCAGCGTCGAGCACGGCCACCGCCCGGAATGAAAGCCCGCTGCCGTTCGGCAGTTGGGCCCTCAAGGCGGCGGATGTGTTGGTCCAGGTGCCTCGAAATGCGTGCGGCTTCTTCGAGCTCTGGCGTGCGCAGGAGATGATTGCGCCCGGTCGGAGCCAGGCTCAGCCGTCGCTGCGATCTTGCCGATGAGTTGTTGCAGAACGATGAGCGGCGTCCGGATCACCATTCGGTGGCAACAACAGCGAGGACGTCCTGCGGATGCGGCGCAGCGCATCGCGCGCGATGAGGTATGCCTGGGTCTGCTTCTCGCTCATGGAGGGCGATCCCTCGCGACCCCTCATCGTCCTGCGGGCGCGGCCGGGCTTCCCCGAGAGGGAAGTGCCAGATCGTGAAGACATGATCAATTCCTTTCTCCAAGTTCAGTGGGGCGCACCGACACCGGTGCCGTGCGAATTTAGTGGCCGGATTTCTGCGTTTCAAGTCCCTCTGGACTTCGCAAAAACCCGGAGCGGTACATCAAGAGCCTTTCCAAGGAAGTCGGCCCCCAGGGCGTGCGCGTGGTTCGTGGGGCGCCGGGATGGGTCGAGACAGAAGCTTCGGTACATCTGGTCGAGCGGATCGCCAAGGCGAACGGGACGGACTACGCGGCTGCCGAAAACTCGCTCACAGAACCGCGTGGACTGGGCCGCAGGCGGCTAGCGCCGCCACATCAGATGTTCGTCCCGCTCGACCTCGCGCAGCGCGTGAACTTCGGCCGTGGCCATCGTGAAACCCAGCCGCTCGAGCAGGCGCAATGAACGGTGGTTCACTTGTTTCAACACGGCCGAGAATTCCGATACCCCGTAGCCCTCGGCCAGTTCGGCGATCATTGCTTCCAGCGATCGGCGCGCGTGGCCACGGCCCCAAAACGCGCTCGCAAACTCGTAGGCGATCGTGGCCGTGCCGCCAGAGCGGACAGTGGCTTGCACATAGCCTGCAAGCTGCGCATCGGGAAGGCGCACGACCCAGTTCAGCCACTGCTCCTGTCCGTTCGGAGACACCCGGGATTCCAGCGCGGCGAAACGCTCACGCAGCTCGTTCACCGACCACGGCGGCTCGTTTTCATACTCGTAGATCGCCGGGTCGCTGAGCACGACGAACATCGCTTCCGCGTGAGCCGCGACCTGCGGTTCCAGCACCAGGCCCCCAGCGAACAGCGTTCTCATGACTGCGAATGGTTTCAGCAGGCCAGCGATTCGCTGAAGTTCGGCTCGCCGATGAAGCGGCATTCGACGCCGTCGCCCAGCGCGGTCAGCGTGCCCTGATGGGCGAAGCCGAGTTCGAGCTGGACGGGTGCGTCGATGCGGCTGGGCAGCGGCAGCCGCGCGGCCCAGCTCCCGGACATGGCGATGCGGCCCCGCAGCACCCGCCCCATCAGACCGGCCAGCGGCTCAGTGGCCGTGGCCCCGAAGAGCAGCAGTTCCACCGCCTGCGCATAGCCCTGCACCGAGGGCTGCGATGGCGGGGTGCTGCTGATCACGCAGGCAGCCGAAAATCGAACCCGCAAAGAACCGTCGATCTGCTCCACCTGTGCGACCTCGGAATCACTGAATTCGAGCAGCAGATCCATCGCTCGGCTGCCTACCGAAGGTCCAGCTCCGGGTAGCGGCGGAAGATGCCCTGTTCGTTGAACGGAATGCGCCGGGGGCTATTCAGGTAGGCCGCCAACTTGGGCAGCGCGGCCACCCGGGCGTGCAGTTGCAGCACCGTGGGCGCAGCGGCCAGCGCCTTCGCCGCGGCTTTCGGGAAGGCATAGCGCAAGCCTTCGACCAGTTGGAACAGCGACAGGTCCGCGTAACTCAGTTTGCCCGCCACCAGGTGCCGCGAGCCGGCCGGGTTGTTCACCAGGATGCGTTCGAACCAGCCCATGAACTTGGGCATGCGGACGCTGCAAAAGACCTCGGCGCAGCGCTGCGCCTCGGCCTTCTGGTCTTCGTAGTACAGGCTGCTGGCGATGGGGTGGTGAGTATCGTGCGCCTCGGTCACCATGTCGGCGATGGTGAGCTGGATCTGCTGCGTCCAGACGCGCGCCTGTTCGCTGCGCGCCACCAG
>JANYJL010000104.1 GCA_025361845.1 Rhizobacter sp.
ACGAGAAGAACGCGAGTTGTGCGTCCAGCGTGCTGTGCCCTTCACAACTGCTGCCGACCGGCGTGCCGTTGACCGCGACGATGTTGTTGCGCGTGTAGTCGACCTTGCTCAGGTCGTAGCGGCTCGTGCCGCCGGTACTGCGCCGACTATCGACATGGATGCCGGTGCTCGTCCATCGGTTCGACGTGGTGACGTCGCTGCCCGAAGTCGTCACGGTCTGGGTCAGCGCCGAACTGCCGTTGAGGGTGACGGTGCGCAACGGCAGGGTGACGCTCAGGTTGGTCGCGCTGGTCGTCACTGCCAGGTTGGCCGGCCCGTTGTTGACGAGCAGCGTCATCGTGCCGTTCACGGGCGCAGCACCCACAGCACTCTTGCAATCCGTGAAGGTGATGCTGAAGGTTTCACCGGTGTCGAGGGCTCCGTTGGCCAGCGTAGCGGGCGGGCCGGTCACCGTGTATCGAGCGGTGCCGCTTCCACCCGGGCAACTCACCGGCACGGTCAGGCTCGCCGGTCCTGCTGCGACCGCAGCCTTCGCCGCGGCCACGGCCACACTGGCCGCTTCGGTGCTGTCGTTCGGCAGCACTGCACCATTCGCGCTGACCGACTGAGCGGTCGATTTTGTGGACGAGCTGCTGGTCGAATTGCCACCCCCACCCCCGCAAGCGGCCAGGCCGGCGAGCAGGGCGAGGGCAAACAAACCGCAGAGGCGCGTGGACATCGTGGGTCTCCTGGGCGCAGTGGCGAAGGGCGTCGGTGGCATTGTCCGCCACCCGCTCTTTCGAGGGTGAGCCCGGCTCCCCCGCAGGCGTTACTTCCTGTGCGGGTGCCGGTGAAAAGGGCGGGGCGCGATAATCGCTCCAACCCCCACCCAACCCCCCGCTCGGAGCCCGCACCATGGCCTCACTGAACAAAGTCCAGATCATCGGCAACCTCGGCCGCGACCCCGAGGTGCGCTACACGCCCAACGGCAACGCGGTTTGCAACGTCAGCGTGGCCACCACGCGGCAGTGGAAGAACAAGGAATCCGGCGACAAGCAGGAAGAAACCGAATGGCACCGCGTCGTCTTCTACGACCGCCTGGCCGAGATCGCCGGGGAGTACCTGAAGAAAGGCCGCTCGGTGTATGTCGAAGGCCGCCTGAAGACGCGCAAGTGGACCGACAAGGAAGGCAAGGAGCAATACACCACCGAGGTCATCGCCACAGAGATGCAGATGCTCGGCGGTCGTGAAGGCATGGGCGGTGGCGGCGCACCTTCCGACGACGGCGGTTACAGCGAAGGTGGTGGCGGCGGTGGTGGTGGCCAGCAGCGCGCCGCGCCGGCCTCGCGCCCCGCGCCGCAACAGCGCCCGGCCGCGGCCAAGCAGCCGGCGACCGGCTTCGACAACATGGACGACGACATTCCGTTCTGAGGATTGCCTTTCCCTGTTTGCCGACCCAGGCCCGCGTGCCACAAGCCGCGGGTCTTTTGCTGGCAGTCGGCGGGTCAGACCTCGATGAACACCTTCCCACCCTCCACCTTGGTTGGGTAGGTCTTGAGGGCGACACACACCGGGGCGCCCAGCGGGCGGCCATCGCGGATGTCGAAACGCCCGTTGTGCTTGGGGCACTCGACAACGTGCTCCATCACCAGGCCATCGCACAGATGCACCTTCTCGTGCGTGCACAGGCCGTCGCTGGCATAGGCCTTGTCTTCCACGCGATAGATGGCGAAAGTCTTGTCGCCGTGGTCGAAGCGCACGACGTCTTCATCGTCGATGGCGTCGAAGTCGACGCTCGGAATCCATTGGGGCATTGAAAGCTCCTCGTTGGGGGTTGATGCGGCTACAGTCGCCGGCGATGGCACGGAACAACTCGACCACCAAGAAAATCACCGCCAGCGATGTCGCCGAGCGTGTTGGCGTGTCCAAGTGGACGGTCTCGCGCGCCTTCGCTGAAGGCGCATCCATCGCGCCCGACGTGCGCGAGCGCGTGTTGCAGGTCGCCGCCGAAATGGGCTACTCGCCCAACCTGCTGGCGCGCAGCCTGTCCACCCACAGCACCCGGCTGATTGCGCTGGTGGTCGACGAACTCGGCAACCCGAATCAGTTGTTCATGCTGAATGAAGCCACCCGGCAGTTTCAGGCGCAGGGCTTCAGTACGCTGCTGCTGAACCTCAGCCCGGAATATGGGCCGGCGGCGGCCTTGCGCCTGGCCGATCAATTCCAGGTCGCCGGCATCATGTTCATGGGCACCACGCTCGACCAGGCCCTCATCGAGCTGGCCCAGAAGATCAAGCACATCCCCTTGGTGGTGGTGAGCCGCAACAGCGCCGTGGCGAACATTCCCTGTGTCACCACCGATGGTTATGCGGCGGGGTCGGAGATCGCCGACCTCTTTCTGGCCCAGGGCTATCGGCGCATCGGGCACATGGCCGGCCCGCCCTCGGAGCGCACCGAGTTGCGCCGGCTCGATGGCTTCCGCGATCGCCTGCAGGAACGCGGAACCCCCTTGGCCTGTGTGCTGGAAACCTCCCACTACCGCCGCGAGGAGGGCTTGCGCACCTTGTCGAGGTACCTGGCCTCCACGCCGCGTGAGCAGCGCATCGAAGCCCTGTTCTGCGAGAGCGACATCCTGGCCATCGGTGCCCTGGATGCGATGGCCATTGCGGGCGTTCAGCACCGCATCGCCGTCGTCGGCTTCGACGACATCGAGATGGCGTCCGCGCCGCCCTATGACTTGACGACATTCCGCCAACCGGTGGACTACCTCGTGTCCGAAGCGATCCGGCGCATCGTCGAGCCCGACGCGGTGGACGCCGGCTCGTTGCTGGCGCCGGGCACCCTGGTGTTGCGGACCTCGCACCGCCGCCTCGCTTGAGTCCATGAGAGCGCGAGCCGCTGTGGCCTACGCGGCGACCGGCCGGCCGTCCTTCAGGCGCACCGACTTGCCGCTCTTGCACGACAGCGTCGCCGCTTCGGCCACGGCCAGGGCATTGACACCGTCCTGCAGCGTCACGGGATAGCCCGTGCCCGCCTTGATCGCGTCGATGAAGGCGCGCCACTCGGCCGCGTAGGCCGCCATGTAGCGTTCGAGGAAGAAGTACTCCGGCTTGGCGCTGGTGGCGCCGGCCGTGGTGATCTTGTTGACCGTGTTCTCGAGCACGTTGCCGGCCTGCAGCAGGCCGGTCGCGCCCAGCAGTTCCAGCCGCTGGTCGTAACCGTAGACGGCGCGGCGGCTGTTCTTGATGACGGCGATGCGGCCGTCGGCGTAGTGCAGCGTGATGACCGCGGTGTCTACATCACCGGCCGCGCCGATGGCCGGGTCGACGATGCTGGAGCCAATCGCCGTCACGGATTCGGGCACACCGCCGAAGACCCAGCAGGCCATGTCGAAGTCGTGGATCGCCATGTCGCGGAACAGGCCGCCCGACACCTTGATGTAGCTCACCGGCGGCGGCGAGGGATCGAAGGAGGTGACCGACAGCAGTTCGCCCTTGCCGATCTCACCGCTGTCGAAGGCGCGCTTCAGCGCAGCGAAGTTGGGGTCGAAGCGGCGGTTGAAGCCGATCATCACCGGCTTGCCCGTCTTCGCCACGGCGGCCTGGCAAGCCAGGGCGCGCTCCAGGCTCAGGTCCACCGGCTTTTCGCAGAGCACGGCCTTGCCGGCGGCCGCCGCAGCCTCGATCAGGCCGGAGTGCGTGTCGGTCGAGGTGGCGATGAGCACGGCGTCGATCGAGGGGTCGGCAATGATGTCCTGCGAGCTGCGCGCCTTGGCGCCGTAGGCCGCCGCCAGCGTTTCGGCTGCGGCCTGGTTCACGTCCGACACGGCAACCAGTTGGCTGTCCGCATTCGCAGCGATGCTCTTCGCGTGCACGTTGCCAATGCGGCCCGCGCCCAGCAATCCGACTTTGATGATCATGAGAGTTTCTCCAGGGTTGAAGGGTTGAGTGAAGGCGCGTGACCTGCGCCCTCGGGTGAATCAGATGTTGACGGTGAATGCGGTGCGGAAGGCTTCGAGCGCCGCCTCGGGCTCGCCGGAAGCGAAGGCCTCCATGCACACCGTGCCGCGGTAACCCATCGCCGCCAGGCCGCGCGCGACGCCGGCGTAGTTGATCTCGCCGGTGCCGGGCTCCATGCGGCCGGGCACGTCGGCCACCTGCACTTCGCCGATCCAGGGCTGGCAACGCCGGCACAGCTCGATCAGGTTGCCCTCGCCGATCTGCGCGTGATAGAGGTCGAGGTTGAGCTTCAGGCCGGGACGGTCGATCGAGGACACCAAGGCCAGCGTGTCCTCGGCGCGTGCGAACGGCACACCGGGGTGATCGACCGGCAGGTTCAGGTTTTCGATCATGAAGGTGACGCCGTGTTTCTCGGCCAGATCGGCGATGCGGTTCAGCGTGTCGCGCGCCTTCAGCCACATCCCGCCGGAGACGGTTTCGCAGGGCGTGACGGGCAGGCCGCGGTCGCCCAGACCGGTGCCATGCAGGTTCAGGCGCGCCACGTTCAGGCGCTTGCCGACCGCAATCGACTCGGCCGCGGTGGCCAGCAGTTCGGCGGCGCCTTCGTCGTCGGCCAATCGGCCGCGCAGGTAGCCGGTCATCGAGGAGAAGCGCGCGCCCGATTTCTCCAGCATCGCCAGATCGTGGTTCGGCCAGTTCCAGATGCCGACCTCGAAGCCCATCTCGGTCAGGCGGGCGAGCCGCCAGGCAAACGGGCGGTCGTTCCACAGCATCTCGGCGCAAGCGGCCAGCACAAAGGGTGAGTTCACGGTGTTGTCCTTCGGACCGTCGGTCGGTGGTGAATCGTCCCAGAGTTTAGAAAGACATGCATCCGGGTGCAAGTAGTTTAGAAAGTTTTTTCGCTTTTCGGTGTGTTCACGCTGCACGCACCCGCGATCGCGACCGAACGGCGCGATCAAAGACGCTAAGGGACGCCAATGGCAATCTCATGGAAATTGGATTTCCGTTGGGGTAACTCCGTAGAACAATTTTTCTGATACTCGCCTAAAGTTTGTTGCACTCGGGTGCAAGCCGAGCCACTCTTCTCCTCACCTGAAACCAAACACCGCGATGGCCATGGATGACCAGCTCTACGGAACCCGCAACAAGCGCGGCGACTGGGCCCCTCACGGGCGCAGCGAGATCGCGCCGTTCTGGGCCTGGCCTCCTCAATTCCTCAAGGTGTTGAAGTGGATCCCGGGCTTCGTCTGGCCGTGGAACGCCTTCCACATGGCGACGGCCCTGCTGTGGTGGTACTTCGTCGTGCCCGACATCGAGACCATGAAGACGCTTTCATGGGGCTGGGCGGCCTGGCTGCTGGGCGTCAACTGGCTGGCCGCCCTGGCCTTCTACGGCTTCTACGAGTGGCGCTTCTACGTTCGCAAGGTCCAGGGCCAGCGCTTCAAGTACCACCACAAGTTCCCGTCCGAGCAACCCTCCGATGTGTTCTGGTTCAAGAGCCAGAACATCGACAACTTCCTGCGCAGCTTCCTCGTCTCGATCCCGCTGTGGACGCTCGTGCAGGTGATCTTCCTGTGGAGTTTCGCGAAGGGTTCGGTGCCGTGGTTGCGCTGGGCGGACCACCCGCTGTACCTCGCCGCGCTGGTGCTCGTGGCGCCTGCGATTCACGAGGTTCACTTCTTCGTGATCCACCGCGCCATCCACACGAAGTGGCTCTACAAGTGGATCCACTCGATCCACCACAACTCGGTGAATCCGAGCCCGTTCTCCTCGCTGAGCATGCACCCGGTCGAGGCCTTCCTGTACCACGCGGTCGCCTTGTGGCACCTCGTGATTCCGTCGAACCCGATCGTCGCGCTGTTCCAGCTGCACATGGCCGGTTTCGGCGCGATCAACGGTCACCTCGGCTTCGAGAAGCTGGAGCTGACCGACGCGCTGAGCATGGACAGCCATGCCTACACGCACTACCTGCACCACAAGCACTTCGAGGTGAATTTTGGCGGCGACGGCCTGATCCCGCTCGACACCTGGATGGGCACCTGGCACGACGGCAGCAAGGAAGGCGATCGCCTGATGCAGGCCCGCTACGAGAAGAAGCTCGAACGCATCAATAGACGCAACAACGGGCGCAACGACGGACGACGAAAGGAGACGCCGCCATCGCCCCATGAATAGGACCCGCAGCCCGCTAGTCACAAGACCCAGTCAGAAGACCCCGTCGTTCGACAGACGACACCACCACCAACGAGGAGTTCAAATGAAATCAGTCAGCACATTGTTCAAGGCCCTGGCCATCACCGTCGCCATCGCGGCAACGTCCAGCGCGGCCCTGGCCGCCGGCGCCAAGATCATCGTGATCGGCGGCAAGGCCGACGATCCGTTCTGGTCACGCGTCAAGAAGGGCGCGGACGAAGCCGGCCTGGTCGTCAAGGCTTCCGGTGGCAGCGTCACCTGGCTCGGCCCGCAGAACTACGACAACCTTGGCCCCGATGCCGCCAAGCTGATCCGCACCGCCATCAGCCAGAAGCCCGATGCCATCGTCGGCCCCGACTGGGTGCCGGAGGCGATGGACGCGGCCTTCAAGGAAGTGGTGGCTGCCGGCATTCCGCTGATCATCTACAACGCCGGTGGCATGGACGCCGCCAAGCGCCTGGGCGCGCAGAACTACGTGGGCAGCGATGAATACGTGGCGGGCAGCGGCGGTGGCGAGTACTTCGCCAGCAAGGGCTCCAAGAACGTGCTCTGCGTGAACACGCTGCCAGGTGCCACGAACACCGAAGCGCGCTGCAAGGGCGTGGCCGACGGCATGGCAAAACACAGCGGCAAGGGCAGCCAGCTGCCGCTGCCTTCGTCGAGCTTCGGCAACCCGACGGCCGTGGCGCAGGCCATCAAGGCCGCGCTGCAAAAGGACCCGAGCATCGACGGTGTCATCACGATCAGCGCGGGGGACGCCACCAGCGCGGCCACCGGCATCAGCCAGGCCGACCTGGTCAAGAAGGTCAAGCTCGGCACCTTCGACATGGACCCGACCAACCTGGCGCGGGTGAAGGACGGCACCCAGCTGTTCTGCATCGACCAGCAGCCCTACATGCAGGGTTACCTGGCCGTGTCGATGCTCAACGGCTACGTGCAGTACGGCCTGAAGGTGCCGACCGCCCCCCTGCTGACGGGCCCCGGCATCGTCGACGCCTCCAACGTGGCGGCCACCCTGGCCGGTGCCGCGGCGGGCGCACGTTGATCTGAAAAGCGGAGCAAGCCCGATGAACACCACCACCACGACCGCCCCAACCTCCGGGGCATCGACCGACGCCAAGCCGAAAGGCACCCTCGGAAACCTGTTTCGACGACCCGAGACAGGCTCGTTCATCGGGCTCGTCTCCGTCTTCGTCTTCTTCGCCATCTTCGGCGGCTCGACCTTCCTCACCGCCAGCGGTGCGGCGAGCTGGCTGAACGTGGCGGCCGAGCTCGGCATCATCGCGCTGCCGGTCGGCCTGTTGATGATCGCCGGCCACCTCGACCTCTCGGTCGGCAGCGTGATCCCGGCGAGCTCGATGACGGTGGCGATCATCTCCGGCCACTTCGGCCTGCCGATGCCGGTGGGCATCGCGGCCTCGCTCGGCCTCGGTCTCGCGATCGGTTTTCTCAACGGCTACCTGATCATCCGCACGGACCTGCCGTCCTTCGTCGTGACCCTGGGCACGCTGTTCGCGGTGGCGGGGTTGACGCTCGGCCTGTCGGTGATCGTCGCCGGCAGCACCAGCGTGGCGCTGAAGAGCGACCCGATCACGAAGGCGATCCTGGGCGACTTCATCGACGGCAAGTTCGAGGTGATCCTGCTGTGGTGGATCGCGGCGATGCTCTTCGTCGGCCACATCCTCGGCCACTCGAAATACGGCAACTGGATCCTGGCCCTCGGTGGTGACAAGGTCAGCGCACGCAACGCCGGCATCCCGACCGACAAGGTCAACATCGCCCTCTACATGGGCAGCGGCCTGTGCGCGGCGTTTGTCGGCATGTGCCAGGCGATTCTCTACAACAGCGCCCAGGTCTCGGCTGGCCAGTCCTTCATCTTCAACTCGATCATCGCGGTGGTGATCGGCGGCGTGATCCTGACCGGCGGCTACGGCTCCGTGATCGGCATCGTGCTCGGCACGATGACCTTCTCGATCGTCAACCAAGGCATCTACTACACCGGCTTCGACGCCAACTGGGCGAGCCTGATCATCGGTGTGCTGCTGCTCGCCGCCGTGCTCCTGAACAACACGTTCCGCACCATGGCGTTGTCGCACGCCGTACCCCGCGCGAAGGCCAAGAAATGAAGACACCTCTGCTCCAGCTCAAAGGCATCAACAAGTCCTTCGGTCCCATCGATGTCTTGCACGACATCTCTCTCGAAGTGCAGGCCGGAGAGATCCTCTGCCTGCTCGGCGACAACGGCGCCGGCAAGTCGACCCTGATCCGCATCCTCTCGGGTGTGCACAAGCCGACGTCGGGCCAGATGCTGATGAACGGCAAGCCGATGGCCTTCGGGACACCGCGCGACGCCAGCGACAACGGCATCGCCACGGTGCACCAGTTTGGCGGCACCTTCCCGCTGATGAGCATCGGGCGCTCCTTCTTCGTCGGCGCCGAGCCGACCAGACGCTGGGGGCCGTTCGAGGTCTTCGATCGGAAGAAGGCGAATGAGGTCGCGGTGCGCGAGATGCGCGAGCTGGGCATCACGCGCATCGACGATGGCAACCGCCTGGTCGGTGGCCTCTCCGGCGGTGAACGCCAGGCCCTCGCGATTGCACGCGCGGTGCACTTCGGCGCGAGTGTGCTGATCCTCGACGAACCCACCGCCGCGCTCGGCGTGAAGGAAGCGGCCCACGTGCTGCGCATCGTGCTGCAAGCGCGCAAGAAGGGCGTGGCGGTGATCTTCATCACTCACAACGTGGTGCATGCGCTGACGGTGGGCGATCATTTCGCGGTGCTGATCCGCGGTGCCAAGGCGGCTGACTTCCGCAAGGGCGAAAAGAGCCGCGAAGAGATCACCGACCTGATGGCCGGCGGCGAGGCGATGGCCGAGCTGGAAGCAGAGATCGAAAGCTACATGGCAACCCATGACGGGCACGCGCCCCAGGTGGCCTGATTCAAATCGGAAGACGGCGATGCAGCAGTTCAAGGTCTACCAGTCGCTCTGGGCGATGGAGCGTCGCCACACCGATGGCATCGAACTCTCGCTGCACGAGAACCTCGAGAAGATCCACGCCGCCGGCTACGACGGCGTGAGCTTCTCGCTCGGCGATGAAGCGAAGGTGCGCGCCGTCGACGCGTTCTGCACGCCGCGCGGCATGGGCATGGAGTGGCAGTGTTTTCCGAAGACGGTCGAGGACCTCTTGCCGGTGCTCGAACTGGCGTCGAAGTACCCGGTCCACCACCTCGACGTGCAGCCCGACGCTCGGCCGCGCGACTTCAAGGAAGTCGTGCGCCTGATCGACGGCTGGCGCCGCCTCGCCGAGCAGGTCGACTTTCCGGTCTACATCGAGACGCATCGCGACCGCATCACCACCGACCTCTACGCCACGCTCGACATCCTCGACGTCTTCCCGGACCTGAAGCTGCTCGGCGACCTTTCGCACTTCCTCGTCGGGCGCGAGTTCGCCTGGCCGGTGTCGGACGAGAACCACGCCTACATGCACCGCGTGATCGACAACTGCTGGGCCTTTCACGGCCGCGTCGCGAGCCGCGAGCAGGTGCAGATCGAGATCTCGTTCCCGGCGCACCAGCCGTGGGTCGAGCTGTTCAAGGGCTGGTGGCGCTACGGCTTCCAGAGCTGGCAACGCCGCGCCGGGCCGGACGACAGCCTCGTCTTCGTCGGCGAACTCGGGCCCAAGCCCTACGCCATCATCGGCCGCGACGGCAACGACCTGTCGGACCGCTGGCAAGACGCGCTGTTGCTGCGCGACATCGCCCAGGGCCTGTGGGCCGAGGTTTCGGGCGCGCCGAAGTGAAGCCCGCCCCGCGGCTGGATGCGCGTGAGTTCGAACGCCTGGCGAACCTGACGCGGCTCGGCGCGAACGCGCGCGAGATGGCCCGCCTGACGCTCGTCGAAGGCCAGACGATGCACGAGGTGGCACTGGCCTTCGACACCATCCCGCAGCGTGTGCGGCTGGCCGTCGGCTCGATCCATCGGGTGCAGGCCTCGTTGACCTGGGGCGCGACGGCGCCGCCCGTGGCGGCCGTGCCAGACTGCTTGCTGGCGCCCTTGAGCGAGTTCATCTCCAGCTTCAAGGCGCTGCGACCGGCCCAGCTCGACGACGCCGTGATTGCCGATCTTCAGACCTTGCTGAGCGAAGCCCGCCAACGTATCGGCAGAATCTGACCCCTTGCACACTTCGAACCAACAACACCTCATGAAAACCAAAGCCGCCGTCGCCTGGAAAGCCGGCCAGCCCCTGACCATCGAAACCGTCGACCTGGAAGGCCCGAAGCTCGGCGAGGTGCTGGTCGAGATCAAGGCCACC
Organism: Rhizobacter sp.; assembly: GCA_025361845.1. GTDB lineage: Bacteria > Pseudomonadota > Gammaproteobacteria > Burkholderiales > Burkholderiaceae_C > JANYJL01. Next base: position 10,445 of record JANYJL010000104.1, read on the forward strand.
GGCATCTGCCACACCGACTACTACACGCTCAGCGGCGCCGACCCGGAAGGCATCTTCCCGGCGATCCTCGGCCATGAAGGCGCGGGCATCGTGGTCGATGTGGGGCCCGGCGTCACGTCGCTCAAGAAGGGCGACCACGTCATCCCGCTCTACACACCCGAGTGCCGGCAGTGCAAGTTCTGCCTCTCGTGCAAGACCAACCTGTGCCAGCTGATCCGCGGTACGCAGGGCAAGGGCCTGATGCCCGATGCCACCAGCCGCTTCAGCCTCGACGGCAAGCCGCTCTTCCACTACATGGGCACCAGCACCTTCAGCAACTACACGGTGGCGGCGGAAATCTCGCTCGCGAAGATCCGTGAAGACGCGCCCTTCGACAAGGTCTGCTACATCGGCTGCGGCGTCACCACCGGCCTCGGCGCGGTGCTCTTCACCGCCAAGGTCGAGGCGGGTGCGAACGTGGTGGTGTTCGGCCTCGGCGGCATCGGCCTGAACGTGATCCAGGGCGCCAAGATGGTGGGCGCCGGCAAGATCATCGGCGTCGACCTGAACCCGGCGCGCGAAGCGATGGCGCGCAAGTTCGGCATGACCGACTTCATCAACCCGAAGGACGTGCCGAACGTGGTCGATGCCATCGTTCAACTGACCGACGGCGGCGCCGACTACAGCTTCGAGTGCATCGGCAACACCAAGGTGATGCGCCAGGCGCTGGAGTGCACCCACAAGGGCTGGGGCCGCAGCATCATCATCGGCGTGGCCGAAGCGGGTGCGGAAATCAGCACGCGGCCCTTCCAGCTCGTCACCGGCCGCAAGTGGGAAGGCTCGGCCTTCGGCGGCGCACGCGGCCGCACCGATGTGCCGAAGATCGTCGACTGGTACATGGAAGGCAAGATCAACATCGACGACCTCATCACCCACAAACTCAAGCTCGAAGACATCAACCGCGGCTTCGAGTTGATGAAGAGCGGCGAGTCGATTCGCTCGGTGATCGAATACTGATGGCGCCGATCGAAACGCTCTCGGAGCACGCCTGTTTCGGCGGCGTGCAGGGTTTTTATCGGCACGCGTCGAGTGTCATCGGGCTGCCGATGCGCTACGGCGTGTACCGCCCGCCGCAGGCCGCGCACGGCCCGGTGCCGGTGTTGGTCTGGCTTGCAGGGCTGACCTGCAGCGAAGAGACCTTCGCGATCAAGGCGGGTGCGCAGCGCGTGGCCGCCGAGCTGGGGCTGATGCTCGTCACGCCCGACACCAGCCCGCGTGAGACCGGCATCGCAGGTGCTGATGCGGCCTGGGATTTCGGCACCGCTGCGGGCTTCTACATCGATGCGACGAACGAACCCTGGGCGCGCCACTGGCGCATGGAAAGCTACCTCACGCAAGAGCTGCCCACGCTGCTGGCGCAGCAGTTCAAGGTGCGTGCGGATGCCACCGCGCTGTTCGGCCACTTGATGGGCGGGCATGGTGCGCTGACGCTCGGGCTCAAGCACCCGGGCTTGTACCGCAGTGTTTCGGCCTTCGCGCCGATTGCCGCGCCGATGTTGTGCCCGTGGGGCGTCAAGGCCTTCAGCGGCTACCTCGGCGACGACCGCAGCGCCTGGGCTGCGCATGACGCCACCACGCTCATCGAGGCCGGCAAACGCCTGCCGCCGCTCCTGGTGGACCAGGGCCTGGCCGACAAATTCCTGGCCGAGCAATTGAACATCGATGCCTTCGAGGCCGCCTGCCGCGCTGCCGGCCAGCCGCTCACGCTGCGCCGCCACGCGGGTTATGACCACGGCTACTACTTCATCGCCAGCTTCATCGAAGACCACCTGCGCTTTCACGCGGCAGCGTTACGCGCGGCGGGCTGATCGGCGCGGTGCAGCTCAGGGCTTCACGAGCTTCGCCATCGCGGCGGCGTCGGCCGTGTCTTGCTCCGCGAGGCCACGTGCCACGCCCTCGCGGTCCGCCGCGTTCCTGTTCTGGCTCACCTTCCATTTGCCGATGAGCGACGAGACCGGAATCTCGATGCCGACGATCGCACGCAGCATCGTCGCGATGTAGTCGGCCGGCGCATCGCTCACGGCCCAGGGCGCGGCGCGTGGGGCCTCGTGCGTGTCGGTCAGCCGCGTCACGAAGGCGTGCAGCCAGGCTGCGTCGTCCCGCACACGAAGCGGGCCGCGCGCCTGCACCATCACGTAATTCCAGGTCGGCACGACCTTGCCTGTCTCGGCCTTGGTGGCGTACCAGCCCGGCGAGACATAGCCCTGCGGGCCTTGAAAGACGACCAGCGCATCGACATCGCCACGCGCCTCGCGCCACAGCGGGTTGGCGCGCGCCACGTGGCCGCGCAGCACACGCGCGCCGCCCGCATCGACATCGAGGATGAAGGGAATCGGGTTCGCGGCGAGCGCACCGTCATGCCCCTGCGTGATCAGCAGGCCGAGCGGGTGGGCGAGCAGCGCCGCGTGCAGCACCTCGGCGCGCTTTTCTTCGAAGTGGGAGGGAAGGTACATGGCGAGCCTGGCCGATCAGTCCGGGTCGACCGGCTCGCAGCGCACGTCGGTCGTCACCGAGTTCGCGATGTAGCAGGCCTCGTGTGCGGCGTGGTGCAAGCGCGCGCGCTCGGCTGCATCGGGCTGGTGTGCGCCGCCCCAGGCGACGGCCGGCCGCAGCGTCACCACCGTCATCGCGAACTTGCCCGCGGCATTGCGCGCGAGCACGCCGCTCGCATCGTCGCGGTAGCTGTCCACCACCCAGCCCGACTTCGCGGCGAGGAACAGGAACCACAGCATGTGGCAGCTCGCGAGTGCGGCGACGAAGGCTTCTTCGGGGTCGACAGCGGCCGGGTCGGAATACGGCAGCGGCACCGAGTGCGGGGACGACGATGCGGGCACCGTGGCGCCGCCATCGAACTGCCATTCGTGGCGGCGGCTGTAGCGGTTGTCGCTGAAGGGCTCGCCGGTTGGGCGCTGCCAACGGATGCGGGCGAGGTGGTCGGAGCGATCGTGGGACATGGCGGCGGCCCAATGCTGACGTGAGCCGCGATCGTAATGCCGCGCGTTTTCAGGCGGGGCTCGACCGGTCGCAGCGGCCACGCACCCCCCACGAACAGGCCGTGGACAGCGACAGGCAGCGATGGTAACTACCCCGGGTCATCGAGTGCGCCCTGCCATGCCGGTTCGGGGGCCCGGACCGTCTGGAGCCTTCGAGCCATGAAATCACGGGATCGCATGAACCGCACGACGCGCGCAAAGCGCGTGACAGCCAGCGGCCTCCTCGGCGCCAGCCTGCTGCTCGCGCCAGGCGCATGGCCCTCGGCGGCCACCCTGGTGTGGACCGGCCTGGGCACCTCGGCCCGCTGGAGCGAGCCCGCCAACTGGAGCGCCGGGCGCGCGCCGGCCGATGGTGACGATCTGCTGTTCGCCGGCAGCACGCCCCGGCAGGACAGCGTGCTCGACGTGTCGCATTCGTTCGCCGCCCTCGTGTTGCAGGCCGACGCACTGGCCTACCTGATCCATGTGCAGGGTGATGGCGTGAGCCTGAGCTTCGCGGGCGCGGGCATCCGCAACCTCACCGCCGGCAGCGGCCCGATCCGGCAGCAATTCTTCGCCGATGCCGGCACGGCCGGCGGCAGCATCGTGTTCACGGGCAGCGCCGGCATCAACCTCGGCAGCACCGGCAACTTCCGGCCGGTCGACATCACCGCGCTCGGCGGCAGCGCCGCGGCTCCGGTCGGCGGCCACATCGTGTTCCAGGACAACGCGGCGACGAGTGGCAGCACCTACGACGCGCTGCGTGCCGAGGGCGCCTCAGCGGCGGGCGCCGTGGGCGGGGACATCATCTTCCGCAACAACGCGCTCGCGACGAAGTCGTCGAGCATCACCGTCACCGGCGGCAGCGTGCTCGGCGCGGCGGGTGCGCAGGCGAGCTTCCTCGATCTGGCGCGGGTCGACGGCACGCTCAACGTGCTGGCCGGCGCGGGCGGCGGCCTCGGCGCGCGCATGAGCTTTGCCGGCGATGCGCTGGCCTCGGCGTATGCCGGCCTGATGAACCAGGGCGCGCGCGCGCTCGGCCCCGGCGCGCAAGCCATCACCAGCTTCCGCGACAACGCGAAGCTGCTCGGCACGGCCATCAACGAAGCCGGCACCGGCAATGGCTTCGAAGGCGGCTGGCTGGAGTTCCGCGGCCACGCCAGCCACGACACGACGGGCCTCGACCCGACCCTCGGCATCGTGCAGATCATCAACGGCGGGTCGAGCGTCAGCGGTGCCCACAACGCCAGCACGTTTTTCTACGACGACGCCTTCGTGAGCGGCTCGCGGCTGTTGATCACCAATGCCAACCAGGGCGAAGGGAGCGAGGCGGGCACCATCGGCGGCAGCACCGAGTTTCGCGACCGCTCGCACGCCGGGCAGGCGACGATCGTCAACCAGGGCGCACTGTCGGGCGCGCCCGGCACGCCGGGCGGCTGGACCTGGTTTCGCAACCTGGCGAGCGCCGAACGCGCGGCCATCACGAACAACGGCGGCGTGGTGAAAGACGCGGAAGGTGGCAACCTGCGTTTCACCGAAGACGCCACGGCCAGCAGCGCCACGCTGGACAACGCGAGCGGTGAGGTGCTCGATGCACTGGGCGGCACCACCCAATTCCTCGATCGCGCGAGCGCTGGCGGCGCCACGATCCGCAACGCGGGTGGCAAGGTGGCCGGCGCGTTCAGCGGCTCGGTGAGTTTCGACGGCAACAGCAGCGCGGGCAGCGCCACCATCGTCAATGCGCCGGGCGAGGTGGCCAGCACGAACGGCGGGCGCACGCGCTTTTCGGACAATGCCGGCGCGGGCACGGCCTACATCTCCAACAACACCACGTTCAGCGTGGGCGGCGGCGCCGGCGGCAGCACGGTGTTCTCGAACAACGCCAGCGCGCAGCGCGCGACGATCGACAACCTGGGCGGCTTGTTCCTCCTCTCGAACAACGGGCAGACGAGCTTCACCGACAGCGCGGTGGCCGGCAACGCGCGCATCACGAATCTCGGCGGGCGCGCAGCGGGCGCCATCGGCGGCGGCACGAGCTTCAGCGGCAACGCGTCGGCCGGCGCAGCCACGCTGGTGATGGCCGGCGGCGGCACCGCCGGCGCACTCGGCGGCTACGTGAGCTTCGATGCCGACGCCAGCGCTGGCAGTGCAGTGCTCGATCTTCGCGCGGCCAACGTGGCCGGCGCCTACGGCAGCCGGGCCTTTTTCCGCCAGCGCACCAGCGCGGGCACGGCGAACTTCAGCGTCGAAGGCTCGCGCATCAACAGCGTGCTCGGCCCGGAAGGCGCGCGGGTGACCTTCTCCGGAACCTCGACGGCGGCTAACGCCACGTTCGCGGTCGGCGGCAATCTGTTCGATGGGGGCGACTCGGGCCGGGTCGTCTTCAACGACAGCGCCACCGCCGCCAACGCCAGCTTCCTGCTGCTGGCCGGCACCTCGCGAGGCGGGGTGCTGAACTTCGAGGGCGCCGACGCGCTGAACCTGGCCACTGCCGGCAACGCTCACATCACGAACCAGGGTTCGTCGCCCGCCAGCGCCTCGATCTTGGGGCTGGGTGGCCAGACGACTTTCATCGCCAACAGCACCGCGGCCCGGGCCGTGATCACCAACGAAGCCGGCATCAACCTCGGCCTCACCAGCTTCTTCGCCAGCAGCGCTGCCGGTGACGCGAACATCTTCAACCTCGGCGGCAGCGATGCGCGCGCCGGGGGCGGCGGCACCCAGTTCAACAACAGCTCGACGGCGGAGCGGGCCGTCATCGTCAGCCACGCAGGCGCCATCGGCCTGAGCGGGTTCGACGCCGCCGGCACGACCAGCTTCGTCAACCTGGCCAGCGCCGGCAGCGCCCGCATCACCGCGCTCGGCGCGAACTCGGCCACCGACGTGGGCGGCCTGGTGTCCTTCCGAGGCAACGCAAACCCCGCCAGCGCGACCTTGATCGCCGAGGGCGGCACGGGCGGCGGCACGGGCGGGCGCATTCGTTTCAACGATCTGGTGAACTCGAGCGTGGCGCGCGTGATCGTCAACGCCGGGGTCGGCGCTGGCAGCGGTGGCACGTTCGACATCAGCGGCTTGTCCGCGGCAGTGTCGGGCGTGGCCGTCGGGTCGATCGAAGGCGGTGGTTTCGTCGACCTGGGCGGCAAGAAGCTCACGCTGTGGTCGAACGCCGCCAGCACGAGCTTTTCCGGCCTCGTCCGCGACGGTGGTGTCGGTGGTGGCACCGGCGGTTCGCTGGGCCTGACCGGCGGCGCGAACCTCACCCTCACCGGTGCCAACACCTACACCGGCGGCACCCGCATCGGCGACGGGCTGAACGCCGCCAGCGGCAAGCTGACCGTGGCCAACCTCAGCGGTTCGGCCACCGGCAGCGGGGCGGTCGTCGTCGCGCGAGGTGGCACCCTGGCCGGCAGCGGCTTCATCGCCGGGCCGGTCACCTTGAATGCGGGCGGCACGATCGCCCCCGGCGACCCGGTCACGCTGACCCTGCGCGATAGCCTGACCTGGAACGGCGGCGGTGTGATCCGCCTCGTGCTCGGCGCCGATTCGGCGGGCAGCGACCACCTGAACGTCGGCTCGCTGATCCGCGGCACGAACGGGCCGTTCGTGTTCGACCTGGTCAACTTCGGCGTGGTGGCCGGCGCGTCCTACGACCTCGTTCACTACGACAGCCTCGTCGGCTTCGCCGCGAGCGACTTCAGCTTCAGCGGCGTGGCCGGCACGTTTGCACTGTCGGACGGCAGCCTCGGGTTCACGGCGACCGCCGCCGCGGTGCCCGAGCCCGGTACGGCGGTGTTGTGGATGTCCGGTCTGCTGCTCGTCGTCGGGCTGCGGCGCCGCGCCGCCGCGCTCTGACTGATAACCGGGCGCGGCAGGGCTCAGTGCAGCTGCGCCGCCCCTTGCGCGCCTGACGCCACGGCGCTGCCGAGCTGCCGCGCTTCCCAGCCGAGTGACCAGCGCACGAAGTCCGTTGCAGGCATCGGTTTGCCCATGTGGTAACCCTGCGCCTGGTCGCAGTTCAGCTCGCGCAGCAGCTCCCAGACCTTGGCGTTTTCCACGCCTTCGGCGACCACGGTCAGGCCCATGTTGTGAGCGAGATCGATGGTCGAACGCACGATCTTGGCGTCGTCGATGTCGGTCTCCATGCTCATCACGAAGCTCTTGTCGATCTTCAGCTCATCGACCGGCAGGCGCTTCAGGTAGGCGAGCGATGAATAGCCGGTGCCGAAGTCGTCGATCGAGAGCTTGAAGCCCAGCGCGCTCAGGCGGTTCAGCGTGGCGAGGGCGCGCTGCGGGTCGTCCATGATCGCGCTCTCGGTGATCTCCAGGCAGAAGGCTTCCGCGGGCACGCGGTGTTGGGTCAGCAGGGCGTCGAACTTCTGCGGCAGGTCCTGGTCGAGCAGATCGCGCGTGGACAGGTTCACCGAGAGCGTCACCGTCATGCCCTGCGCGACGAGCGCCAGCCACTGGCGCGCCGCTTCTTCGAACACCCACATCGTCAGCACGCGGATGAAGCCGGTCTGCTCGGCGAAGGGGATGAACTGCATCGGCGGCACGAGGCCGCGCTGCGGGTGCTGCCAGCGCACCAGGGTTTCGGCACCGGCGACGCGGCCGCTGTCGAGCGCAAGTTTGGGCTGCAGGTACAGGCGCAGCTCGCCCAGCTCGACGGCCTGGCGCAGTTCGGTCAGCAGCGACAGCGTCTGCGTGCTCGCCGCGTCGATCGAGGCGTCGTACATCAGCGGCCCTGCGGTGCGGCGCTTGGCGGCGTACATCGCCACCTCGGCGCGGCTGAGCAGCACGTCGGCGTCGTTGCCATGCGCTGGCCAGCAGGCCATGCCGATGCCGGCGCTCATGTCGACGGTGTGTTCTTCGAGCGTCAGCGGGTCGTCGAAAGCGCGTGTGATGCGCAGCGCGACAGACTCGGCCAGCGCCGCATCGCCACAACGCAGCAGCACCGCGAATTCATCGCCACCGAGGCGCGCGATCATGTCGCCCTCGCGCATGATCTGCTGGCTCAGGCGCTCGGCCACACGCTTGAGCACGAGGTCGCCGAACTGGTAGCCGAGCACGTCGTTGACGTGTTTGAAGCGGTCCAGGTCGAGCATCAACACAGCCACCGATTGGTCGGTGCCCACGCTCTTGGTGATGGCCTCGCGCACCGCGTCGCGAAACTGCACGCGGTTGGGCAGCGCGGTCAGCGGGTCCCAGTAGGCGAGCTGAAGAATCTGCGCCTGCTTCTCGCCGACGCTCACGCGCATCCGCTCGAAGGCCTGCGCCAGTTCGCCGATTTCATCGCTGCGGCGCTGGCCGCGCATCGGCGTGGCGTAGTCGCCTGCGCCCAGCCGTTCGGCGGCATCGGCCAGGTCACGCAGCGGTGTGGTCACGCGCCGCGCGGTGAACAGGCTGCCGAGGCCGAACACGACGAAGCCGACCAGGGTGATGAGCAGCAGCGCCAGTTGCAGGTCTTGTGGCGGGCGCACCGCTTCGTCGATCGAGAGCGAGAGCAGGGCGGCCACCGCGGCGCCGCTGTCGGCCGCATCGGCGTTCAGCGCGGGCGGCGTGAGCCAGTGGCTGCGCGCGCCGTACTCGGCGCCGTGCAGGGTGATCGACTGCATGCGCAGATGCGTGACCTCGGGGCCGTGGCCGGAGGCGACCCAATCGCCTGCCGACAAGCCGACCGCGGTTTCGTGGGCCAGGCTCGTGACGGCTGTCGTCCAGGGCGCACTGGCCGAGGGGCGTGTCAGCAGGGTGAAATCGAGTGCAGCCAGGCTCTTCATGTCGGCGGCCAGGCGCGCATCGAGTGGGAAGCCCATCAGCACCCAGCCCACCAGCACCGGCGCCTTCATCGGAACCAGAACCACCAGGTGCGGCCGACCTTCGAGCAGGGCGATCTCGCTCGCATTGCCGCTGCTGGCGCGGGCGGCGTGCGCGGCCAGGCGCTTGATCTGGGCGTTGAAGTCGCTCAGCTCGCGGCCGCTGGCGGCGCGCGGGACGAAATCGGTGCCGAGCAGGGCGGTCTCGGTGGCGCCGATGCGCGCGCCGTGGTTTTCGAGCACGGAGACGATGGTCTCGGCGTCATTGCTCTGTACCGCCGAGCGAAAGCCGTAGTCGGCCGCCAGCAGGCGTGCACCTTCGGTGAGCTTTTGCGCCTGCGCATCGAGCAGGCTTTGCAGCACACGTTCGCCGACTTCCAGCTTGTCGGGCAGCACGCTGCGCGCATGCCGGCCCAGGCTGGCGCTGATCGCGGTAAAGCTGGCCACCTGGATGACCAGCAGCAGGCCGACGAACAAGGCCACGATGCGCGCACCGATGGAGCTGCGCAGCCAGTGCCGCAGGTCCGTCCAGCGGCTGCTCGGGAGGGTCGTGTCGCTCATGGGGCGGGGTCGCTCGATGCGGTCGCTCAGGGCTCGGCCGTCACGGCCAGCTTCGCGCTGTGCGCAAGGTCGCTGGCGCCGACAGTGATCGCGATGGCGGCAGGCTCGGGCGTCAGCGGCAGGGCGGGGTGCCAGACCCGAAGGCGGTAGTTGCCGGGTGGGATGTTCTCGATTCGCGCCAACCCGTCGGCCGCGGTGCGTGCGCTCCAGGGCGTGTCGGCCACGACCACCCAGGCGGCCATGGTGTCGTGGATGTTGCAGCCGAGCACCGCAAAGCCGGGTTTGTCGAAGGTGATCGGCAGGTTCGGCACGCCGGCATAGAGCTTCAGCTCGAAGGTCTTGATCGGCGAGAACGAGTAGACGTGGTGGCGCACCGTGTCGAAGTTCGGGAACGTCACCTTGGTGCCGGTGGTGATGAGCGTGACGCGCGGGTGGAACGTGCGCTTGGACTGCGAGATTTCCACGTCCGCACCCGGCTTCACGGCGACCTTGGCCGAGGCCGGGTCGAGCAGGGCGACGGCGTCGATGAGGGGCTTGCCGGCGGCGTCGGTGACGTTGACGGTGAGGGACGTTGCCTGGGCGGCCTGCCCGGTCATCAGCAGGCCGCACAAGGCCGGCAGCAGCTTGGCAACGGTGGCGTGAGGGAAGAGGCTCGGGTCTTGCATGGTGGCTGCGGCGGGGCGATCGGAATGGCGTGGCGGGCGGACGCTGCTTTATCGGCGCTGCACCGTCATGACTTGAGCCCCGCCCCGGTGCGGGGCCGCAGGTGGCGCCGGACCACACCACTTGTCACAGCAGTACGCGGGATGGTGCTGCACGATCGAACCAACAGGGGGAACACATGCTGCCGAACACGCTGAAGCCCGGGTGGAAGGTGGTAAGCCTGTGCCTGCTGTTGGCGGCATGCGGCGGCTCGACGCAGGAGGGGCCGGCTGCGTCGCCCGCACCCGTCCCCACGCCCAACACCGCACCCCAGGCCAGCATCACCAGCCCGGCGCTGGGCCAGACCTTTCGCGCGGGCGAGACCGTCATCTACGCCGGCACTGCCAGCGACGCCGAAGACGGTGCGCTGGCGCCCTCGCAGCTGACCTGGTGGGCCGATCTTCACCACGACACCCACACCCATCCGTTCTTCGAAGCGACCCCTGGCGCTGGGGGCAGCCAGGTCATTCCGGTGCGGGGCGAAACCGCCGACAACGTGTTCTACCGCTTCCACCTGCGCGCCACCGACAGCAGCGGCGCAATGGTCGAGGTCACGCGTGACCTGCTGCCGCAGAAATCGCAGGTCACCTTGCGCACCGTGCCGGCCGGGCTGGCCTTGACGCTGGACGGCCAGCCGGTCGCTGCGCCGCTCACCTTCACCGGCGTGGTCGGCATCGTGCGCGACCTGGGTGCAGAGGCCCAGAACTTCGGCGGCCGCCGTTATGCCTTCGCGAGCTGGAGCGATGCCGGCGTGGCCGCGCACACCGTGTCCACACCGGTGGCAGACACCATCTACACGGCCACTTTCACCGACATCGGCCCGGTCAACAACCAGTTGCCGACCGCCACGCTCAGTGCCGCGGCCACGGGCACCACCGGCACGACGATGACACTCAGCGCCGCGGCGGCTGACAGCGACGGCAGCATCACCAAGGTCGAGTTCTTCGACGCCGCAACCAAGTTGGGCGAAGACTTGGCGGCGCCCTACACATGGTCCTGGACCCCGTCGACCACCGGCCCGCACAGCCTGACCGCGCGTGCCACCGACGACCAGGGTGCGACCACGACCAGCGCCGCCGTCTTCGTGACCGTGAGTGCACCGGCGGGGCCCGACAACACGCCGCCGACGGTGGCCCTGACCGCGCCTGCCAACTTCGCGGCCGGCTTGATCAACACGCTGACTCTCACTGCCACGGCGGCCGACAACGTTGGTGGCAGCGGCGTTGCCAGTGTCGAATTCCAGCTCGACGGCGTGGCGTTGGGCGTCGCCGACACCAGTGCGCCCTACAGCGCAACGGTGGATACCACGCAGTACCCCGCGGGGCAGCACGTGCTGCGGGCACGGGCAAGCGATGTGGCGGGCAATGCCTCGGCGTGGACCACGGCCACGGTGCAGTTCGGCGGTACGCGCACGCAGCCGAGCGGCTTCACACGCGATGAAAGCTGGGTCACCGGCCTGTCGAGCGCGACCGCGTTTGTGCAAGCCCCCGATGGGCGGTTCTTCATCGCGCAGCAGGGCGGCGACCTGGCTGTGGTGAAAAACGGCGCCTTGCTCACCATGCCGTTTGTGCACCTCAACGTCGATTCGTCCGGCGAGCGCGGTTTGATCGGCGTGGCCCTGCACCCGTCTTTCGCCAGCAATGGCTACGTGTACGTCTACTCGACACGGCTCGTCGGCGGTGTCTCGCACAACCGCATCAGCCGCCTCACGGCCGATGGCGACGTGATGGCAGCGGGCAGCGAGCTGACCCTGGTCGATCTGCCCGATCTGTCGACTGCTACCAACCACAATGGCGGCGCGATGCACTTCGGCAGCGACGGCAAGCTGTATGTCGGCGTGGGTGAAAACGCCACGCCGTCGAAATCGCAAAACCTGGCCGATCCGTTCGGGAAGCTGCTGCGCTTCAACGACGACGGCACCATCCCGTCGGACAACCCGTTCTGCACGACGCAATCGAACCCCGCGTGTGCGGTCTGGGCCTATGGCTTGCGCAACCCCTTCACCTTCGCGGTGCAGGCGGGTACCGGGCGCATCCACATCAACGACGTGGGCCAGAACACCTGGGAAGAAATCAATCTCGGCGTGCAGGGGGCCAACTACGGCTGGCCGAACTCGGAGGGGCCGGACAACGTGGGCAGCACCATCACCGGCCCGCTGTTCACCTACAAACACAGCGCGGCCGCGCCGGCGGGTTCGGGCGCGGGCGGCTTCTTCACCGGCTTCGCGATCGCCGGCGGTGCGTTCTACCCGGCCAGTGGCGCCTTCCCGCCGGGCTACCGCGGCCAGTACTACTTCGCCGATTACGTGAGCCAGTTCGTCGGCCGCATCGACCTGGTAAACGGCAACGCCGCCTATGCCTTCGCGACGCTGAGCGGCAGCCCGGTCGATCTGGGCGTGGGCATCGACGGCGCGGTCTATGTGCTGACGCGCAACGCGGTGGTGCGGATCAGCTGGCCGTAGCGGGCCGCCCGCATCAGCTCACAGCCAGCCCTTGCGCCGGAAGTACCAGAACGGCGCGATCACGCTGACCAGCATCAAGCCGATGGCATACGGGTAGCCCAGGTTCCATTGCAGCTCCGGAATGCTCTTGAAGTTCATGCCGTAGATGCTGGCAATCAGCGTCGGCGGCAACAGCGCCACGCTCGCCACCGAGAACAGCTTGATGATCTTGTTCTGGTTGATGTTGATGAAACCGACCGTCGCGTTCATCAGGAAGTTGATCTTGTCGAACAGGAAGGTGCTGTGGCTGTCGAGTGAATCGATGTCACGCAGAATTTGCCGCGCTTCTTCGAACTGCTCGGCGTTCAGCATGCGGCTGCGCATCATGAAACTCACCGCGCGGCGGGTGTCCATCACGTTGCGGCGGATGCGGCCGTTCAGGTCTTCCTCGCGCGCGATGGCGCCGAGCGCTTCGCCGGCCACCTGGTCGTTCACGTCCTGCTTCAGCACACGTGCGCTCACCGCTTCAAGGCTGTCGTAGATGCTTTCCAGCGCATCGGCCGAGTACTCGGCGTCGGCGTCGTAAAGCTTGAGCAGCACGTCCTTCGCGTCTTCGATCAGGGCCGGAATGCGCCGCGCTCGCAGCCGCAGCAGCCGGAACACCGGCAGGTCTTCGCCGTGCACTGAAAACAGCACGCCGTTGAACAGGATGAAGGCCACGCGCACATTGCGCGGCGTGCGGTCGTCGTCGATCAGGAAGTCGGAGCGGATGTGCAGCTCGCCGTTGTCTTCCTCGTAGAAGCGAGCCGATTCTTCGAGGTCGTCGTCCACCGCGTCGGCGGGAATGGTCACGCCGAAATGCTGCGCGACCCAGCCCTTTTCTTCGGCCGTCGGCGCGTCGAGGTCGACCCAGACCGGCTGCACATGGGCCAGGGCCTCGGGGCTTTCGATCTCTTCCTGGAACAGCCGGCCGTTGGCCAGCGTAAAGACATTCAGCATGAAAACTCCGGCGGGGCGGTGCTGCATGACGCAGCGCCGGGCCTGGGTGGAAACGGGAGCAACGCGGGGGCTCGAAACCGTCTCACCCCGGCGCCGCGCTTCAGGCCGGCAGGGAGCGGACGGTCACCGAGGAGGGGGGACGTCCAAGTCGAACTCCGAAAGACTCGATGCGAAATTATGGCATCGGGCCTGGAAAGGTCCGGTGCGGCACCCGCCACGCACGCGCCTTCGACGAGTGTTTGATCCCGCACAGATTTCCGTTGTGAGCGATGGTGTCATGCGCTTGTCACGCGCCCCGAAGGTGGGCACACTGAACCGAACGACACCCGTCGACACCCCTCCTCTCCCCGCCTTTCCCGCTTCCCCCCACCCCTGCGAAAGGACCCCCCCATGAACCTGACGATCAGCGGCCACCAC
>JANYJL010000126.1 GCA_025361845.1 Rhizobacter sp.
GTGGTGCTGGGCCTGGCGATCCTGGGCTGGGTCGCCCGCGACCTGGCGCGCCTGGCCACGGCCGCACGCGAGGTGGGCGAGGGTCGGCTCGATGCGCCGCTGTCCATCATGCGCAGCGACGAGATCGGCGAACTGGCCAGCAGCTTCCAGCACATGCAGCAGCGCCTGCGCACCGATTTGCTGACCGGCCTGGTGAACCGCGACGTGATCGTGCGCAGCATCGCCGAGCGCCTGCGCCGGCCGCGCCGCGCGGGTGATGCGCAGCCTTTCGCCGTGCTGTTCATCGACCTGAACAACTTCAAGCGTGTGAACGACCGGCTCGGCCACGACGCAGGCGACCGCGCGCTGGTGGAAGTGGCCGCGCGGCTTCGAGCCGCCGTGCGGGCCGGTGACCTGGTAGCGCGTTATGCGGGCGACGAGTTCGTGGTGTTGCTCGATGCCATCGGCAGCGCGGAGGAGGCCGAACTGATCCGCCGCCATGTCGAAGACGTGCTGCATGAACCACTGACCTCATTGGGCAACACACCCGCCACACGCGACCTCAGCGGCGCGGCCGTGGGCCTGGCAATGCACCCGCAAGATGGTGACGATGCGGAAGCGCTGATCCGCCGCGCCGACCACGACATGTACGCGCGCAAACGCGCGGCGCAGGTGGCGGGCGGGGCCTGAGTGGCGGTGGCTCAGCCCGCGGGTTGGGCCGCGGCAGTGAGGCGTTCGCGCAGCGGCGCCAGCGGCAGGTAACCCTGGCAGACGAGTTGCAAGCGCTTACCCTGATCGAGGATCAACGCAGGAAAACCGCGGATGCCCCAAGCCTGCGCCTGGTCGAAATCGGCGCGCACGGCAGCGCGCATCTCCTCGGACGCATACGCCTTCGCGAAGGCCGCGCGCGGCAGGCCCTGCGCCTCGGCCACGTCGGCCAGCACCTCGGGTTTCGTCACATTGCGGCCTTCGGCATAGAAGGCCTTCTGCACCGCGTGCAGGTACTTCCAGCCGTGCTGCGGCCAGAGCGTGCGCACGGTGACGACGGCGCGGCTCGCGGGTTCGGTGTCGTACACGAAGCCGGGCTCGTGCAGCGCGGTATTCGGTGCAGCGGCGAACGGCTGGCCGCTCGCTTCGTGCACATGCGCCCAGTGGCCGAAGATCTCGTCGGCGCGTTCGGCCGCCATGGGCTCGGTGGTGTACGGCCGCAGCCCGCCCATCATCAAGGCGAGTTGCAGGGGCGCAGCGGCACCGGGTTCGGCGAGCAGGGCATCGATGGTTTTCGCGAAGCCGTAGCACCACGAGCACATGGGGTCGGCGATGTAGAGCAGGTTCATCGCCGCATCGTAGCGGTCGCGGGCAGGGTGCGTCGGCCCGTGCCTTCTCAGCCGAGCATCTCGACTTCCTGCGCCAGTTCGGCCGGCGAGAGCTGCTTTTCTTCCAGCCAGTCGAGGTCCAAGTGCAGGTGCGCGACGAGTTCGGGCACGGCGTCTTGCAAGGCCTCGCGCGGAGAGATTTCGAGGTCCATCGCATCGGCCAGCACCTCGGCCATGTGCAAGGCGGCGCCGAGCGCGGAGAAGGGAAGTGCTGCCATCGGGTCGGCAGCAGCGGCGAAGGCCTGCACCAGGGTCGCGGGGAACTTCCAACGGCGCGCCAGCTCGGCCGTCACGTCGCTGTGCGCGCAGTCGAAGCGCGGTGATTCCCAGCCGAAGCGGCTGCCGGCTTCGGTGACCTGGGTTTCGACATCGACGACTTCGGCGGCGGCCTGCATCGCCATCAGCAACTGGCCGCTGCGCAGCATCAGGCCGGCGAGGTAAGCGGTCTCGGTGTCGAGGTTCATGGCGCGCGCCAGCAGCACGCCGTAGTGCGCGGAGGCGATGCCGTGGCGCCAGAAGCGTTTGCGGTCCAGGCCCTTGGTGGTGGGGAAGGCGGCGGTCACGCAGGCGGCCATCGCCAGGTTGCGCAGGGTGGTGGTGCCGAGCACCGCAGCGGCGTCGCGCAGGTTCGTCACGTTGTTGGCGCTGCTGTAGCGCGCCGAGTTGGCCAGGCGCAGCACCTTGGCCACGAGCGCGGCGTCCTTGCCGATCAGGTCGACGAGGGTGTTCAGGTTCGCGTTTTCGTCGCCGAAGCTGCGGAGCAACTTCGTGGCCACTTCGGGCATGGTGGGTAGCACCAGGTTGTCGGGGAAGAAGCGGTGCACGCTGTTGGCGACGATTTCCATGAAGGCTGCTCTCTCTTTGCAATGAAATGAGGAGCCAGTCTAGGAGGCGCCGCAGCCCCGTCTGCGGGTGAAAAGCGGGGAAGTGCAGGCGCTTTTCGGGCCTTCCCCAAACTCAAGCCGCGCGGTCTTCGCTCACGGCCTTCAGCCACTTCAGCAACTCGCGGTCGCCCCAGTAGCCGATGTGGTCGCCGGCGGTCAGCAGGTCGCGGTTGACGACCCCGGGCAGCTCGACCTCGCCACCGATGTAATCGGCCGGCCGGTACAGGTTGAACCAGCGAAAGCGCTCGGGCTCGCGCTCGCACAAGGCCGCGTACTCCTGCCCGATGTGCGCACCGAGGAAGTTGCGGTACAGCGTGGTCAACGGGCAGCCGACGGTGACGAGGGTCAGGCGCAGATCGGCCTGCACCAGAAAGCGCGCCATGCGCGCGAGCAACCCGGCCGCGATCACGGTCCCCTGGCTGTGCGCGAACACCACGACGTGGCGGCCGTTGATGGCCGGGTCGAGGTAGCGCAGCGCCTGCCACAGGCGCGGCTGGGTGTCGTGGCGGGTGTTGAGGTTGCGCTGGGGCACGAGGAAGAAGAACACATCGCCCAGCGCGTCGAGAAAGGCCGCGAACGGGCGGCTCGCGAGCGGCAGCAGCAGCAGCGCGTACTTGGTCGACTGGATGAACACGTCGGACGCCTTCGCGCCCTCGCGCGGGCCGCCGGTCGAGGCCACGCGCCACCACAACCAACCGAGCGTGCCGGCCAGCACCAGCGGCATGGCCGCGAGCATCAGCCCGGCCCAGAAACGCGCGAAGGCACCGGCCGGAAACCAGATGCGGCCGGCCGGGTCACGCGCCAGCTCGCTGCGCGCGAACAGCACCCAGGTGAGGCTCGCACCCGTGGCCAGCAGCAGGCCGCTCGACGCCAGCCAGTCGGTGCGCAGGCATTGCTGGCACAGCTCACATTCATCGAAGGCCGAACGCTCCAGCCCGCGCGCGATGAGCAGCAGGGTGACGCCCGTACCCCAGCCGAGCATCACGGTGATGTTGCGGCCATAACGCTGCACCAGCTTGAATTGCAGCGCGCCCAACATCAGCGTGCCAGCCAGCGCGATCGCCACGATGCTGGCGGCCATCTGCGCATCGTGCGGATCGAAGGGCAGGCGGCGCGCAAAGGCCACACCCCAGTTGGTGCGCGCTTCCTCGCCCATCGTCAGCAGCAGGAGCGAGACGGTGAGCGGCTGGATCAGCACGATCATCACCAGCGGCAACCACAGGCAGGCGATGCGCGACAGCCGGTGCACCCAGCGCGCTTCGCCGACCGCGCTGGCGGGTACCGGGCGCACGGCGGTCTCGATCACGCTGACCAGGACCGCGCTGGCAGCGATCAGGCTCGCCCAGGTGTGCACCTGCGCCGCCACGGCCGCAAAATCGCGATGGCCGGCGGCCACGAAACAAGTCCATGCACTGGACACCACGGCGAACACCGCGAAAACCACCCCGCCCACCGACAGCGGCAGGCTCGTGCGGCGCACCAGCAGCGCGGTGTAGAGCGCCGCGCCGGCCACCAGCACGCCGGCGGCCATGCGCTCGCCCGGCCGCAACTGCCACAGCAGGGCAGACAAGGCCGGCACCAGGGCTGCCCACACCAGCAGGCCCTCGACCAGCCAGAGCGCCAGGCCGCCAGTGAGCAGGGGTTCGGACAAACTCTTCGAGCGATACGCGCCATTGATGCCGATGCGGTTCAGCGCCATCAACAGGGTGACGAAGTTGCGCAGCAGCCCCGGCAGGTTGGGCATGGCGCGGCGCACGTCGGACCAGTTCACTTCGAGCAGGCGCACGCGGTTCGCGCGGCCGTCGCCGGCTTGGCCTTCCATCAGCAGCGAGTAACGGTACTGGCGCGCGAACACGGTTTCACGGCGGAACACGTCGACGCGGGAGAACTGCGGGTGCTGGGCGATCTCGCCGATCACGTCACCGGGCGCGAACTCGCCCACGCCGTGCACCGCGATGATCGGCGCGACGCCCGGCCCGGCCGCCACCGCCGGGGCCGGCGGCGCACTGGCCTGGCCGTGGGCCAGCACGTCCCGCTCGGCCGGGCGCGCAGCCTCACCGACGATCGGCAGGCGGGAAGGGTTGACGTTCGCGTCCATCGGCGCCTTGCTCGGTTGCAGTGCTGGTTTCTAGTGCAAGTGCCGGGCCGGGCGCCATCCCTATCCCTGCTTGCACCTTGATGCCTCTGGTCACATTTGTGGCCGCGCGAAGGACTACGGTAAGCGCTCATGAGGAGAAATCAATGAGAGCAACTTGGCTGACCGCCTGGCATGGCCAGGACATCGTCGTCTACCGGGACGACGTAGAAGTGGACCGCGTCCACGCCCCGAGCATCGAGCGGGTGGTGTTCCTGCACCGCGGCCGCGGCGACACGCCTGGCGACCTGGAGCACGCGATCGTCGAGCTGGAGCACGAATGCCTGGTGTTCGCGGCCGACACCGGCTTTGCCGGGCGCGTGAACTTCGAGCGCCACGCCTTCTGGGCCGAACGGGCCTGCGTCTACTGGGTCAGCGAAGACCGGGCGAGCCTGCCGGTGCGGCTGCGCCGGGGGCGCTGGTACCTGCCCACCGCGGCACCGATGTTCCAGCGTGTGCCGCGCATCGAACTGGCGCCGCTGATCGACGGTTGGTCGCTCCAGGGCCCGCAGACCTGGGAGCAGCGCAAGTGGCGCCGCATCGAGGACAGCCGCCCGTTCGCGGCGGACAGCCGGCTGCGCGCCTGACCTGGACAAAACCTGAATCGACCCGATTCAGGCAACAAAAAACCCGGCCAAGGCCGGGTTCGTTGACGTTGAGCCTGGGCGCGAGCCCGGCTTCAGCGGTTTTTGGTCGCTCAGGCGGCCGGCTTGGCAGCAGCCTTGACCTTCTTGGCGTGCTTCTTCATCTTCTTGGCGGGCATTTCCTTCTTCATGTCGTCCTTGGCGGCCGGGGCAGCGGCAGCAGCCGGGGCAGCAGCGGCGGGAGCCGAGGCAGCAGCGGTGGCGGCGAAAGCGCCCATGGCGAAGGTGGAAGCGATCAGGGCAGCGATGATTTTGTTCATGAGGATTCTCCGGAGGGTTGGAATGGAAGAGCGGGTAGCTCGCACCTCACAACGCCGGCTCCAGAAGGCCGGTTGACAGTCCGGATACAGGAATTTCAGAGTTTTTTCGGCTGCCGCACAGCCGTACTCGGGGCACCCAACCGCTATCCACCCAACTTGTAAAACGACGTAACGAAGGTCGCCGCGCCAAGCCGTCAATCGAACCGGCCTTCGCGGACCCATTTGGTCGCCACCCACTTCTCACCTTCGATCACCGGCGCGCCGCCGTGCAGGCTGCGGGTCATCGGGTGAGGCCGGTCGTAGCTGAAGAAGACGGCATTGCCCTTGATCGGCGCCACCTCGAGTTGCGCGTCGGGGAACACGGTGGCGCCGCCACGGGGTGGGGTGTTGAGATAGCACACCAATGACGCCACCCGCTGCCCGCCGCGCGCCAGGATGGCCGGCGTGCCCGGCTGGGCCGGATCGAAGTAGTCGTAGTGCGGCTTGTATTCGGCACCCGGGCCGTAACGCAGGATCTGCAGGCCTTCGCCGTTTTCGAGCGGCCAGTCGAGCAGGGCGGCGAAGCGGGCTTCGAGCCGCGCGCACAAGGGCGTTTCGCCGCGGCTGAAGAACATGCCTTCGCTCGTACGGGCTTCGTTGACTTCGCTGCCGCCGGTGGCCGTCTGCACGGTTTCCGAGCGCGACAGGCGCTGGCGGGCCTGGACGATCAGCTCGTCGCATTCCGCGTCGGACAGCAGGCCGCCGAAGACGATGACACGCGGGTTGCGCAGGCTCGCCAGCACACGCACCTCGCGGTCGGGGAGTTGCAGCAGCTGGGGTGTGCCGGGCAACAGGGGCTCGGGCACGATGCAGAACAGCGGCAGGCCGTTGGCGCGGGCGTGCTCGTCGAGGGCACCGCGCAGCACGTTTTCCATCGCCGCGGCGGCCACGTCTTCATGCCAGCCACTGGCCAGCATGGCTTGCAGCACGGCCTCGGGCGGCTGGCCCGCAGCCGCCTGGTCGACGATCCACTGACGCAGTTCGGGCGTGATGGGCTGATCGCTCATCCCGCCGATTTTGCCGGATCGGGCCGGCCGATCCCGTGCCGTGTTCAGGCCTTGTGCAACAGCTTGAACGCGTGGCCCCACTGGTTGTTGGCGAAGCCGGGAATGCACCAGAGCATCGCCAGCGGCTCGATCGCACGCGCCGCTTCGGCCCGGCCCATGTCGGCCACCTCCCAGCCGAACTGGGCCAGGATGCCGCTCACCTCGGCACGCGCCGCCACATCGTTGCCAGCGATGAACATGGTCGGCGGGCCACCCGCGAACTGCGGGTTCACCATGCTGGCGGCGCCGACGGAGTTGAAGGCCTTGACCAGGTTCGCCGCCGGAAACTCGCCTTGCAGCCGCTCCAGCAAGGAATCGTTCGGCCCAGTGAAGAACTGCGCCACACCGTTGACCGGCGGTGTGTCGGCCATCGGGTTGGTGGTGTCGATCACGGTCTTGCCCGCCAGCCGCGTAGCGCCGGCAGCGCGTAGCACGTCGACCGCCGCGCGGCCCTTCACGGCCAGCACGAGCAACTCGCCGGCGCCCGCGGCATCGGCCACGCTGCCGACCGCGAGCCCCGGGTGCTCGGCCGCGAACGCCGCCAGCGTGTCCGGGCTGCGCGTGCCCATCACCACCGCGTGGCCGTGTTTCAGAAAGCCTGCGGCGAGCGTCTGCGCCACACCACCCGAACCGAGAATACCGATCTTCATGATTGCTCCTTGTTGCACCGGCCACCGAACGCCGGTGACCATGACGTGAAATTTAGGTTCGGACGATCACAAGCGAAAGTCACCGACCGTTAATGATTTGACAACTTCAGGTTGACAATGGCAGCGCATGAAACAACTCCAGGGCCTGCTCGCCTTCATAGAAATCGCCGATGCCGGCAGCCTCGCCGCGGCCGCGCGCCGCCTCGACGTGACACCGGCTGCGGTGAGCAAGAACCTGCTCCGCCTGGAGGCCCAGCTCGGCGTGCGCCTGCTCCAGCGCAGCACGCGGCGTTTGCGCCTGACGGACGAAGGCGAGCGCTTCCTCGACAAGGCACGCGCGGCACTGCGCGCACTCGACGAGGCGGTGGCCGAGGTGTCGCAATCGTCGGTGGAACCTGCCGGCCGAGTGCGCATTTCGGTGGGCGTGACCTTCGGCCGGCGCTGGGTGCTGCCGGCCTTGCCGGCGCTGGCGCAGCGGCACCCGCAGTTGCAGGTCGAGGTCGACCTCGACAACCGGCCGGTGGACCTGTTGGCCGAGGGCTACGACATCGGCATCCGCGGCGGCCCGGTCGAGAACAGCAGCCTGGTGGCGCGGCGTGTTTGCGCCCTGCCCCTGGTGCTGCTGGCGAGCCCCGGCTACCTGCGCCGCGCGGGTGTACCGCACTCGGTGGATGAACTCGCGCAGCACCGTTGCGCGCTGGTGCGCTTTGCGAGCGGGGTGCCGGCGCCGTGGCGGTTTCGCGCCGGGGCGCGGCAACGCTGGGTCGAGTTCGAGCCGCCGTCGCAGCTCGCCGTGAGCGACGCCGATGCGGTGCTCGACCTCGCCCTCGCGGACGCCGGCATCGTGCAGGCCGGCCTCTACAACGCCCTGCCCTACCTGCGTTCAGGCCGGCTCAAGCTGCTGATGCCCGAACTGCACGACCCGGGCGAACGCGAGGTCGTGCTGCACTACCCGCACCGCCAGTACCTGGCGCCGCGTGTACGCACCGTGGTCGATGCGCTGCTGGCGCACCTGGCGCAGGCGAGCGACCTGCACATGACGCCGGAACGGGTGCGGGCCGAGATGCCCCAGGCGGTGGCAGCGGACACCGCCCCGCGGCGCTGACGCTCAGTCCACCCGGCGCCGAAACACCAGCCGCTCCGGCACCGACACCTCGGCCGCGTAGGCGTACCCATCGGACGCGAAATCCAGCAACTGTTCCGGCGACACGATGCGCCGCGTGATGGCATGGCGCGCCATCAGCCCGCGCGCACGCTTGGCGAAGAAGCTGATGATCTTGTACTCGCCGTTCTTCCAGTCCTCGAACACACATTCGACGACACGCGCCTTCAGCGCCGGGCGGTCCGCTGCACGGAAGTACTCTTGCGACGCCAGGTTCACGATCACCGGCGCCTTGTGCCCGGCCACCCGCGCGGCCAGGTGCTCGGCGATGCTGTCGCCCCAGAAGGCATAGAGGCTCTTGCCGCGCGGGTTCTCCAGCGCCGTGCCCATCTCCAACCGGTAGGGCTGAAGGCGATCGAGCGGGCGCAGCACGCCGTGCAGGCCACTCAGGATCGCCACGTGCTTTTGCGCCCAGGCCAGATCGGCCAGGCTCAGCGAGGGCGCATCCAGGCCGCCATACACGTCACCGTTGAAGGCCAGCACCGCGGGCCGGCTGTTGCGCGCGGTGTTGCGGCTCGACCAGGCCTGGTAGCGCGCCACGTTCAACTCGGCCAGCGCTTCCGACAGGCCCATCAGTTCGGCGATGTCGGCGGCCGTCTTGGTTTTCAGCAAGGCCATCAGGCGGGCTGATTCGGGCAGGAACTGTGGTGTCGTCGCGGCCTCGCGCACGGCCGCCGGCACGGGCGTCTCGTAGTCGAGTGATTTGGCGGGGGACAGCAGGTACAGCATGGGACGAGGGCTCGTTGACACACAGCGCAGGCGCGCGGCGGATTATGGCTAACGGAAGTCGCGGCTGCGGCTGACCAGCCCTTGCAGCAGCGCCGAGTGGTCGATCAGCTTCTTCGCCACCAGGTGCATCACCTCGCCTTCGCGTTGCCATTGCCCGTAGACCGTGAGCAGCGTGGCCGACAGCAGCGGCTGGCGCTGTGCTTCGACGACGGCCGGCCAGACGATGACGTTGACGGCGCCGGTTTCGTCTTCGAGCGTCACGAACACCGTGCCCTTGGCCGTCTGCGGCCGCTGGCGGTGCGTGACGAGGCCGCTGGCGCGCGCAAGGCGGCCGTTCGGAAAACCGTGCAGCACCGACGCGGGTTCGATCCTGAAGGCACGCAGCTCCTCGCGCAGCAAGGCGAGCGGATGGCGGTTCAGCGTGAGGCCGAGCGCGCGGTAATCGGCCAGCATGTCGTCGGCCTCGCTCGGCGCGGCGAGTTGGGCCGGCACCTCGTGCACACGCGTTTCGCGCAGCAGCGCGGTGGGCCGCGTGTCGATCCCCTTCACGGCCCAGGCGGCCTGGTGGCGGTGGCCGGCGAGGCCTTGCAGCGCATCGGCAGCAGCCAGGGCTTGCAGCTCGTGCGCGTTCAGCACCGCGCGGCGCGTGAGGTCTTCGATGTTGTCGAACGGCCCGGTGGTGCGGGCATTCACGATGCGCTCGGCGGCGCCTTCCGACAGGCCGTTGATGCGGCTCAGGCCGAGGCGCACCGGGTGCAGCGCGGCCTGCGCGCTTTCATCGGGCGCGCGCTCCAGCACTGTCTCCCAGCCACTCACGCGCACGTCCACGGCACGCACCTCGACCCCATGCGCGCGCGCATCACGCACCAGTTGCGCGGGGGCATAAAAACCCATTGGCTGGCTGTTCAACAAGGCCGCCAAAAAAGCATCGGGGTGATGGCACTTGAGCCAGCAGCTCACATAAACCAGCAGCGCGAAACTGGCCGCATGGCTTTCCGGGAAACCGTATTCGCCGAAGCCTTCGATCTGCTTGAAGATGCGTTCGGCGTACGCGAGTTCGTAACCCTTCTCGACCATGCGCCCGACCAACCGCTCATGAAACGGCCCGAGCCCGCCCTTGCGCTTCCAGGCCGCCATCGCACGGCGCAGGCTATCGGCCTCGCCGGGCGTGAAGTCGGCGGCGAGCACGGCGAGTTGCATCACCTGCTCCTGGAAAATCGGCACACCACAGGTGCGTGCCAGCGCCTTCGCCACTTCGGCACTCGGGAATTCGATCGGCTCCTCACCACTGCGCCGCTTCAGGTAGGGATGCACCATGCCGCCCTGGATGGGGCCGGGCCGCACGATCGCGACCTCGATCACGAGGTCGTAGAACTCGCGTGGGCGCAGGCGCGGCAGCATGCTCATCTGCGCACGCGATTCGATCTGGAAGACGCCGACGGTGTCGGCGCGGCAGATCATGTCGTAGACCTCGGTGTCCGAGCCGTCGGGCGGCGCCAGGATGTCTTGCATCTCGACGTTCTGGCCGAGCTTGTGGCCCAGGAAATCGAGCGCGCGGCGGATCGCGCTCAGCATGCCGAGCGCGAGCACATCGACCTTCAACAGCCCGAGCGCATCGAGGTCGTCCTTGTCCCACTGAATGACAGAGCGCCCGTCCATCGCTGCGTTCTCCACAGGCACCAGCAGCGCGATCTGCTCCTTCGCGATCAGGAAGCCGCCCGGGTGCTGCGACAGGTGGCGCGGGAAGCCGATCAACTGGTGCGTGAGCTCGGACCACAGGCGCGTGACGGGTGCGTCGGGGTCGAAACCGTTTTCACACAAGCGCTCGGGCGAGATGCCGTTCCCGTCGAACCAGTGCTGGCTCTTCGAGACCGCGTCGATGCGCTCGAGATCGATGCCCAGCGCCCGCCCCACATCACGCAAGGCCGAGCGCGGCCGGTAGCTGATGAAGACGGCGGTGAGCGCCGCGCGATGCCGGCCGTATTTGCCGTAGATGTACTGGATGACTTCTTCGCGGCGCTGGTGTTCGAAGTCGACATCGATGTCGGGCGGCTCGCCACGTTCGGCGCTGATGAAACGCTCGAACAGGGTGCTCATGCGCGAAGGATCCACTTCGGTCACGCCGAGCGCATAACAAACCGTCGAGTTGGCCGCACTGCCGCGGCCCTGGCACAGGATGTTCTTGCTGCGTGCCCAGTGAACGATGTCGGCCACGGTCAGGAAATAGGGCTCGTAGTGCAACTGTGCGATCAAGGCGAGTTCATGCTCGACCTGCCCCCGCACGAGGGCGGGTACGCCGTCCGGGTGCTTGTGCGGCGGGTAGCGACGCAGCAACCCGGCTTCGGTGAGCGCGCGCAGGTGCGAGGCCGGGGTGTGGCCTGCGGGCACGATCTCCTGCGGGTATTCGTAGCGCAGTTCGTCGAGCGAGAAGCTGCAGCTCTCGGCCAGCAGCACCGTCTGCGCGAGCCAGGCGGGTTCGTACAGCGCGGCCAAGCGCGCGCGTGAACGCAGGTGCGCCTCGGCATTGGGTTCGAGTTGCAAGCCGCACTGCGCCACCGGCAAGCTCAGGCGCGTGGCCGTCAAGGCGTCCTGCAGCGGCTTGCGCGAGCGCACATGCATCAGCACATCACCCGCCGCGACGATGGGCAGGCCGGTGAGCTGCGAGACCTGCCGCACGCAGTCGATCAGTTCGGCATCCCCCGCGCGGTTCAGCAGTTCGAGCGCGATGGCGGCACGCTCCTGGAACCAGGCCTTGAGCCACATCGCCTGCGCGAAGACGGCGTCGAAAGTCTGGGCCGCCGAGGGCACCAGCAAGGCCAGGCAATCGGGCAGGCCGGTCAGGAACGGCGCGTTCGGAACCTTGCCTTCAATGTCACCCGGGTGCGCGAGGTAGCTGCCTTTCGGCGCCCGCCGACGTGCCACCGTGATCCACCGGGACAGGTTGCCGTAGCCGCGCCGCGTCTGCGCGAGCAACACGAGGCGGGTGAGCGTGTCGGGTGCGGTGGGGATGGCGTCGCCGCCCTCTTCGTCTTCACCGCTCTCTTCTTCGAGGTGACCACCCGGCACAGCCGGCGTGAGCAGCATCTGGGCGCCGATGATGAGGTGCAAGCCCAGTTCCTTGGCCTGCGCATGCGCCCGCACGACGCCCGACAAGGAACAGTCGTCGGTGATGGCGAGCGCGTCGTACTTCAGCGCATGGGCACGTGCCACCAACTCCTCCGGATGCGAGGCACCGGTCAGGAAGCTGAAGTTGCTGCGGCAATGGAGTTCGGCGTAGCGGGGAAGCGCGCGGCGGCGGCCAGGGGCTACAGCCGGGACGACGTGCTGCGGGCGGGTGGGGAGTAGTAACACGGCGGGTCCGGTTCGCGGGCGTAGCGCCCACTGCGTGCGGGCAAGGGCGGAGACACCGCGGACGGCCGCGCCGGCGCCACCGCCGCCCCCATCGACGACAAGTGATCGAGCGGGCTGCGCACCGCCCCACCACCGAGATTGAGCACGTGGGTGTAGATCATGGTCGTGCTGACGTCGGCATGGCCCAGCAGTTCCTGCACGGTGCGGATGTCGTAGCCGGCCAGCAGCAGGTGAGTGGCAAACGAATGGCGCAGCGTGTGCGGCGACGCCGGTTTGTGGACACCCGCCTGCTGCAACGCCCGCTTGAAGATGCGCTGGAAGGACTGCTCGTACAGATGGTGACGGCGTTGCGCGGGTGCCTCGCTCGCCGACTGCGCATCGGGCCCCGGCGTGCCGCCGCCGAGCGGGCGGCTGCGCGGGTCGTCCGACAGCGTGGCCTGCGGAAAGACCCAGAACCAGGCCCAGGACTCCGCCGCACGCGGGTACTTGCGCGCCAACGCGTAGGGCAACTGGACTCCGGCCACACCCGCAGCGCGGTCGGCCGCCCACAGCGTGTGCGCCTGCGCCAACTGCGCGCGCAGCGGCGCTTCGAGCGAGGCCGGCAACATCACCACACGGTCCTTGCCGCCCTTGCCTTCTCGCACGACGATGGCGCGACGCTCGAACTCGATGTCCTTCACACGCAGGCGCAGGCCTTCCATCAGGCGCATGCCGGTTCCGTACAACAAGCGGGCGAACAAGGGGTGGGGCGCCACCGTGCCGGTGACTTGGGTTCTGCCCCGGGTTGCTGCCTTGCCGCGTTCCGCCGAGAGTTCCTCCAGCGCGGCGAACACGCCAGCGATCTCGTCGTGCGAGAGCACCACCGGCAGGCGCTCCTGCCGCTGCGGGCGGCCAATCTCCGCGATCCACGGCACCGACAGCCGCAATACCTTCTGGTACAGGAAGAGCAGGGCCGACAGCGCCTGCTTGTGCGTGGCCGGCGCCACCTGCCGCTCGGCCGCCAGCCAGGTCAGGAAAGCCTCGACATCGGCGCCCGACAGCTCGGCCGGATGACGCAGCCCGTGGTAGCGGATATAGGCACGCACCCAATGCACGTAGGCCTCCTCGGTACGCAGGCTGTAGTGCATGTAGCGGACCTGCTGACGGAGGAGGTCGAGCAGACGCGGCGGCGGCGACGGCGGCAAGAAGTCGTCCGACATATCGTGCATGACATCCCCTTGATCTTGACTCAATAGCTGTACATTCATCCAGTATCCAGGAAGAATGGCGGCATCGCAAGCCCGGGCCTCATCGTGGCTTCTTGCCCCACAGGAGATTGCGTGGTTGTCCAGCACCTGAAAACCAAGGCGGAGCGTCTCGACGAGTGGCGTGTGGCCAAGAAGATCAAGCCAAATCAACGTGGTGCGATCAAACTGGCACGCACACACGGCGGTGATCTGGTGTGCGTCAGATACCGGGAGAACCCCGAAGGCACCGAGCGCCTGACGACCATCGAACTGGCGATCGAGCGTGTGGTGATCCAGAAGCGCGACGATCCCATCGTGTCGTTCAAAATCAAACCGGGCGAGACCGAACTGCGCCGCCTCGCTCTGGCCAGGGGGGCCCAGTACGATGGCAAAAAGTACATGTGGCAGCTTCGACGCAGCGAGGTTCTTCGGATGGGTCTGAAGAGCCGGATCGCAGTCTCGGACGATGACCTCCATCAGGAACATATTCACCCATGACAGAATTTGTTCCTAGCGGCAGCAACTCTTGCTTGCTGTCTAAAGCACGTTAGGCGTCTCAACTTTTCCGGAGCCCCCATGTACGCTGAAATCTCTGCCGCTCTGGCCAGCCTCAAGACGATCACTGAACTCGTCAAGGCTGCTGGCTCCATGGCCAATTACGGCGAAATGCTCGCTGCCGTCAAC
>JANYJL010000163.1 GCA_025361845.1 Rhizobacter sp.
C
Source organism: Rhizobacter sp. (assembly GCA_025361845.1). Classification (GTDB taxonomy): domain Bacteria; phylum Pseudomonadota; class Gammaproteobacteria; order Burkholderiales; family Burkholderiaceae_C; genus JANYJL01. The sequence continues at coordinate 2 of JANYJL010000163.1, forward strand.
CGAGCTGATCGAACTCGACATCAACCCGCTGTGGGCCGATCACGAGGGCGTGATCGCCCTCGATGCGCGGGTGCGCCTGAACCTGCACGCCGATGTGCGGCCGGGTGCCGGCGCCGAGCGCTTCGCGATCCGGCCCTACCCGGCCGCACTGGCCGAGACGGTGCACTGGAAGGGGCGTGAGTTGCTGCTGCGGCCGATCCGCCCGGAAGACGAAGCGCGGCACCGCGCGTTCGTCGAGCACCTCGAACCCGACGACCTGCGCCTGCGCTTCTTCAGCAGCCGGCGTGAACTGCCGCGCAGCGAGCTGGCCCGGCTGGTGCAGATCGACTACGCCCGCGAGATGGCCTTCATCGCGCTGAGCAAAGGCGCGGACGGGAGCGATGAAACCCTCGGCGTGGTGCGCGCCGTGGCCGACCCGGACAACATCGAGGCCGAGTTCGCCATCGTCGTGCGCTCCGAACTGAAGGGCCAGGGCCTCGGCGACCTGCTGTTCGACAAACTGCTGCGCTACCTGCGCGCCAGCGGCACCCAAAGGCTCGTGGGCGATGTGCTGCGTGAGAACGAGGCCATGCGGGCGCTGGCCCAGCAGCACGGGTTGCGCGTCGACACGCACGCGCCGCGGGACGAGGCCTTGCGCTTCCGCCTCGACTTGCAGGCCCACGCGCCGCCCTGATCGGCCAGAAGTAGGCCGTTTTGCCCCGGTATATCCAGCGCCTGCCGCGGCCTGGGCAACAGCAAACTCGGCGAGTGGGGGTCTGCCTGTCAGGCGTGCCGCCGCAACCGACCGCCCTGAATGCGACCCGCGCCCACGATGTCCGCCCATCTCCTGCCCCAGCCCGCCCCGACCGAGCCCACGCGCCACGCTGACGCAAGCGCCGCCGCGACAGCGATGGACTTGCAGGCCGCGCTGCTCTCGCAGTTGCGCCTGCACGACGCAGCCGCGGCCTGGGTGCGTGAACTGGCCACGCGCCTGCACTTCGAGCGCGTCTCGCTCGGCCTGGTGGCACGCGGTGAATGGCAAGTGGTTGCCCTGAGCGGTGGCCTGCCGTTGGCACAGGCCACGCCCGCGAGCGACATGCTGCGTCGCGCATGGGCCGAAGCGCTGGACCAGGGTGCGACCATCACCTTCCCCGAAGCGCGCCCCGGTGCGCACCCACGCATCACGCTCGCCCACAGCCGCCTGCGCGACGGCCCCGGCGGCATGGTCGCCAGCGTGCTGCTGGTCGCAGGCGGCACACCGGTCGGCACGCTCACGGTGGCGCGCCAGGCGCAGCCGATCGCACCGCAGGAACTCGACACCCTCGAACACCTCGCCTGTCTGGCCGCACCCGTGCTCACCCTGATGCGGCTCAACCAGCGCCGCGGGGGCGAACGCCTGCGCGATGCACTGCAAGCCGCCTGGGCGCGCCAGCGTCAGGGTCCGGCACGCTGGGCGCTGGCCTTCGGTGCGGTGGCACTCGCCGTGCTGGTGCTGTGGCCGCTCGATTGGCAGGTGGGCGGCCATGCCCGGCTCGAAGGCGCGGTGCAACGTGTGCTGGTCGCGCCGGCCGATGGTTTCCTGAGCCACGTGCATGCACGCCCTGGCGATGCGGTGAAAGCCGGCCAGGTGCTCGTCGAACTCGCCGACCAGGATTTGCAGCTCGAACAGCAACGCTGGCAGAGCGCGCTCGCCCAGCACGAGAACGCCTACGCGGCCGCGAACGCGCATGCCGACCGGGCGCAGCAGGTCATCCACCAATCACGCGCGGCCGAGGCCGAGGCCCAGCTCGCGCTGGTGCAGATGAAGCTCGAACGCGGCCGCATCGAAGCGCCCTTCGACGGTGTCGTCGTGCAGGGCGATCTGAGCCAGCAGCTCGGCGCCCCGCTCACCCAAGGCGCGGAGCTGATGACGGTGGCCCCACTGGGCCGCTTCCGCGTGATGGTCGAGGTCGACGAGCGCGACATCGCGCCGGTGGCGGTCGGTCAGAGCGGTTCGCTCGCGCTGTCGGCCCTGCCCTGGGACACGCAGCCGATCCGCATCACCCGCATCACGCCGATGGCCAGCGTGCTCGACGGGCGCAATGTGTTCGAAGTCGAAGCCGCGCTGCAAGGCCCCGGCGCCGGCTTGCGGCCGGGCTTGCAGGGCACCGCGCACATCGTGGTCGGCGAGCGCAGTTGGTTGGCCGCGGCATCGCGCCGCGTGATCGATGCCACGCGCCTCGCACTGTGGTCGTGGTGGGGATGAGCTCGATGAGCAGTACGAGCGCGCCCCTGCTCAGCCCGCAATGGTTTCGCGTCGCCTCGCTGCGGCCGCGGCTCGACCCGCAGGTACAGGCCGAACGCGTGTCGTACCGGCGCCAGACCTGGCATGTGCTGGTGCGCAGCGACGGCAGCCGCAGCTTCCGCCTGAACGGCAGCGCCTACGCCTTCGCGGCACGCTGCGACGGGCAACACAGCGTGCAGCGCCTGTGGGAGCTGTTGCTCGCCGAAACGAAAGACGCCGCGCCGACACAAGACGAATTGCTCGCCCTGCTGGCGCGCCTGCACGAGGCCGGCCTGATCGGCTTCGACCGCCGGCCCGACTTCGGCCAGCAAGGCGCGCTCGCCACGCCCTCCGAGCCCGCGCGGCGCGGGCCGAAGAATTCACTGCTCTCGTTCCGCGTGCCCCTCGGTCGGCCCGATGGCTGGCTCGGCAAACTGGCGCCGCACGTCGCCTGGCTGCACCGCGGCAGCGTGCTGGCGCTGTGGGTACTGGTGATCGCCATCGGCCTGCTCGCTGCCGTGTTAAACGGCTCACTGCTCGCGGCCTACGCCCACACCTGGCTCGCCACACCGCGCCTGTTGTTGCTGGCCTGGCTCGCCTACCCGATCGTCAAGGCCCTGCATGAACTGGCGCATGCCGTGGTGCTGAAGCACTTCGGCGGGCAAGTGCCCGAATGGGGTGTGACCTTGATGATGTTCACGCCGGTGCCGTATGTGGATGCGTCGTCGGCCACCTTGCTCGCAAGGCCGCGCCAGCGCCTGCTGGTAAGCGCGGCCGGCATCATGGTCGAGCTGTTCCTCGCGGCGCTCGCCTTGCTGCTGGCGCTGAACGTCGAGCCGGGTTGGCTGCGTGATGGCGCGCTGGCGGTGTTCTTCATCGGCAGCGTCTCGACCCTGCTGGTCAATGGCAACCCGCTGCTGCGTTTCGACGGGTACCACATGCTCGGCGATGTGCTCGAGTTGCCCAACCTCGCCACGCGCAGCGCGCGGTTCTGGCTCGGAAAGCTGCGCGGCGGGCTGCTCGGTGAATCAGACAACGAGGCTGCACACGCCATCGAACCCGCGCCAGGCGAAGCCGCCTGGTTGTGGGGTTACGCGCCGGCCGCATTCGCCTACCGCGTGCTGATCAGCGTGAGCCTGGTCGGTTGGTTCGGCCAGACCTCGTTCCTGCTCGGCGCCTTGCTCGCACTCGCCTTCATTTGGACGATGTTCGGCCGGCCGCTGTGGCAGCTCGCGCGCCGGGCGGCAGGCACGCAGCTCGCTGATGCACCGCGCCAACGTGCGGGCCGTCGCCTCGCGCTGCTGGCCCTGGCCGCACTCGCGATTCTGGCGGTGCTGCCGATGCCGTATGCGAGCGTCGCCGAAGGTGTGGTCTGGTTGCCCGAGCACGCGCTGGTGCGCACGGAAACCGATGGTTTCATCGAAGCGCTGCATGTCGCCGATGGCGAGCATGTGCATGCCGGCCAGTTGCTCGTGAGCCTGCAAGCGCCCGCGCTGGCGGCCGACTTGGCGCGGCTGAACGGCCAGATCACCGCGCTCGAAACCGAACGCTTCCAAGCCCTGCGCAGCGACCCGGCGCGTGCCGCCGCGGTTGAGAGCGAACTCGCCGGCGTGAGCGCCGAACTGGCGCACGCCGAAGCGCGCCAGCAGCAACTGGCCGTGCTCGCCGGCGCCGATGGCGTGGTCGCCCTGCCGCACGCGGCCGACCTGCCGGGCCGCTATGTCAAACAAGGCACCGTGCTCGCCCAGGTGCTGACCGGCGAGCCCGCTACCGTGCGTGTGGCGCTGCCGCAAACGCAGGCCGCGCTCGTGCAGAGCGGCACCCGCAGCGTCGGCGTGCGCCTGAGCGAAGCGCGCGATGAAACCTGGCCCGCCCTGCTTCAACCCGGCGCGGCCGGCGCGGTGATGCGCCTGCCCAGCGCGGCACTCGGCGATGCCGGCGGCGGCAGCATCGTCACCGATCCGGCCGACACCGCACACCTGCGCACCGCGGAAGCGGTCGTGCTGGCCGACGTGCGCCTCACCGGCCACGCCCCGCTGCGCACCGGCGGGCGCGCCTGGGTGCGCTTCGATCACGGCTGGTCGCCGCTGGCGATGCAGGCCGCCCGCAGCGTGCAGCAACTCGTGTTGCGCCACTTCAACCCGGCGCAGTGACGATGGACCTGCCGATTCCCGGTGTCGTGTGGGGCCGCTACCCGCAACGGGTGGAGGCCGGGCCGCCGCCGCGTGTGTTCGCCAGGCGCTTCTGGCAAAACGAAGAACGCCAATTCGTGCCGGCGGTGCGTGTGCGCCTGGCCCATTGGCAAACACTGAACGCGGCCGACCACGCCGCCGAGCTGCACACCCTGCGCGCCCGCCTCGCGCGTGACGGCTGGGTCGGCGAGGCGCGTGCCGACGCGCTCGGCTGCGTGGCCGAGGCCTGCGCCGCCGCACTCGGCCGCAACCCCTACGACACCCAGCTTCGCGCCGCCGATGTGCTGCTCGCCGACCAGTTCGCCGAGATGGCCACCGGCGAAGGCAAGACCCTCGCCGCCGGCCTGGCTGCGGCCGTGGCCGCACTCGCCGGTGTGCCCGTGCACGTGATGACCGCGAACGACTACCTCGCGGCACGCGACGCGGCCTTGCTGGCGCCGTTGTACGAACGACTCGGCCTGCGTGTCGGCGTGGTCACGGGTGCGAGCACCCCGGACGAACGCCGCGCCGCCTACGCCTGCGACATCACCCATGTCACCGCACGCGAGGTCGCGTTCGACTACCTGCGCGACAGCCTCGCCGCCGTCGCTCCCGGCGACGAACTGGCACAGCGTACCTTGTCCCTCGCCGAAGCCACAGCAGCGCCACCCCTGCTGCGTGGCCTGTGCATGGCCGTGCTCGACGAAGCCGACAGCCTGCTGATCGACGAAGCGAGCGTGCCGCTGATCCTCTCGGTCGCGGCCGACGACGCGCAGCAACGGGCGGCCTGTTTCCAGGCGCTGGGCATCGCACGGCAGCTTTCTGCGCCGGGTGATTTCACCCTCGACAGCGGCCAACACATCGTCTGGACAAACACCGGCAGCGCTCGCGCCGACGGACTCTGCAACACGCTCGGCGGCGCCTGGCACAACCGGCGCCACCGGCACGACCTGCTCACCGCCGCACTCGTTGCGCTGCATGCCTTGCAACGCGACCGCCACTACCTCGTGCGCGAAGGCCGTGTCGAATTGCTCGATGCGCAGACCGGCCGCGTCGGCGCTGGCCGTGTCTGGTCGAACGGCCTGCAAACCCTCGTCGAACTGAAGGAAGCCTGCAAGCCGAGCCCGGACACCACGCCGCGCGCGCAGATCACTTTCCAGCGCTTCTTCGCACGCTACGTGCGCCTGTGCGGCATGAGCGGCACGCTGGCCGAATGCAGGGGCGAGCTGGCCCGTGTGTGCGGCCGGCGCGTGGTGGTGGTGCCGCCGCGCCTGCCATCGCGCCGCGTGCTGTCGCCCGAACAGCTTTACGCGGATGCCGTGTTTCGCCGCCGCGCCATCGTGCAGCGCGTGGCCGAATTGCACGCACAAGGACGGCCGGTGCTGGTGGGCACCGACACGGTGTCCGAGTCCGAAGCGCTGGCGGCGCTGCTCGCCGAAGCCGGCATCGCGCACCGTGTTCTCAACGCTCGCCACGACCGCAGCGAGGCCGAGGTGATCGCCCAGGCTGGCGAGCGGGGTGCCGTCACCGTGGCCACGCAAATGGCCGGGCGTGGCACCGACATCGCCCTCGGCACCGGCGTGGCCGCACTCGGCGGCCTGCACGTGCTGTGTGCGCTCGACAGCCTGAACCGGCGCCTGGTGCGCCAGCTCATCGGCCGTTGCGCGCGCCAGGGCGACCCGGGCAGCGCCGAAGTCTGGCGCCAGCTCGGCAGCGCGGCCTCAAGTGTCTGGCGCCTCGGCCGAAAACCCGACGAGCACGGGCGTCTGCGTGAGCCGGCCGTGTGGATCGAAGGCTGGGCCGCGGTTCGGGGCCGCAGGGAGGAACGACGCGCCGCGCGGCAACGCCGGCGGCTGGGCGAACAGGACCGCACATGGCAATCACGCTTGAATTTTTCGACCCCCGCCGCTTGATGCACCGCGCCTTCGGCGTGCGCCGCCTCGCGGTCGCGGGCCTTGGCATGCTGGCCCTCGGTGTGCCCGCCGCGCCCGGTGCTGCCCCGCCCACCCCTTCCACCGGCACACGCCTGTCGCGCCCGGCCATCGGCTGCCTGATCTCGCCCGAGCGGGTCGCCGACATCGGCTCGCCGGTGGTCGGCATCGTCTCCAAGATGAAGGTCGACATCGGCGACGCGGTGCGCGAAGGCCAGACCCTGGTGCTGCTGCGTTCCGAAGTCGAAAGTGCCTCGGTGCAGGCTGCGAAAGCCCGCTCCAGCATCGACGCCGATGTGCGTGCCGCCGAGGCCAACCTCGTGCTCGCGCGCCAGCGCTACGAGCGCGCCTACGAGTTGCAGGGCCAGGGTTTCGTGTCGGCCCAGGCAACCGACCAGGCGAGTGCCGAGCAGGACGTGGCGCTGCAAAAACTCCGCCAGGCGCGCGGGCAATTGAAGGTGTCCGACGGCGAGCTCGGCGTGGTGCGCGCCCAGCTCGGCCAGCGCAAGGTGCGCAGTGCGTTTTCGGGCGTGGTGACCGAGCGCTACGTGAACGCGGGCGAGCGGGTCGACGACAAACCGATGCTGCGCATCGCCAAGCTCGACCCGCTGCGCGTGGAACTCGTTGTGCCCGCCAGCCGCTACGGCAGCTTCGCATTGCAAGACCGCATCAGCGTCTCGCCCGAGCTGCCCGGCATCGCGCCAGTACTGGCGCGCGTGACCCACATCGACCCCATCATCGATGCCGCCAGCAACACCTTCCGCGTGCGCCTGAAGCTGCCGAACCCGGACCACAAGCTGCCCGGCGGCGCGCGTTGCCGCGTCGACCTCGGCCCGGCGGGTGATGCAGGGCCGGCCGAGCTGTCGCCCGTGCGAGCCAACGCGGTGGGCAAGGTGACTGGATGAGCATGCAGCGGCCCGTGTTCGAAGAATTCGAACCGCGCATCCTGTACTCCGCCGACCTGGCACCGCTGGTGCTGGCCGGCCTGGCCGACCACGCGGTCGACGCGCAAGCAGCCTCGGCACACGATACGACTCCCCATGAAATCGCCTTCGTCGACCTGAGCCTGCCCGATGCGCAAGCGCTCATCGACGACCTGAACGCCCAAGCCCACTCCGGCCGGCCGATCGAGGTGCTGACGATCGCGGCGGGCGAAGACGGCATCGCCCGCATCGGCGCCGCGCTGGCCGAGCGCAGCGATGTGAGCGCCGTGCACCTGCTCAGCCACGGCAGCGATGGCGTGGTGCAGCTTGGCAGCACGCGGCTCGATGCCGCGTCCCTGCTCGCCCGCGCCGGCGAACTGGCCGGCTGGGGCCGCGCGCTGACGAACGACGCCGACTTGCTGATCTACGGTTGCGACGTGGCCGCCCGCCCTGATGGCCGGGCCTTGATCGGCAACCTCGCCGCCCTCACCGGCGCCGACGTGGCAGCCAGCGATGACCTGACCGGCGCCGCGCGCCTGGGCGGCGACTGGGTGCTCGAACAACAGACCGGCCGCATCGACACGGCGCTGGCCATCAGCAGCGCAGAACAGCAGCAATGGCAGGCGACGATGACCCTGCTGGCGCGCGATTCCTTGGGCACCAGCGGCAACCTCGACGGGTCGAACACCGGCACCGGCTGGGCCAACGCCTGGAGCGGCAGCACCAGCAAGATCCAGATCACCGGCACCGGCCTGTCCAACCCCGCCGGTGACCTCGTCGGCAGTGGCGGTTCGGCCAAGCTGATGATCAGCGGTATTCTGAGCACCGCGACGGCCGCACGCAACCTGGCGACGACGGTGGGTGCCGATGGCACGACGACCTGGCTCGCCTTTGTCGTGCAACCCGACCGTGTGGGCGCTGGCGACTACATCGGCATCCAGTTCGGCAGCAGCTCGGCCACGACCGGCTTCGCCGGCTACAACGGCAGCAGCTTCATCGTCGGCGTCGCCGGGGCCGTGACGAGCACGGCCGTGTCCGCGCCCGCGCCGGCCACGGGCCAGAACGCCCTGCTCGTCGTCAGGATCCAGCACGCCGCGGGCAACGACACCGTCACGCTCTACGTCAACCCGACACCCGGCCTCGGCGCCCCCAACTCCGCCGCCAGCGCCACCGCGACGGTTGCCACCATGGACCTGGGCAGCTTCACCCGCATCGCAATCTCGGGTGGCAATGGGTCCGGCACCAACCATGCGCTGATCGACGAACTTCGCATCGGCCAGACCTATGCCGACGTGGCACCCAGCACGACGGCCAACGCGCCGATCATCACCAGCAACGGCAGCGGCGATGGCGCCAGCATCGGCGTGCCCGAAAACACCACGGCCGTCACCACGGTGACGGCCAGCGACATCGATGCCGGCAGTTCCCTGGTCTATTCGATCAGCGGCGGTGCGGACTCTGCGAAGTTCAGCATCAATGCCACGACCGGCGCCCTCGCCTTCGCGGCGGCACCCAACTTCGAAGCGCCGACCGATGCCGGTGCGAACAACGTCTATGACCTGCTGGTGCAGGTCAGCGACGGCACGCTCACCGACACCCAGGCCATCGCGGTGACGGTGAACAACGTCAACGAAGCACCGGTCATCACGAGCAACGGCGGCGGTGCGACAGCGGCTGTCAGCGTGGCGGAAAACCAGACCACGGCCACCACGCTCACAGCGACCGATGCAGACGCGGCCACCACACTGAGCTACGCGATCACGGGCGGCACCGATGCCGCGAAGTTCAACATCAACGCATCGACGGGCGCATTGAGCTTGGTCACCGCACCGGACTTCGAGGCGCACACCGATGCTGGCGCCAACAACGTCTACGACGTGACCGTGCAGGCCAGCGACGGCAGCCTCACGGACACCCAGGCCCTCGCTGTCACGGTCACGAACGTGAACGAGGCGCCGGTGGCCGTGAGCGACACCTACAACGCCATCCAGGATCAGACACTGACCGTGCAGGCATCGACCGGCCTGCTTGCCAACGACAGCGACCCGGAGGGCAGCACGCTCGGCGTGGTCTCCGCCACGGCGCCTGCGCACGGCACGCTCTCGCTCGTGCCCGCCTTGCTCAGCCCGATCACGAACCTGAGCAACAACGCCGGTGTCGACACCCGAGGCGACTGGTCGCCCGACAGCGCGAAGATCGCCTTCGACAGCAACCGCGACGGCAACAACGAAATCTACGTGATGAACGCCAATGGCTCCGGCCAGACGCGCCTGACGAGCAACGGCAGTGACGACAGCCAGGCCGCGTGGTCGCCGGACGGCAGCAAGATCGCCTTCATGTCGAACCGCAGCGGCAGCTACGAAGTCTGGGTCATGAACAGTGATGGCTCGGGCCCGCTGCAGTTGACGAGCAGCGGATCGTCGGTCAGCGGCCAGCCGGCCTGGTCGCCCGATGGCAGCAAGATCGTGTTCACCTCGAACCGCAGCGGCGCCTACGACCTCTACGTGATGAACGCCACGGGCGGCAGCGCGACCCGCCTGACCACCGCCAGCGGCGACGACGCCGAACCGGTGTGGTCGCCCGACGGCACGAAGATCGTGTTCACGTCCACACGCGACGGCAACAGCGAGATCTACGTGATGAACGCGGATGGCTCCGGCCAGACGCGTCTGACGAACAACGGCGCGCTCGACCGCGCGCCTGTCTGGTCTCGCTACGGCACCCAGATCGCGTTCGTCTCCGACCGCTCGGGCACGGCGCAGGTCTACGTCATGGACGCGAGCGGCGCGAACGCCACCGCGGTGACAAGCGAGGCCGCCGGCGTGAGCTTCGTGGACTGGTCGCCCGATGGCAACCAACTGCTCTTCACGCTCGGCAACGACATCCAGAGCGCGCGTGTCGGTGGCAACGGCGCCTTCGTCTACACGCCAACGGCGGGCTATGTCGGCCCGGACAGTTTCAGCTACAGCGTCACCGACGCGACCGGCCTGAGCAGCACGACCAGCGTCGCCGTCACGGTGACGCCGAACACGGCACCCGTCATCGGCTCGAACGGTGGCGGCCCGACGGCCTCGGTCAACGTCGCCGAGAACAGCACCGCGGTCACGACCGTTACCGCGACCGACACCGATCTGCCGGCGCAGACGATCAGCTACGCGATCAACGGTGGCGCCGATGCGGCGAAGTTCAGCATCGATGCGAGCACCGGCGCACTGAGTTTCGTCGTGGCGCCGAACTATGAGGCGCCCACGGACGTCGGCGCCAACAACGTCTACAACGTGACCGTGCGCGCCAGCGACGGAACGCTGTTCGACACCCAGGCCATCGATGTCACGGTGACCAATCTCGCCGAGGCTTTGCAGTCGACTGCCGAGCAGCGGGTCAACACCACCACGGCGGGCACGCAGGAAACCTCGCTGAAAGACCGCGGCAGCATGGGTGCGGTGGCGATGTCGGCCGCGGGTGACTACGTCGTCGTCTGGTCGAGCCAGAACCAGGACGGCAGCGGCTGGGGCGTCTACGGCCAGCGCTTCGACAAGACCGGCGCCGCCCTCGGCGCCGAGTTCCTGGTCAACCAGACGACCGCCAACGACCAGCACTGGGCCACCGTCGCGATGGACGACAGCGGCCGCTTCGTCGTTTCGTGGACGAGCGCCAACCAGGACGGCACGCCGGAAAGCATCTACGCCCGCACCTACGCTGCAGACGGCACGGCCAGCAGCGCCGAGTTCCGCGTCAACACCACCGCCACGGGCAGCCAGTTCAACGGCACCGTGGCGATGGACGGCAGCGGAAACTTCATCGTCGTGTGGCAAGGCAATGGGCCGGGCGATCCCGACGGCCTCTTCGGGCGGCGCTTCGGCGTCACCGGCACCGCCATCGATGCGACCGAGTTCCTCATCAACACCGACACCACTCACACGCAGTACGACCCGGCCGTCTCGATGAACGCCAGCGGCGCCTTCACCGTCGTGTGGGACAACATCCTCGGCGCGCGGGCGCGGCGCTTTGACAGCAGCGGCACCGCGCTCGGCGCCGAATTTGCCGTGGCTGCGGGTGCGACCGCGGGTGACGCGGCCGTGGCCGTGGCCAACGACGGCAGCACGGTCGTGGTGTGGCGCGAGACGGTGGGGGACAAGAACGTCTACCTGCGCCGCTACGACGCTGCCGGGGCCTTGATCGGCAGCACGGCGATGGTGAACACCACCACAACACTCGACCAGATCAGCCCGTCCATCGCGATGGACGGCGCCGGCAACTTCATCGTGGCCTGGGAGGGCAATGGCAGCGGCGACGTCGACGGTGTGTTCGCGCGCAAGTACGACGCCAGCGGCACGGCGCTCGGTGCCGAGTTCCTGCTCAACGCGACCACCAGCGGCGTGCAGAACCGGGTTTCGTTGGCCATGCTCGGCCTGAACGATTTCGCGGCGGCGTGGACAGGCGAAGGCCCGGGCGACACGAGCGGTGTGTTCTCGCGCCAGTACGGCACCATCAACGTGGCGCCGGTGATCACGAGCAATGGCGGCGGGGCATCCGCCACCTTGAGCCTGGCCGAGAACGGCACGGCGGTGACCACCGTCACTGCGACCGACCTCGACGTGGCGCAGACCTTGACCTACGCCATCATCGGCGGCGCCGATGCCGCGCGCTTCACGATCGATGTCGCCACCGGCGTGCTGAGCTTCGTCGCCGCGCCGAACTTCGAAGCCCCGGCTGATATCGGCGCTAACAATGTCTATGACTTGATCGTGCGTGTGAGCGATGGTGCGCTGACGGACACGCAGACCATCGCGGTGACGGTTACCAATGCCAACGAGGCGCCGGTGATCGGCAGCAATGGCGGCCTGGCGACGGCGAGTTTGAGCGTGGCGGAAAACCAGAGTGCGGTCACGACCGTGGTTGCGAGCGATGTGGATGCGGCGACGAGCCTGGTCTATTCCATCTCGGGCGGGGCCGACTCGGCGAAGTTCGCCATCAACGCCAGCACTGGCGTGCTGAGCTTCGTGCTGGCACCGAACTTCGAGGTACCGACCGATGCCGGGGCCAACAACGTCTACGACGTGATCGTGACTGCGAGCGATGGCACGCTGGCCGATACCCAAGCCATCGCCGTCACGGTGACGAATGTCAACGAGGCGCCCGAGATCACGAGCAACGGCGCTGCGGCCACGGCGGCGATCGGCGTGGCTGAAAACCAGACCGCCGTCACGACCGTCACCGCGAGTGATGCGGATGCCGCCACGACGCTGATCTACACGATAGCCGGCGGCGCCGACACATCGAAGTTCAGCATCGACACCGCCAGCGGCGCGCTCGCCTTCCTGGTCGCACCTAACTTCGAAGCGCCCGGCGACGCGGGCGCGAACAACGTGTACGACGTGATCGTGCAGGTCAGTGACGGCGTGCTCACCGACACGCAGGCCATCGCCGTCACGGTCGGCAATGTCAATGAAGCGCCTGTCATCACCAGTCTCGGCGGCGGTGCCAGCGCGGCGGTCGGTGTGGCCGAGAACGGCACGGCCGTCGGCGTCGTGGTCGCCACCGACCCCGATGCTGCCGCCGCGCTGAGCTACAGCATCAGCGGAGGTGCGGATTCGGCCCTGTTCAGCATCAACGCCAGCACCGGCGCGCTCGCCTTCGTGGCCGCGCCGGACTTCGAAGCGCCGGGCGACGCCGGCGCGAACAATGTCTACGACGTGATCGTGCGCGTCAGCGACGGCACGCTCGCGGACACGCAGGCCATCGCCGTCACCGTCACGAACGTGGCCGAGGCGCCGGTCATCACGAGCGGCGGCGGAGGCACGAGTGCAGCCGTCAGCGTGGCGGAGAATCAGGCCGCGGTCACTACCTTCACCGCGAGCGACGCTGATGCCGGCTCGACCCTCAGCTACTTGATCACCGGCGGCGCGGATGCGGCGAAGTTCAACATCGACGCCGTCACCGGCGTGCTGCGCTTCATCGCCGCGCCCGACTTCGAAACGCCGGGCGACGCGGGTGCGAACAACGTCTACGACGTGCTGGTGCAGGTCAGCGACGGCGCGCTCACCGACACCCAGGCCATCGCGGTCACGGTCGGCAACGTCAACGAGGCGCCGGTCATCACCAGCCACGGCGGCGGCACGACGGCGGCGGTGAGCGTGGCGGAGGGCCAACTCGCGGTCGGCACCGTCACGGCGACGGATGTCGATGCGGCGACGAGCCTCTTCTATTCGATCGCGGGTGGCGCCGATGCGGCGAAGTTCAGCATTGATGCGGCCACCGGCGCGCTCGTCTTCGTCAGCGCAACCAGCTTCGACACACCGGCCGATGCCGGCGCGAACAACGTCTACGACGTGCTCGTGAGCGCGAGCGACGGGACACTGACCGACACCCAGGCGCTGGCCGTGACGGTCACCAACGTGAACGTGGCACCAGTCATCACCAGCCACGGAGGCGCGGCGACGGCGGCCATCACCGTGGCCGAAAACCAGACGGCGGTCGGCACCGTCACCGCCACCGACGGCGACACGGGCACGACCCTGACCTACTCGATCACCGGCGGCGCGGATGCGGCGAAGTTCAACATCGACGCCGTCACCGGCGTGCTGCGCTTCATCGCTGCACCCGACTTCGAAACGCCGGGCGACGCCGGTGCGAACAATGTCTACGAGGTGCTCGTGCAGGCCAGCGATAGCGCGCTGGCGGATACCCAGGCCATCGCGGTCACGCTCACGAACATCGACGAAGCGCCCGTCATCACGGCCAACAGCCTGGCCATTGCCGAAGGCGGCAGTGCCGCGCCCGTCGTCGGCGCCAGCGATGTCGACACGGCAGCGGCCCAGCTCGTCTACACCGTCAGCGGCCTGAGCGGCGGGCACTTCGAATTCACGAACGCGGCAGGTGTGGCGGTCATCAGCTTCAGCCAGGCCGATGTGGACGCCGGCCTGCTGCGTTTCGTGCACGACGGCGGGCAGGCCGCGCCGGCCTACCACCTGAGCTTGAGCGACGGAACGTCGAGCACCGCAGCACAGGCTGCCTCCATCGCCTTCACCCCGGTCAACGATGTGCCACTGGCAACACCCATCGACCTCGGCTCGATCGACGAAGACGGCACGCGCCTCATCACCACCGCCGAACTGCTGGCAGGCGCGAGCGATGCGGATGGCGATGCGCTGAGCGTGTCCGGCCTCAGCCTCGCCGCCGGCCAGGGCAGCCTGCTCGACCATGGCGATGGCACCTGGACCTACACGCCCAGCGCCGATTGGAACGGCAGCGTGGTGTTGAGCTACACGCTGAGCGATGGCACGGCCAGCGTGGCCAACCGTGCTCAGCTGACCGTGTCGGCGGTGAACGACGCGCCGACGATCACGAGCCTGGGCGGCGCCGCGAGCGCGACCTTGAGCGTCGACGAGAACGGCACGGCCGTGACGACCGTCACCGCGAGCGACATCGACGGCCCGGCCGCGCTGCGCTACAGCATCGGCGGTGGGGCGGATGCCGCTGCCTTCCGCATCGACGCGGCGAGCGGGGCGCTGAGCTTCGTCGTCGCCCCCGACCGCGAGCGCCCGACCGACGCGAACGGCGACAACCGCTACGAGGTGATCGTGCGGGTGTCCGATGGTGCCTTGCAGGCCGATCAAGCGCTGTCGATCGACGTGGCCAACGTGGACGAAGCACCGACCCTGGTGACGAACGAGATCGTGCTGCACACCGCCGAGAGCGGCGGCGGCAACAGCCTGCTGCTCGTGGCCACCGACCCGGACACGCCGAGCACGGCCCTGGTCTACCAGGCCAGCGGCGAGGTTGGCGGACGCTTCGAGCGGGTCGATGCGCCGGGCACGCCCCTGTCCACCTTCACCCAGGCCGATGTGGATGCCGGCGCAGTGCGCTTCGTGCAGGACGGCAGCAGCGCGACGCCCCGTTATGCCTTGCAGTTGAGCGACGGCGTCTCGGTTTCGACCGCGGCCGCGCCGACCGTGCGGACCGACGCGCCGGCCGCTACCCTCACCGCGGACGACGAGAGCGCAAACCTCGTCAACTTGCCCGCGCCGGCCGCAGCCGTGTCGGTGCCAGCACCGGCACCGGCCCAACTCGTCCAGGCGCCGAGCGCCGCACCTGCGCCGGCCGCAGCCGCCAAGCCGCAGCCGACCGTGGTCGCGACGACCGACGCACAGGCGCATGCCGACCTGCCTGCCACCAGCGCCGATGGACCGGCACAGCGCGGCTTCACCGCCGTCAGCGCCGACACGCGCGGTGTGACGCGCAGCTTCGACATCACGATCGACCCGGTGCTGTGGCAGATCAATTTGCCGATGGAATTCGACGCCGGCAATGGCATCGCGCCGGGCGCCGACACAGGCATCGAAACATCAAACCTCGACCTCGCCAGTGCCCTGCGCGAGCGCAGCCTGACGCAGGCGCTCGAGCCGCTGCGCCATGAGGCCGAGCTGGCGCAAGGCGCGGGCACGCAGATCGTGGTGGGTGGCTCGGCCGTGTCGGCCGGCTTGTCGGTGGGCTACGTGCTCTGGCTCGCGCGCGGTGGTGTGTTGATGGCCAGCGTGATGTCGGCCCTGCCCGCCTGGGCGAGCCTGGACCCGCTGCCGGTGCTCGGCCAGGTGAAGGGCAAGAACCCCGGCAAGGCAGGGTTCGGTGCCGCGGGCAAGGACGACGAGAACGACGAGGACGACCAGGACGCGGTGGAGCAACTGTTCAGCAAGGCCCCCGCCAAAGGCGTGACACCGCAAGCCACGCTGACTAGCGCAAGCGCAGCATCGAACGAGGCACCGGCATGAAGGGCCTGTCGTCCCGCTTCCACCTGGCCCTGGGCCTGAGTTCGCTCGTCGTGAGCCTGCTGCTGCTGGCGCTCAACTTCGGCTGGGTGCCCGACCGCGAAGACGCGCAGCGCCACGGCCGCGTGGCGCTGGCCGAGGCGGTGGCGATCAGCGGCAGCCTGTTGCTGGACGACCCCGACGCTGCCGAAGGCCCGCGCCTGCGCACCCTGCTCGGCTTCGTCGCGCGTCGCAACCCCGAGGTCCTGTCGATCGCCCTGCGGCGCAGCGACGGCAGCCTGCTGGTGGCGGTGGGCGACCATGCGGGCAGCTGGAAGAAGAGCGACGACGCGGCGATCGACCACCCGACTGCCGCAGCCGTGCCGGGCCAGATGTCGGTCGCCATCCTGCAAGGCCGCGTGCCCTGGGGCCACGCCGAACTGCGCTTCGTGCCGCTGCCCACCGAGGGGCGTTGGGGCCTGCTCGCTTCGCCCGCACTGCACCTGATCGCCGGCGTGGGCCTGGGCTCGTTCGCGCTGTTCTACCTCTACCTGCGCCGCATGCTGAGCCACCTCGACCCGTCGAGCTCGGTGCCGGGCCGCGTGCGCACGGCCTTCGACACGCTGGCCGAAGGCCTGCTGGTGCTCGACCCCAGCGGCCGCATCGTGCTGGCCAACCAGGCCTTCATGCAGGTCGTCGGCGGCCGCAGCGAAGACCTCGTCGGAAAGCGCGCTTCCACGCTCGCCTGGACGAACCAGGCGCATGCGCGTGTGCACAGCGCCGAGACGCCGTGGGCGGCTTCGCTGAAAGACGCACGCGCCCGCCACAACGTGCTGATGTACCTGGACGCGGGCGACGGCGCACGCCGCACCTTCATGGTCAATTGTTCGCCGGTGCCGGGCGCGGGCGGCAAGCCCGCCGGCGTATTGGTGAGCCTGGACGACGTGACCGAGCTGGAAGAAAAAGAAATCCAGTTGCGCCTGGCGCGCGACGAGGCCGAATCGGCGAACCGCGCGAAAAGCGACTTCCTGGCCAACATGAGCCACGAGATCCGCACGCCGATGAATGCCATCCTCGGCTTCACGGAACTGCTGCAGCGCGGGGCGTCGAACAAGGCGCCGCAAGCCCTCACCGACACCCGCCGCTACCTCGACATCATTCACGGCAGTGGCAAACATCTGCTGGAACTCATCAACGACATCCTCGACCTGTCGAAGGTGGAAGCCGGCCGGCTCGAAGTGGAGCGTGTTCAGTGCGCCGTGCACGCGGTCGTGCTCGACGTGGTGCAGGTGATGAAGGTGAAGGCCGATGAAAAAGGCGTCGGCTTGAACGTGGTGTTTCCCGCTCCGCTGCCGGCCACGCTGCTGACCGACCCGTCGCGGCTGCGCCAGATCATCACCAACCTGGTCGGCAACGCGCTCAAGTTCACGAGCCGCGGCGGCGTAACGGTGACGCTGACGATGGAAGCCGCCGCGTCGGAGGCGACCGACCTGCCGCAACTCGTGATCGAGATCGCCGACACCGGCATCGGCGTGCCGGCCGACAAGCTCGAAGCCATCTTCGAACCCTTCGTGCAGGCCGAGGCATCGACGACACGCCAGTTCGGTGGCACCGGCCTGGGCCTGGCGATCAGCCGGCGCTTCGCACGTGCGCTCGGCGGTGACATCGTCGCCCGCAGCTCACCCGGCCAGGGCAGCACCTTCCGCGTGACGCTGGAGGCCGGTGCGCTGGGCGACGTGGCCTGGCTCACGCCACAGGAACTGGCCGCCGCGCACACCACGGCCGACGTGGCCACGGTCGACAACACCTGGGCTTTCGCTCCCGCACGGGTGCTGGTGGTCGACGACGGCGCCGAGAACCGCGAGCTGGTGCGCCTGGTGCTCGAAGGCGCGGGCTTGCAGGTCAGCGAGGCCGAGAACGGTGCGGTGGCGCTGGAGCGCATCGCCGCTGAGAGCTTCGCACTCGTCTTGATGGACGTGCAGATGCCGGTGATGGACGGCTTCACCGCCACCCGCCTGATGCGCGAGCGCGGCCACACCCTGCCGGTGCTGGCGCTGACCGCGAACGCGATGAAAGGCTTCGAAGCCGAGATCGAGGCCGCGGGTTTCAGCGGCTTCCTGACCAAGCCGGTGGACATCGACACCATGCTGGCCACGCTGGCGCAGCACCTGAAGGGCGAACGCGTCGAGGCGGTGCCGGTGGCCGATGCGCCGAACGCGCCGGCCCTGGCAGCACCACCGCAGCCTGTCGTCACCGGCGCGCCCATCGAATCGCGCCTGGCGCATCACCCGCGCTTGCAGCACGTGGTGCGCAGCTTCGCGCTGCAACTGCCGGCCAAGTTGCAGGCGATGGACGCGGCTTTGATGCGCGGCGATCTGCCCGAACTCGAAGCCTTGGCGCACTGGCTCAAGGGCGCCGGTGGCACGGTCGGCTACGACGAATTCTTCGAACCCGCACGCGACTTCGAACAACACGCGAAGGCGGCCGACACACCCGCCATGCGTGCCAGCCTGGATGGGCTGTTCGCGCTGGCCGCCCGCATCGTCATACCGCCCGCAGCGGCGCTGGCGAAGGCCGAGGGAGCGACGGCATGAGCCTCATCGACCCCGATGAAATGATGGCCACGGCGAACACCTCGGCCGCCGCGGCGCATGCGCCGCCGGCCGACAACCCCGAGTCCGTCTGGGGCGAAACCTCGGTGATGCGCACGCCCGGCCTGCACGACGTGACGGTGATGATGGTCGATGACGAGCCGATGATGACCGACGTCATCCAGACCTACCTGGAAGAAGCCGGCTACAGCCGCTTCGTCTCGGTCAACGATCCGCTGCTCGCCATCGAAGCGATGCGCCGCCACCGGCCCGGCCTGCTGCTGCTGGACCTGATGATGCCGGGCCTCTCGGGCTTCGAGCTGCTGGGCCTGATGCGCAAGGACGAGCAGTTGCGCTACATCCCGGTGATCGTGCTGACGGCGGCCAACAACGCCGCCACCAAGTTGAAGGCACTCGAACTGGGCGCGACCGAGTTCCTGTCGAAGCCGGTCGATTCGAGCGAGCTGGTGCTGCGGGTGCGCAACAGCCTGGTCTTCAAGCTCTATCAAGATCGCCTGGAGAACCTCGACCCGCTGACCGGCCTGCCGAACCGCCGCGTGTTCCTCGACCGGCTGCGCAACGTGATGCTCGATGCACACGACAAACAGGCGCCGCTGGCGCTGCTGCACATCGGCCTGGACCGTTTCAAGCAAATCAACGACACGCTGGGCCACCGCGCCGGCGACCAGTTGCTGGCCGACGTGGCGCAGCGCCTGCAAACCTGCCTGCGCCGTGGCGACGGCACACGCGATGCGCAGCGCAGCGACGCCCCACCGATCCGCCAGCGCAACGACTCACTGTTCCTGAGCCGCCTGGCGGGCGACGAATTTGCATTGCTGGTGCCCGAACTGGGCACGCCCGAAACGGCAGGCCGCGTCGCCAGCCGCATCCTCGCCGTGATGGCGCGGCCGTTTCAGCTCGAAGGCCAGGACGTGTTCGTCACGCCCAGCATCGGCATCGCGCTCTACCCCGCCGACGGAGCGGACGACGAGACCCTGCGGCGCAGCGCCGAATCGGCCCTCGCCCACGCGAAGGACAACAGCCGCAACACCTTCCGCTACTACGCACCTCAGCTCAACACCGCCTCGACCGAGCGCCTGACGATGGAAACGCGCCTGCGCCGCGCCATCGAGCGCAACGAACTGGCATTGCACTACCAGCCGAAGGTGGAACTGGCTACCGGCCGCATCGTCGGCGCCGAGGCGCTGCTGCGCTGGCTGCACCCGGAGCTGGGCATGGTGGCGCCGGACCGCTTCATCCCGATCGCCGAGGAGTCGGGCCTGATCGTCGAGTTCGGTGAATGGGTGCTGCAAAACGCGTGTGCGCAGATGGCGCGCTGGCGTGAGGCGGGGCTGGGCGACATCAAGGTGGCGATCAATGTGTCGCGCCACGAGGTGGTGGCCGGCGGCCTGGTGCGCACCGTCGGCGAGGCCCTCGAACGCCATGCCATTCGCCCCGCGCAACTGGTCGTCGAGCTGACCGAAGGCATGCTGATGGACCACCACGAGCAGACAAGCCAGCAGCTCGAAGCATTGCGTGCGATGGGCGTGGAACTGTCAATCGACGACTTCGGCACCGGCTACTCGTCGATGAACTACCTGAAGCGTTTTCCGCTCGACGAACTGAAGATCGACAAGTCCTTCGTCAACAACACGCCGGACGACCAGACCAACAGCGCCATCGTCAAGGCGGTGATCGTGCTGGCCCACAGCCTGGGCATGCGGGTGGTGGCCGAGGGCGTGGAAACCGAAGCCTCACGCGCGATGCTGCAAACGCTGGGCTGCGACGTGTTCCAGGGCTACCTGTGCAGCAAGCCGCTGCCGGCACCGGAGTTCATGGCGTTGCAAAGGCAGATCAACGGCAACGGCTGAATCAGGCGGGCGGCAATCGCTCGCGCAGTAGTTGCGGTCGCTCGGCAGCGAGTTGCAGGATCAGTTCCCCGAACAGCGAATTGGCCCAGGCGAACCAGGGCCGCGTGTAGCGCGATGCGTCGTCCTGGTGGAAAGACTCGTGCATGAAGCCGGTGCCGGCGTCGCTGTGCTTGAGCATCGTGAGGCACTTCAAGATCTCGGTATCGTCGGTACTCGTCATCGCCTGCATGGTCAGCGCCAGCGGCCAGATCATGCCGAGGCCGCAGTGCGGCCCGCCGATGCCCCGCGCCGCGCGGCCTTCGAAGAAGAACGGGTTGTCGGCGCTCAGCACGAAGTTGCGGGTGGCGAGGTAGCGCGGGTCGTCGGCAGGCATGCAGCCGAGGTAGGGCAAAGCCAGCAGGCTCGGCACGTTCGCATCGTCCATGAAGAGCGCGTTGCCGTAGCCATCGGTCTCGTAGGGCAACACACCCGCGGTCGGCAAGGCCGCTTCGACTTCGCGGGCCAGTGCACGCGCATCCGCCGCGAGCGATGACTGGCCGAGCGCCGTGGCCAGCATGTCGAGCTGGCGCAGCGAGGTCACGGCGAGGAAGTTGGCGGGGATCAGGTACGGGTACTGGCAGGCATCGTCGGAGGGGCGAAAGCCCGAGCGGATCAATCCGTTCGGGCGTGCGGGCCAGCCTTCACCGTCGAAGGGCAGCGTGTCGGTCGGGCTGAGGGCGAGGCGCTGGAAACGATAGGGGCCGGCGCCATCGCGGCGCTGCTGCTCGCGCATCGTCTGCAACACCAGGGCCATCGCGCGGGCCCAGTCGGTATCGAAGGGCGAGGTGTCGCCGGTGGCCTGCCAGTAACCGTGGCTCAGGCGAAGCACAGCACACAGCGAATCGAGCTCCCATTTGCGCTCGTGCAGTTCGTCGCGCATGGTCGTCTGGTCGGTCGACCATTGGCTGCCTTCGTGTCCCTTGTTGAAGGCGTTCGCGTAGGGATCGATCAGCACGCACCGCACCTGGCGGTTCACCACGCCAGCGAGCATGCGCTGCAAGCGCGCATCGGCGCGCGCGAAGGCGAGATAGGGCCAGACCTGCGCGGTCGAATCGCGCAGCCACATGGCATCGATGTCGCCGGTGATGACGAAGGTGTCGGGCCGGCTGCCATCGCTGAAATCGACCGTCGTGTCGAGCGTGTTCGGCAAGGCGTTGGCGAACAGGCGCGCGAGCTGCGTGTCGGCCATCTCGGCAGTGATGCGCGCGATCGCCGCTTCGACGGCCGGGCTCGTGAAACAACGTTCTGCAGGCGCGCGGCGCTCGGTCACGGAAGGCTCCTCAAGGGCTCGGCGGCAGCAAGGCGACAACCTCCGGATGGCCGGCCGCCGCCGCCATCTCGCGCGCCGTCAGCCCCCGGTCGTCGCGCAGTTCGGGCCGGGCACCACGCGCGAGCAGCAGAGCCACTGCATCGGCGTGGCCCTGGCCCGCGGCCCACATCAGTGCGGTCAATTGATGCTCGTAAGCCGCGTTCACGTCGACACTCGCCGAGAGCAGGGCGGCGAGCGCCTCGGTTCGTCCCTGGCCCGCGGCGTAGATCACTGCCGGTTTGTTCATCCGGTCCAGCGGTGCCGTCTTGGCACCGGCATCCAGCAGCAGCTCGACGACGGCGGCCGAGCCGTTGTAGCTGGCCGCCATCAGCGGTGTCACCTTTTCGAGCGAAGCCACGTTGACGTCGGCGCCCGCCTTCAGCATCGACGCGGCGATCGCGACGTTGCCCCTCTCCGCCGCGATCAGCAGCGCCGTTTTCCCGAGGCGATTGCGCGATTCGGGCGCCGCGCCCTGTGCCAGCACACGCTCGACGAGCGCGAGGTCGTCCGTGCGTGCGCCCACCAGCAGCTGCGCGTTCAGGTTCGGGTTGCTCGCGGCTTGCGCCCACGCGGTGCGGCCCGCCGTGCTCGCCAGCAGCACGGCGCACAAGGCCAGGAGCCAGGCCGAGCGCCGCCCGGCGTGCAATTTCGCCACAGGGGCGGGGAATGTAGGGATGTGCATTTGAATCGCCCTTGGAATACGCTCTCGAAAGAGGATACGCGCGCCACGATCTGTCTGTTTCCCCGCCGCCCCACGGTGGGGTCTCGCAGTCGAGCCCTCCACGTTGCCTCACCGGCGGCAGCCTGCTGCCGGGCTTACAGCAACAACGACGCACAGGAGACTCTCGAATGAATCGTATGCCCTCTTTCAAAGCACGGCGGCTCTCACTCGCCATCGGCTCGGCCCTGGCCGTCGCCGCCGCCGGCGCGCTGGCGCAGGCCGAGATATCCGGCCAGGGCGCCATGGCGTCCGGTTCGCCGGTACCCAAGGCTGTTTCGGTGTCGCAAGGCCAGCTCGATGCGGCCGGCAACGACAGCGTGAACAACCTGCTCTCGAACCTGAACTACGCCCAGACCCGTTATTACCCCGGGACGCAGATCAACACGAAGAACGTCGACAAACTTCGGCCGGCCTTCTTGTTCCAGACCGAGGTGCTCGAGTCGATGGAAACCGCGCCCATCGTGGTCGACGGGATCATGTACATCACCACCTCGTACAACCACATCTATGCGCTGGACGCGGCCACGGGCAAGGAGTTCTGGCACTACAAGCACAAGCAGGGGCCGGTGATGACCTACTGCTGCGGGCCGAACAACCGCGGCGTCGCGATCATGGGCGACCGGCTCTACATGGGCACGCTCGACGCCAAGCTCGTTTCGCTCGACGCCAAGACCGGCAAGGTGTTGTGGTCGACCCAGATTGCGGACCCGGAGGCGGGTTACTCCGAGACGATGGCACCGGTGGCGGTGAACGGCAAGATCCTGATCGGCACGAACGGCGGGGAATACGGCATCCGCGGTTTCGTGAAGGCCTACGATGCGAACGACGGCAAGCTGCTCTGGACCTTCGACACCGTGCCCGCACAAGGCCACGAAGGTACCTGGGCGGTGAACGACGCAACCAATCGCAACCTGCACCGCGACATCGCCGCCGAGAAGGCGCAGCTCGCCAAGGACGGCGATTTCTACAAGACCCTGGGCGGTGGCGTCTGGATGGCCCCGGCCATCGACAAGGAAAGCAACACCGCGTTCTTCGTCGTCGGCAACCCCAGCCCCGACCTGTACGGTGCCGAGCGGCCGGGCGACAACCTCTACACCGACTCGATCGTCGCGGTCGACCTGAACACCGGCGCCTACAAGTGGCATTACCAGTACGTGCCGCACGATGTCTGGGACCTCGACGCCGTTTCGCCGGTGATCCTGACCGAAGCGGCCGGCAAGGACGGCAAGATGCGCAAGGTCGCGATCCACGGCGGCAAGACCGGCCATGTGTACGTGCACGACCGCGCCACCGGCGAACTGATCCGCTTCAGCGAAGCGATGGTGCCGCAAGAGAACATGTGGGTGCTGCCGACGAAAGACGGCGCGCGCATGCTGCCGGGCGCGAACGGAGGCGTCGAGTGGAGCCCGATGGCGATCAACCCGAAGCTGCGCCTCGCCTACGCGGCCAACCTGCACCAGCCGATGACCTACCACGTCGAGGAGGCCAAGTACCCCGGCGGCAAGCTCTGGCTCGGTGGCGCGTTCAAGGTGATCGCGGCCGAGAAACAATGGGGGCGCCTCGCCGCGGTGAACCTCGACACCGGCAAGATGGCCTGGAAGTTCGACACCGACCAGCCGCTGATCGGTGGGGTGCTCGCCACGGCCGGTGACCTGGTCTTCAACGGCGAGGGCAACGGTCTGTTCCGCGCCTTCGACGCCGCGAGCGGCGCAAAGCTGTGGGAGTACCAGTGCGGTGCGGGCGTGAACGCACCGGCCGTGTCGTACAGCGTGGGCGGCAAGCAGTTTGTGGCGGTGGCAGCCGGCGGCAACACGCAACTGGACTTCAAGCGCGGCAACTCGGTGCTGGTGTTTTCGCTGCCATGATCGTTGCTGTCGGCGCCCGCCCGGGCGCCGGCAGAAGCCTCGCCCCGTCGCGTCGCGCGCCGGGGCTTTTTTCTGGTTGAAGCCACCAGACCCCCAAGAGGAAGCTCCCGTGAAATCGATGATCCGCCTGCTCTGCGCGACGGTGTTGGCCGCAGCGACCACGGCACAGGCGCAGAGCGCCCCAGCCGCCCCGGCCAAGGCCGAGGTCTGCGCCGCCTGCCACGGGCCGGGCGGCCGATCGACACAAGCGCAGTACCCGATCCTCGCGGGCCAGACCGCGCGCTACCTCGACCTGCAATTGCGCGACTTCCAGGCTGGCCGCCGGAGCAACGAACTGATGACGCCGATGGTTGCCGGCCTGACACGCGACGAGATGCGTGAACTGGCCGACTACTTCGCGAAGCAGACCCCGCCTGTGCAATCCTTCAAGCCCGACTCGGCCAAGGCCGCGCTCGGCAAGCTCAAGGCCGACGAAACCCTGTGCACGATGTGCCACCTGGGCGGCTTTGCCGGCCAGAACGAAGTGCCGCGTGTGGCCGGGCAACACTTCGACTACATCGTCAAGCAGCTGAGCGATTTCAAGGCGCGCGCGCGCACCAACGACGCCGGCACGATGACCAGCGTGGCGGGCACCCTGAACGCGCAAGACATCGAGAACCTCGCCCACTACCTCGTCGGGCTTTGAGGGCAGAGACTCAGCAAGAAAAAAGCCCTTCACTTGGAAGGGCTCAGATCATCTTGGCGGAGCCGGAGGGATTCGAACCCTCGATGCAGGTTTTGCCCACATACTCCCTTAGCAGGGGAGCACCTTCGGCCACTCGGTCACAGCTCCGCGGAATCGATCTCTGATTCTAACTGCTCCGGCGCGCCCCTCAGGCCGCGCTCTGTTCCAGATCGAAAGCCTTGTGCAGCGAGCGCACCGCCAACTCCATGTACTTTTCGTCGATGACGACGCTGGTCTTGATTTCGCTCGTCGTGATCATCTGGATGTTGATGCCTTCGGTGCTCAGCGTCTCGAACATCTTGCTGGCCACGCCGACGTGCGAACGCATGCCGATGCCGACGATGCTGACCTTGCATATCTTCGCGTCACCGACCAGATCGCGCGCGCCGGTATTGGGCAGCACCTGGGTCTTGAGCAGGTCCATCGTGCGGGCGTAGTCGTTGCGATGCACGGTGAACGAGAAGTCGGTGCGGCCGTCGTGCGAGACGTTCTGGATGATCACGTCCACATCGATGTTGGCCGCGGCCACGGGCCCGAGGATGTGGAAGGCGATGCCCGGGCGGTCCGACACGCCGAGCAGGCTGATCTTGGCTTCATCGCGGTTGAAGGCGATGCCCGACACGATGGCTTGTTCCATTTTTTCGTCTTCCTCAAAAGTGATCAGAGTGCCGGAGGCAGCCTCTTCGTCGATGTCGATGTCCCAGGGCGTGAAGCTCGACAGCACGCGCAGCGGCACGCGGTACTTGCCG
>JANYJL010000164.1 GCA_025361845.1 Rhizobacter sp.
AGCGTGCTGCTGCCGCCGCGCCTGATCGGCCGCGACAGCGAACTCGCGGCCCTGCACCAGGGCTGGCAGGCGGGTCAGGTGCTGGCCTTGATCGGCGAGGCGGGCCTGGGCAAGACGCGGCTGCTGCAAGCCTTTGTCGAACCGCAGGCCGGTGTGGTGCGCGCGGCCGGGCGGCCGGGCGACGCAGGCGTGCCGTTCGCAACGCTGGCGCGCCTGCTGCGCGCGGTGATGGCACGTCGCGCAGTTTCGGGCGAGCTTGAAGCGCAACTGCCCGCCAGCACACGAACCGAGATCGCCCGGGTGCTGCCCGAATTCGAAACGCCCGCCACTCGCCACAGCGGCGAAGGGCAGCGGCTCGTCATGCAGCGCGCCGTGCGCAGCCTGCTCGCCACCCAGACCGAGCTGACCGGGCTGGTGGTCGACGACCTGCACTTCGCCGACGAGGCCAGCCTGGAGATGCTGCGCTCGCTGATCGACCAGGACAGCGACGACGACAGCGACCCGGCGCATGCGGCCGCCCGACCCTTGCGCTGGGTGCTGGCCTACCGTCCCGCAGAGACTGGCTCAGCGGTGCAGGCGCTGCACGATGCACTGGTCGAGCAGGCGCGGCTGGCGCCGATCGCACTCGCGCCGCTCGACCTGGCCGCACTCGCCGCGCTGGTCGATTCGCTGGCGCTGCCCGGCGTCGACGGCAAGGTGCTTGCGCCCGGGCTTTTGCGGCGCACCGGTGGCAACCCACTCTTCGTTCTGGAGACGCTCAAGCAGGCCTGGGTCGAGCACACGCTGGACCGCCTGGCCGATGCGGCGCAGTTGCCGCGGCCGGTGTCGGTGGGCCGGCTGATCGAGCGGCGCATCGCGCAGTTGTCACCGGCGGCGCTGGCGCTGGCGCGGGTGGCCAGCATCGCCGGTGCCGACTTCAGCATCGGCATGGCCGAGCATGTGCTGCAGGCCTCGGCGATGCAGTTCGCCGATGGCCTGAACGAACTCGAAGCCGCGCAAGTGATGCGCGGCAATGCCTTCGCCCACGACCTGGTCTACGACGCCGTGCGCGCCAGCGTGCCGGCCACGATTGCCGCACACACCCATGCCAAGGTCGGGGATTGGTTGGAGCAGCGCCAAGGCGAGCCGGCCCGCATCGCCGAGCACTGGATCGCCGCGGGCCAGGGCGTGCGCGCCTTGCCCTGGTTGCAACGCGCAGCCGATGCCGCGCGGCATGCGTTGCGCGCGAGGGAATACATCGCCTTCCTGGAGCGCAAGAGCGGCATCGAAGAAGCGGCGGGGCAGACCGAGGCGGCGTTCGCATCGCTGATGCTGGCCGCCGAAGAGTTCGTCAACGTCGACCTGGACGCCGCCACGGCCCTCGCCCACTGCGACCGACTCGAACGCCTGGCCAGCACGCCCTCGCAGCGCCTGGAGGCGCAGCTGCAACGCGCCCACATGCACCAGCAGCGCGGAGAGCATCACCTTTCGCTGCCGATAGAGCAGGCCGCCCTGCGCGACGCCGTGCGCCTGGGGGACGAGCGGCTGCTGGCCGAATGCCACCAGTCGCTCGGCGTGGCCTGCGCGATGACGAACCAGGCGGCCCAGGCGTTACAGCACTTGCAGGCCTGCACACCGTGGATCACCGCCAACGGCAGCGACGAGCAGCGCAGCGAACTGCACGGCAACATCGCCGTGCTGCACGACAACCTCGGTCGCCTCGACGACGCGCTGCCGCACCATGAGCTGGCCTTCGATCTGTCGCATCGCAGCGGCAAGCTCAGCAACGCCTCGGTCGCCTGCAGCAACCTGGCCTGCAACCGCATCGATGCCGGCGACTTGCAGGCGGCCGAGCGCTCGCTGCTGCAGGGGCAGCAGATCATCACGATGTACGACGGCTTCGGCGCCCACATGGGCCTGCTGCACGTGATGCGCGCGCTCAGCCTGTGCCACCTAGGCCGCTACGGCGACGCGCTGGCGCAGGCCGAGCAGGCGGTGCAATCGATGCGCCAGTACCAACCGGGTCACGTCGACCACGCCTTGCTGCGGCTGGCCGCGTGCTGGTGGCACCTGGGCCAGTGGTCGCGCGTGACGCAGTTGCTGGCTGGCGTGACGCTCGATGCGACCACGAGCGTGTCGGTGCGCGTCCAGCATGCGCGCCTGAGCGATGAGGTTACCCGTGCTGGTGCTGCCGGCACTGCCGGCGCGGCCCGGCAGGCGCTGCGCAACGAGCTGGCGGCAATCGGGACGGTCGATCGCCCCGACCTGCGCCTGCCGCTGCAAATTTTAGTGACCGACGACGACGAGCCCGAGTCGGCGCTGCGCCAACTCGACGCGCTGCGCGCCGAGGCAGAAGGCATCGGCCACCTCGGGGCGGCACTGGCGGTGCGCATCCGTGCTGCCGGGGTGGCTGCAGGCATGGATCCTCGGCGCGCCAGGCGCGAGGCGTTGGCGGCACTGGCGCTGGCCGAAGAGCGCCAGACCACCGCGCTGCTGCCGGCCGAACTGTGGCTGAACTGCAGCCGCGCGCTCGCTGCGGCAGGTGATGCCGCGCACGCCGCCGAGGTGCTGGCGCGCGGCCACGACTGGCTGCAAACGATCGCCACCGAGCAGGTGCCTGAGCCGTTCCGCGACAGCTTCCTGCACCGCAACCCGGTCAATCGCGAGCTGTTGGCGCTGGCCTCGCGCCGCGCCCCGTGACGAGCAAGACCGCCGCCGGGCTTGATTGGGAACTCGCAGTCACGGCCAACTGCCGCCGGTCGCCGTTACTCTTCGAGTTGCACACAGTGCCCGTTAAAAACGCATGTTGTGGCGCATGTGTCAATCGCTTAGTGTCAGTCGCCAATGGGCCATAAACGAGGGAGGAGTATTCGTGAAAGCGCTCAAAGTCTCTTGGCTTCACGCACTGGGTGTATTGGCTATCGCCATCAGCAGCAGTAGCCACGCCCAAAGCGGCGGTTCGCCCGCCGCGGCGGCCGCCGACGGACTTCCCACCTGGGCCTTTGTCTGGGACCCGAACGTCAAGGTGCCGCCGCCGGACGACAAACCCAATTCGCTCCCCGGCAGCAGCGCGAGTTACAGCTGGAAGCAGGCGCGCGATCTGTTCGTCGCGCCGGACTGGCATCCGGGCGACCATGGGCCGATGCCGGATGTTGTCGCCAGCGGCCGCAAGCCGGATGTTCGCGCTTGCGGCTCCTGCCATCGCGTCGAGGGTACTGGCAGCCCCGAGAATGCAAGTCTCGCCGGACTGCCCGTCGACTATCTCGTGCAACAGATCGCTGATTTCAAAAGCGGCGCGAGAAAGATGTCGGGCCCTGAAAGGCCATCCACCACACTCATGATGGGTTCGGTCAAGGGCATGACCGATGCCGAGGTTCTCGTCGCCGCGCAATATTTTTCGGCCTTGAAGCCCCGACGCAATGTCAAGGTCGTCGAGGCAGAGACGATTCCGAAGACCGGCGAAGCACGGCTGTTTTTCACCCGAAGCCCGGGTGGTGGTACCGAGCCTCTCGGTCGCCGCATCGTCGAATTTCCGGATGACGAAGGACAGTTCGAACTTCGCGACACGCATTCGACATTCACGGCCTATGTGCCGGTCGGAAGCGTGACCAAGGGCGAAACGCTGGCCACGACCGACGGCTCCGGAACCACCCTGGCCTGTGGCATCTGTCACGGACCGGCATTGAAGGGCGTCGGCCCGATTCCCCGGATCGCCGGGCGCTCGCCCACCTACATCGTGCGGCAACTCTACGAATTCAAGACCGGTGGTCGCTCGGCGGGTGCCAGCGCGCTGATGAAGCAAGTCTTCGAAAAACTTTCGGCGGAAGACATCATCGCGCTCGCGGCGTATGTCGGCTCTCTGGAGCCGTAGCACCGGGTCGCGGTTGCAGGCCGATGGTTCGCGCATTGCGTCCAGCTCGGCACCGACACGGCCGACCACCAGGATGGTGCCGCCCACACGCGGAATTTGCCCGCTGACGAAGACTTGCCCGCCGTGCCTGAGCACGCGAACGTCGTGGCCGCCGATCTTGATGTCAGCGTCGAAGCGATGGCCGATCTGCGCTGCCACGGCCTCGAAACGCGTGTCGCGGGTCTCCTGCATGAGCGCCTCCTTCGCGTCGGGGTTGCCGGAGGCCGGCGCCCAGTGCCCGCGGTTGGTTAGACTGCGCCCAATTTCCAGCCCGCCAGGCCCCGCACCATGCACGCTTCTCCCGTTCATTTCCAGCCGCGTCCGGCGCCGCTTCCCGTCGATGCACCCGCTGAGCGCTGGCCGCTCGCTGCCATCGAAGCCTTGTTCGCGCTGCCCTTCGCCGAACTGCTGTTCCGCGCCCAGACCGTGCACCGCGAACACTTCGATCCGACCGAGGTACAGCTTTCCACCTTGCTCTCGGTCAAGACCGGTGGCTGCCCCGAGAACTGCGCCTACTGCCCGCAGGCGGCCGAGTTCGACACCGGCGTCGAGGCGAGCAAGCTGCTCGAACCCGCCGTCGTGCTCGATGCCGCGCGACGCGCGCAAGCGGCCGGCGCCACGCGCTTCTGCATGGGTGCCGCCTGGCGCGGACCGAAGGACCGCGACATCGAGAAGGTCGCCGAGTTGATTGCCGCTGTGAAGGGCCTGGGCCTGGAGACCTGCGCCACGCTCGGCATGCTGGAAGACGGCCATGCCGAAAGTCTGCGCGATGCGGGTCTCGACTACTACAACCACAACCTCGACACAGCGCCCGATTTCTACGGCGACATCATCACCACCCGCGCCTACCAGGACCGGCTGGACACGTTGCAACGGGTGCGCGGCGCGGGTGTCAAGGTGTGCTGCGGCGGCATCGTCGGCATGGGTGAAAGCCGCAGCCAACGCGCTGGCCTGATCGGTGCGCTGGCGAACCTGGACCCGTACCCAGAGTCGGTGCCGATCAACCATCTGGTGCAGGTGGAAGGCACGCCGCTGCACGGCCTGGAGCCGCTCGATCCGCTGGAATTCGTGCGCACCATTGCGGTCGCGCGCATCACGATGCCGCAATCGCGTGTGCGCCTTTCCGCTGGCCGGCAGGAAATGGGCGAAGCGGTGCAGGCCTTGTGCTTCGCGGCGGGCGCGAACTCGATCTTTTACGGCGACAAGCTGCTGACCACCGGCAACCCGGATGTGGACGCCGACCGCACGCTGCTCGCCAAGCTCGGGATGACGACCTCATGAGTGCGCCCTACGGCGGTGGCCCCGTGAGCACCGAAGCGCGCAAGCCCATGACCCTGCACCGCCTGCGCGAGATGCACGCGAAGGGCGAGCCGATAGCGATGCTGACCTGCTACGACGCGGGTTACGCGAAGTTGCTGGACGGCGCGGGTGTCGATTGCCTGCTGATCGGCGATTCGCTCGGCATGGTCGTGCAAGGCCACAGCAGCACGCTGCCGGTGACGCTGGAGCAGATGGTCTATCACACCGCCTGCGTGGCGCGTGGCAACCGCAGCGCCTGGGTCATCGGCGACCTGCCCTTCGCCAGCTATCAGGCCTCGAACGAGCAAGCCTTGCACAGTGCCGCGGCGCTGATGCAGGCCGGTGCGCACATGGTCAAGCTCGAAGGTGGCGGCTGGGCGGCCGAGACGGTGCACTTCCTCGTGCAACGCGGCATTCCCGTGTGTGCGCACTTGGGCCTGACGCCGCAGTCAGTGCATGCGCTCGGCGGCTACCGCATCCAGGGCCGTGACGAAGACTCGGCCGCGACGATGAAACGCCAGGCGCGCGAACTGGCCGACGCCGGCGCCACGATGATGGTGCTTGAACTGGTGCCCTCGGCGCTCGCCAACGAAGTGACGGCGGGCACGCCGCTCATCACCATCGGCATCGGCGCCGGGCGCGGCTGTTCGGGCCAGGTGCTGGTGCTGCACGACATGCTCGGCGTGACGCAAGGCAGACAACCACGCTTCCTGCGCAACTTCATGGAAGGCGCGCCGTCGATCGATGCGGCGATCCGCCTTTACGTCAGCGAGGTGAAGGCGCGCCGCTTCCCGGACGACGCGATCCACGGCTACTGAATCCCCGTCGATGCAAACCGTTCATACGATCTCCGACCTGCGCGCCGCACTCGGCGGTGCGGGCCGCTGCGCCTTCGTGCCCACGATGGGCAACCTGCACGATGGCCACCTGGCCCTGGTGCGGCAAGCGAAAGCGCACGGCCTGCCGGTGGTGGCGAGCATCTTCGTCAATCGCCTGCAATTCGCACCGCACGAAGATTTCGACCGCTACCCGCGCACGCTGGCGCGCGACAGCGAGTTGCTGGCCGCGCAAGGTTGCGACCTCGTGTTCGCGCCCGACGAGGCACAGATGTACCCGGTGCCGCAGACGTACAAGTTGCATCCCGATCCAGCGCTCGCCGACATGCTGGAAGGCCACTTCCGCCCCGGCTTCTTCGTCGGTGTCTGCACCGTCGTGATGAAGCTCTTCCAGTGCGTGCAACCGGCGTTGGCCGTGTTCGGCAAGAAGGACTACCAGCAGCTCATGGTGATCCGCCACATGGTCGAGCAATTCGCGCTGCCGATACGCATTGACGCTGCGGAGACGACACGCGCGGCCGATGGCCTGGCGCTGTCTTCACGCAATGGCTACCTGAGTGCGGCCGAGCGGGATGAAGCGGTGGCCTTGTCACGTGCGCTGCGCGAATTGGCCGATCGCTACCGTGCAGGTGTTGCAACGCTGGCCGAATTGGAGTCGCAGGCGATTGCCGGGCTGACTGCGCGCGGCTGGAAGCCCGACTACCTGACGGTGCGTCGCCGTGCGAATCTGCTGCCACCGCCCGAAGGTGACAACGCGCCGATGGTGGTGTTGGGTGCCGCACGCATCGGCGCCACGCGCCTGATCGACAACCTGGAGTTTTGACCTCGGGCCAGCGCCGGGCCGCCCCAAGCGGACCGAGCTCCCCTCGGGGGGCGACGCCGAAGGCGTCTTGGGGTCGTCATCTAGCGCTGCCCGAGCTTGAACGCGATCATCGCGCGCAGCTTGTTCGGCACCACGGGTTTGATCAACAGGTGGAAGTTGCCTTCATGGGCTTCCTTCTCATGGCCGCTCATGGTGCTGCCAGTCACGATGATGGCCGGCACGGCGGCACCGAAACGCGCCCGCAACGACTTGATCGCGTCGACACCATTGAGCCCGTTCTCGAGCCGGTAGTCGACGATCAGCAGATCGGGTTTGACGAGTTCCGGGTCGGTGGCCAGCGCCCAGGCGCGGCTTTGCGCCACGCTGTCGAACGAAGCGATGCTCGCACCCCAGCCCTTGAGCAGCACTTCGAGGCCGCTGCGCACCACCGGCTCGTCTTCGACGACGACGATCAGCTTGCCGTCCAGCGTCAGCCCCAGCGGCCCCTTGCCCGACACCGTGACCTGCTCGACGCGCGGCGCCTTGCCGGCCGGCAGCTCGAGCGTGAACACGGTGCCGCTGCCGGGTTGCGAGCTGACGGTCAACGGCGCCGCCATCAGGTCGGCCAGGCGCTTGACGATCGCCAGGCCCAGGCCCAGGCCCTTGCGCTGGTGCGGCTCGACCGCCTCGGTGTTGGGCACCTGGTAGAACTCTTCGAAGATGCGCACGCGCTCTTCGGGGCGGATGCCGACGCCGGTGTCCCACACCTGAAGCAGCACCTTGTCGCCACGCCGCCGCGCGCCAACCAGCACCGTGCCGTCGTTCGTGTAGCGGATCGCGTTCGAGACCAGATTGCGCAGGATGCGCTCGACCAGCAGCGGGTCGGCCTGCACCACGCGCGAGCCGCCGCGCAGGCGCAGCGCCAGGCCCTTCTCGAAGGCCGTGGGCTCGAAGTGCAGGCGCAGCTTGCGCAGGATGTCGGCCACCTCGAAGTGGCGCGGGTGCACCTCGACACCGCCGGTGTCGATGCGGGTGATGTCGAGCAGTTCGGAGAACAGGCCCTCGAGCGCATCGACCGAGCTGTTGATGCTGTTGACGAGCTGCGCCACCTCTTCGTCGTGGCTCTTCTGGCGCAGCGCTTCGGCGAACAGGCCCATCGCGTGCAGCGGCTGGCGCAGGTCGTGGCTGGCGGCGGCGAAGAACTGGGTCTTCGCGCGGTTCGCCACCTCGGCCTCGCGGCGGGCCGCGTCGGCCGCGAGCTTCTCGCTGCGCAGTTGCACGAGCAGGCCGTCGCTGCGCACCTTGAGTTCGATGATGCGTTGCAGGGCCTGGCGGTAGTTGCGCGCCACCAGGGTCGTCATCGCCAGGATCAGCAGCAGCACGCCGGCGAGCTGGTAGCTGTAGGTATCGCCACCGCTGAAGATGCGCGCTGTCATCGGCAGGAAGGCCAGCGCCGCGAACATCAGGTACAGGCGCGGCTGGATCGAGAGCACCGGAATCGCGACCACGCAGTAGGTGTAGATCAGCACGATCAGCACGGTCTGCTGGATGCCCACCGCGCGGGTGTAGAAGATGAAGCCGGTGGCGCCCCACAGCGATGCGGCGATCAGCGTGCCGGTGTTGTTGAGCAGCAGCCAGTGTTTCCAGTCGGCTCGTGTCTGCACCACGGCACGTCTGAAGCGCAGCGTGACCCACATGCGCATCAGCAGCATGAGCGCGAAGGCGGACATCCACAGCGCCATGACTGCCGGCGGAGTGAGGGTCCAGAACAGCACCGTCACCACGCCGACACCGGCCACGTAACCGGCGATCGCGGCGGGCATGTAGTCGTAGCCGCTTTGCACGACCTCGGGCAAAGTGCCCAGGTCGGTCGGTGCCGAGTCGGCAGGGGCGGCGGTCGCACCGGCCACGGCAGCAACAGGTTCGGCGATCAGGGCGGTGCTCATGCGGGGTGGGCGGGCTCGGTCGTTTCAGCGCGTGTGGTTGCCACGCCAGGCGTTCAGGCCGCCTTGCTGGTTCATCTGGCTGACGGCCAGCACCGCCTGGGTGCGCGAGCTGACGTTGAGGGTGCGCAGCACCGCGGCCACATGGTCCTTCACGGTCTCGACCGAGAGGTTCAGGTCACGCGCGATCAGCTTGTTGGGCTTGCCTTGCAGCAGCAGGGCCAGCACATCGGTCTGGCGCGGCGTGAGGCCGAGCGAGGCGAGCGGCACCGCCGTCTGGTAGCCGCTGCCTTCGGCATGCTCGCGCACGACGCGCAGCACGCTGGGCACGGTGTCGCCCTCTTGCTTTTCAGGCGCACTGCGCTCCGAACCCATCGTCATCGGCGGCACGTAGATGCCACCGGACATCACCATGTGCAACGCTTCGAACAAAGCGTCGTTGCTGGAGCGCTTGGGCACGAAGCCCATCGCGCCGAGGTCGATCGAGCGGATCACGTCGCTGGTGCGGTCGGAGGCCGAGACCACCACCACCGGCAGCGCCGGGTACTTGGCGCGAAACTCGACCAGCACGTCGAAACCATCGGCGTCGCCCAGGTGCAGGTCGAGCAGCACGAGGTCGAAGTCGGCATCCTGTTGCAGAGTTTCGCGGGCGGCGCGCGCACTGCTGGCACCCACCACGGTCACGTCGTCGCCCAGGCCTTGGATGACGCTTTGCAGCGCCGACAGGATGAGCGGATGGTCGTCGATCAGCAGAACCTTCATCGGGCACACCTCCGGCGGAGAAGGGCGAATTGTGAACCCTGGCCGCGACGTGGCAACACACCCTCGAAAGAGGGAGAGCCCGCGCGTCAGGCAAGGTGGCTGTAGCGCCGCACGATGGACTCGGCCACGCACACCGGCTTGGCCGCGCCTTCGCGCTCCATGCTGACTTCGACGGTCAACTGCGCCCCGCCGTCCAGCGGCGTGTAGTCGATCAGCTTGAAGTGCCCGCGCAGCCGGCTGCCCACCGGCACCGGTGCCGGAAAGCGCACGCGGTTCAGGCCGTAGTTGATGCCCATCTGCGCGTCGGCCACGTCGTAGGCGCTGGCGCTCATCTCGGGCAGCAAGGCCAGGGTGAGAAAACCATGCGCGATCGTGCTGCCGAATGGCCCGGCCGCCGCTCGCAGCGGATCGACGTGGATCCATTGCAGATCGCCGGTGGCCTGCGCAAAACGGTCGATGCGGTCTTGCTCGACGACGATCCAGGCACTGCTGCCGAGCGCCTGCCCGACCCGGGCCTGCAACTCGGCCAGGCGTTCGAAGCGGCGCACGGCCTCAGGCGTCCAGCCAGGCCACGAGCGGCTGCCACTGCTCCAGGTCGCGCTCGAAACGGCTGGAGGCCACGTCCCACAGCGTCAGGCCGTGCGCGGCGAGGTGCACGTAGTTCTGCGTGTCGCGCAGGAAGCCGAGCAGGGGCACCTCGACACCGCCGAGAAAGCTGCGCAACTGGTCGGTCGAGATCGTGCCCTCGCGGGTGCGCATGCCGACGACGGCGAGCTTGATCTTGTCGCTGCGGCGATGCGCGAGCAGCTCGCGCACGAAGTCGTGCGTGGCGTGGATGTCGAAGATGCTCGGCTGCAAGGGGATCAGCAGGTGGGTGGCGAGTTTCATCACCTCGTCGAGGCGCTTGCCGTGCAGGCCGGCGGGGGTGTCGAGCACGACATGGGTGATGCCCTTGGGCGGGCGCACGACTTCGTCGCGGCTCACTTCCCAGGCCGCGATGCGCGGCAACCCGGCCGGGCGCAACGAGAGCCAGGTGCGCGAGGATTGCTGGCGGTCCACATCACCCAGCATCACCGCGTGGCCGCGCGAGGCGAGGTAGCCCGCGATGTTGGTCGACAGCGTGGTCTTGCCGACGCCTCCCTTCGGATTGGCCACCACGATCACGGGCATGCGTTGCTCCTTCGTCGATTCCGAGATTCTCGTTTCAAGGTATGTTACCGGCGCGCCACCACCCGCCCCATCGAGAGCAACCATGACGCCCCCCGCCCCTGATTCATCCTCCGCAGCCGCGCTCCCGCGTGTGCTGGTCCTCGTCGCCCACCCGCAGATGGAACAATCGCGCGCGAACCGCAAGCTGATGCGCGCCGCGCAGGCGCTGCCCGGTGTCGAGGTGCGCGACCTCTACGCGCTCTACCCCGACTACTTGATCGACATCGAGGCCGAGCAGGCGGCGCTCGCACGCGCCACCCTGGTGGTGTGGCAGCACCCGATCCACTGGTACAGCATGCCGCCGCTGATGAAGCTCTGGGTCGACGAAGTGCTGGGCTTCGGTTGGGCCTACGGGCCGGGCGGCAGCGCCTTGCGCGGCAAGGATTTGTGGCTCGTGGCCAGCACCGGCGGGCCGGAGGATTCGTACCGGCCGCAAAGCTACAACCGCTACTTCTTCGACGCCTTCCTGCCGCCCTACGAACAGACCGCGGCGCTGTGCGGCATGCGCTTCCTGCCGCCGCTGCTGCTGCACGGCGCGCACCGGGTCGGCAAGGAAGAAACCATCGCGCATGCGAAGACCTATGCCGAGCGGCTGTCGAGCTATCCGCGCTGGCCCGAGCTCGACAGCGTGCCCGACTGCGTGGCCTGCGAGGTGCCGATCACGGCGCGCCCACCCGAACCGACCGAGACGGCCGAGGCCGCGCTGCCCAGCGAAGCGGCACTCTGATGGGACACGGCTCCTGGCTCACCGGCAGTCTCGTCTACCTGGCCGCCGCCGTCATCGCGGTGCCGGTGGCGCGCTTGCTCGGCCTCGGTTCGATCATCGGCTACCTGGCCGCCGGCATCGCCATCGGCCCCTGGGGCCTGAAGTTCGTCACCGACCCGCAGGACATGCTGCACTTCGCCGAATTCGGCGTGGTGCTGATGCTCTTCCTCGTCGGCCTCGAACTCGAACCGCGGCGCCTGTGGTCGCTGCGCAAACCGATCTTCGGCTGGGGCAGCGTGCAGCTCTTCGGCTCGGCCGCGTTGATGGCCGCTGGCGCGCTGGCGCTCGGCGTCGATTGGCGGCTCGCGGTCGTGGCCGCACTCGGCCTCGCGATGTCGTCCACCGCGATCGGCCTCGGCGCGCTGGCCGAACGCAACCTGATGGCAACCTCCTCGGGCCAGAGCGTGCTCAGCGTCGCGCTGCTGCAAGACGTGGCAGCGATCCCGATCCTCGCGCTGCTGCCCTTGCTGGCGGCCGGCGGCGCGGATGCCGACGCATCGTCAGGTGGCGGCTGGGTGGGTGCCGCCAAAGCTCTGTCGGTGATCGCCATCATCGTGCTCGGCGGGCGCCTGGCCTTGCGGCCGGCGCTGCGCTGGATCGCGCGCAGCCGCACACCCGAGATCTTCACCGCCGCTGCGCTGCTGCTCGTGGTGGCGACGGCAGCGCTGATGCAGACAGTCGGCTTGTCGATGGCGCTCGGCGCCTTTCTCGCCGGCGTGCTGCTGGCGGAAAGCGAATACCGGCGCGAACTCGAAACCGACATCGAACCCTTCAAGGGCCTCCTGCTCGGCCTGTTCTTCATCGCCGTCGGCATGAGCATCGACTTCGCGGTGGTGTTGGCGCAGCCGCTGCTGATCGCCGGTGTCGTGCTCGGCTTCTTGTTGCTGAAGGCCGCGGTGCTGTGGGGCATGGCGCGCGCGATGCCGATCCCGAAGGCCGAACGACCGGTGTTCAACATCCTGCTCGCTCAGGGCGGCGAGTTCGGCTTCGTGGTGTTCCAGACGGCCGCGCAGGCCGGCGTGATCACCGCACCGGTGTCGTCCCTGCTGGTCGCGGCGGTGGCCATCTCGATGCTGCTGTCGCCGCTGCTGCTGGTCATGGCCGACCGCTGGTGGATCCCGCGCCTGGCCGGTCAGCGCACCAGCAATCTGAAAGAGATCGACGAGCCGCAGGACGCGCCGATCATCATCGCCGGTTTCGGCCGCTACGGGCAGATCGTCGGCCGGCTGCTGTATGCGAACGGCATCGCCGCGACCGTGCTCGAACACGATGCCGACCAGGTGGAAACGGTGCGCAAGTTCGGCTGGCCGGTCTTCTACGGCGATGCGACGCGGCTCGATCTGCTGCGCACCGCGGGCGCGGCGAAGGCGCGTGTGCTGGTGCTGGCGATCGACGACATCGCGCAGAGCGTGAAGCTCGCGAAGATCGCAAGCGAACACTTCCCGCAACTGACCATCGTTGCGCGCGCCCGCAACGTGAGCCACTACCAGGATCTGCGCGACCAGGGCGTCACGCTGATCGAACGCGAGACACTCGACTCGGCCTTGATGAGTGGCCGCAGCGTGCTCGAACTCGTGGGCTTCCAGCCGCATCAGGCGCGCACGCTGGCGCTGCGTTTTCGCAAGCACAACGTGGCGCAGCTCGACGTGCTGCGCCAGCACCGCAATGACCGCGCCAAGCTGATCGCCGTCTCCAAACAAGGCCGGCAGCAGCTCGAAGAACTGTTCGCGCAGGAGCGTGATGCGGCCCAGCGAAGGCAGGTGCGCGCCGGCTGGAGCGGCGAGGACGAGGAACCGCCAGCAGCCTGAGCGACGCGCCGGCCCTGCCCTCGTCATGGGCAAACAAGGGCGACAAACGCTAATGCAATTGCATTTGCAGTAAAGTCCAGGCTTCGCCCTTCGGACCGTGCTGCCCATGGAACGCCAGACCCGCCAGAAACAAGCCGTCATGCAGGCCATCGAGACCAGTGGCCGCTCGCTCAACGCGGCCGAGATCTGGTCGCTGGCCCAATTGGAAGTGCCGAGCCTCAACCTCTCGACCGTCTACCGCCAAATCAAGACCTTGCACGACGAAGCTCAGGTGGTTCGCGTCGATCTGCCCGGCCAGCCTCCACGCTACGAGGCGCCGTGCCACGCGCCGCGCACGCGGGGCCACGAACATCACCACCACCACTTTCACTGCACCGGCTGCGAGCAGGTGTTCCCGATCCACGGCTGCCCCGGCGGCATCGAGCGGCTGGCGCCGCGTGGTTTTCAGGTGCAAAGCCACGACCTCACATTGCACGGCCACTGCGCTGCGTGTGTTGGCGCATGAAGGCGTTTGCTGCAAGCGCCAGCCTCTTGATGAGCGGCGCGGCAAGCCGGCTGCTCGGCGCGCTGGCTCTGGTCGTGCTGTTGTGGGCGGCGGTGGCCTGGGCCTTGTCGGGCAACGCATGACCGCCATCCGCTTTCACGACCTCACGGTCACGCACCGTCAGCACCCCGCCGTGCACCACCTGAGCGGCACGCTGGTGTCGGGCTCGCTGACGGCCATCGTCGGGCCGAACGGCGCCGGCAAGAGCAGCCTGCTCGATGCCTTGATGGGTCGCATCACCCCCGCCAGCGGCCACATCGAATGGGCGCCCGGCCTGCGCGCCCAGGTGGCCTACCTGCCGCAGCAATCGCAGATCGACCGCAGCTTCCCGCTGCGCGCACTCGACCTCGTGATGCTCGGCCACTGGGGCCGCCTCGGCGCGTTTCGCGCAGCTGGCACCGCGCTGCGGGCGCAGGCGGTCAATGCGCTCGCCGCCGTGGGCTTGCAGGGCTTCGAACGCCGGCTCATCGGCGAGTTGTCGGTCGGCCAGTTCCAGCGCCTGCTGTTCGCACGCGTGCTGTTGCAGGACGCGCGTTTGATCCTGCTCGACGAACCCTTCAACGCGATCGACACCCGCACCTGTGCCGACCTGCTGGCCATCGTCGCGCGCTGGCATGACGAGGCGCGGACTGTGGTCGCCGTGCTGCACGATCTGGCCCAGGTGCGCGCCCATTTCCCCGACACCCTGCTGCTGGCCCGCGAGGCGATCGCCTGGGGTCCGACCGCGAACGTGCTGACGGCCGAGAACCTGCAACGCGCAC
The DNA here is from genome assembly GCA_025361845.1 of Rhizobacter sp. Taxonomy (GTDB): domain Bacteria; phylum Pseudomonadota; class Gammaproteobacteria; order Burkholderiales; family Burkholderiaceae_C; genus JANYJL01. Next base: position 14,620 of record JANYJL010000164.1, read on the forward strand.
GCCGCTTGGCCGATCACTGGGACGACGACACGCCGTGGTGCGAACAAGTGCCGCACGAGCATGTGCATGTCGCCGAGCTCGCCGAGGCGCGCGCATGACCAGCCTGCACACCTTGCTGATCGAACCCTTCGTCGAATTCGGCTTCATGCGCCGTGCGCTGGTCGCCTGCGTCGCGCTCGGCGTTGGCAGCGCGCCGGTCGGCACCTTGCTGGTGTTGCGCCGCATGAGCCTGGTCGGCGACGCGATGGCGCATGCGCTGCTGCCGGGTGCGGCGATCGGCTTCGCGCTGGCCGGCTTCTCGCTCGTCGCGATGGGCGGCGGCGGCTTCGTCGCGGCCCTGCTGGTGGCACTGC
>JANYJL010000166.1 GCA_025361845.1 Rhizobacter sp.
CTCGGCGCCCGGCGCGGCTGGGAGTACACGGCGCATTGAACGCGCCGCGCCGTCGCGCGGCGACCGCTCAGGCGGCGACGCCGACCGTCTGCTGCAGCTCCCCGGCCTGGTACATCTCGGTCATGATGTCCGAGCCGCCGACGAATTCGCCGTTCACGTAAAGCTGCGGAATGGTCGGCCAGTTGGCGTATTCCTTGATGCCGTGCCGCACCCCTTCGTCTTCGAGCACGTTGAAGGTCTTCAGATCGCTCACGCCGCAGGCTTTGAGGATCTGCACGGCGCGGCCCGAAAAGCCGCACATCGGGAACTGCGCGGTGCCCTTCATGAACAGCACCACGCGGTTGGTCTTGACGAGGTCGTCGATGCGCTTTTGAACGTCGCTCATGGTCGGTCTGCCCGCAGAAAATTGATCAGCAGATGTTATACGGCAAACCGGCGGCGGCCCGCCGGCGCGGCGGCCAAGCCCCTGCGCGGGGGCGGCTCAGAACGAGTAGGACAGCCCCATCTGCATGATGGGCGCCACGCGCATCTCGCGCGCCAGGCCGTCCAGGGTTTGCGTGCCGCTGAAGACGCGGCCGAACTTCACTGCGTTGCCGGCCGCCAGCGCGACGACGCCCAGATCGGCACTGAAACTCCAGCCGCCCTTGGCCGACTGGCCGATGTAGCCGACGCCCAGGTAGGGCACCGTAGAGCTGCCGTCGGTGCCCGCGTCACTGCCGAGCAGCGATGCACCGTCGCCTCGCCGGGCCATGCTGTTGAAACCCGGCTGGGCGCCGAACGGTGCCTGCCCGGCGGTGCGCGAGCCCGGGCTCAAGATCAGGCCGCCCGTGGTGTGCAGGCCGCCTTCGAGTCCGGCGCCGATCAACGAGCGGGTGAGGTAGTAGTCGCGCATCAGGCTGACGCTGCGGACCTGCAAGCCGGTGGCCTGCGATTCGCCCAGGCCGGAGCGCAACAGGGGCGTTTGAACTTCGACCGTGAGCCGGCCTTGCCAGCGCAGCCAGGGGAGTTTGTCGCCGTTCGTGGTCAGGCCGCTGCCGTCGTCGGCCCAGGCCGTCGCGGCGGGGAGGGCGGCGATGAACAAGCCTGTGAGGGCTGTGTAGGCCCACTTTGCAGCGCGCATGGCAAGCTCCTGACGGTGCCTGGGGCGGTGCCGGAAGTCGGCTCATATGCCCCGCAACATACATTCGATGCTACGCCGCTGACGCGCCAGCGTGTGTCGGCAAGTGTGAAATCGTCCCCCATGTTCAGGGGATGTGAGGTCTTGCGCCCACGGGAGCGCCGGCCAGGCGTGCACCTGTGCAGCGCGGGTGGCCGGCCGGGTCGTGCCGCGTCTGCACATCGTGCAGGCCGTGCGAGCGCAACAACGCGCTCACGGCCTCGGCTTGGTCGTAGCCGTGTTCCAGCAGCAACCAGCCGCCTGGGCGCAGATGCCGCGCGGCGCCTGCGGCAATGTGGCGCAGTGCGTCCAGGCCGTCGCCGCCAGGTGTCAATGCCATCTGCGGCTCGTGGTGCAGCGCGGCCAGGTGCGCATCGTTGCCGGCGATGTAGGGCGGGTTGCTGACGATCAGGTCGAAGCGGCGTTGCGCCATTGCCACCCACCAGTCACTCTCGATCCACTCGACGGTCAGACCGAGACGCTCGCCATTGGCGCGGGCGACGGCCAGCGCGGCCGGGCTGGCATCGACCGCACTCACGCGCGATGTCGGGAATGCGTGCGCCAGTGCGAGTGCGATGGCGCCGCTGCCCGTGCCCAGGTCCAGGACGTCGGGTGCGGGTGCACCGGCTTTCAGGCGTTCGATCGCCCAATCCACCAACACCTCGGTGTCGGCACGCGGCACCAGCACCTGCGGGCTCACGCTGAGCAGCAGGCCGTGGAATTCCTGCTCACCGGTCAGGTAGGCCAGCGGCTCGCCGGATGCCAGGCGCACCAGGCCGGCCCGGAAGGCCGCTGCTTGTTCGTCATTCAGCACCGCGTCGCCATGCGCCACCAGCCAGCTGCGCGGCTGGCCCATCAGCAAGGCCAACAGGCGTTGCGCATCAAGGCGCTCAACGCCGTCGGCGCGTGCCAGCGTGAGCGCCTGCGCCACGTCGAACGGCACGCTCACCCGCCACTTTCCAGCGCGGCCAGTTGCTCGGCCGCACGCGCGGCCTGCAGGGCGGCGGTCACTTCGTCCAGGTCGCCGTCCAGCACCGCCTGCAGCTTGTAAAGCGTGAGGTTGATGCGGTGGTCGGTGAGCCGCCCCTGCGGGAAGTTGTAGGTGCGGATGCGGTCGCTGCGGTCGCCACTGCCGATCAGGCCCTTGCGTGTGGCGGCCTCCTTTTCGGCGCGCTCGCTGCGGTCCTTCTCGCGCAGCCGTGCCACCAGCACGGCCATCGCCTTGGCCTTGTTGCGGTGCTGCGAGCGGTCGTCCTGGCACTCGGCCACCAGGCCGGTCGGCAGATGGGTGATGCGGATCGCGCTGTCGGTCTTGTTGACGTGCTGACCACCGGCACCGCTCGCGCGGAAGGTGTCAATGCGCAGATCGGCCGGGTTGAGCTTCACCTCGTCGGCCGCGTCGGCCTCGGGCAGCACGGCCACCGTGCAGGCGCTGGTGTGGATGCGGCCCTGGGTTTCGGTCACCGGCACACGCTGCACGCGGTGGCCGCCGGATTCGAACTTGAGCCGCGCGTACACATCCTCACCCTCGATGCGCAGCACGAGCTCCTTGTAGCCGCCCAGGTCGCTGTCGCTTTGCGACATGACCTCGGTGCGCCAGCCCTTGCGCTCGCAATGGCGCAGGTACATGCGCGCCAGGTCGGCCGCGAACAGCGCCGATTCATCGCCGCCGGTGCCAGCCCGCACTTCGAGGAAGGCATTGCGCGCATCGTCCGGGTCGCGTGGCAGCAGCGCGCTTTGCAACTCGAAGCGGGCATGTTCGATGTCGGCTTGCGCGCTGGCGATTTCCTCTTGCGCCAGCTCGGCCATCTCGGGGTCCGCGAGCATCTGCTGCGCTGCGGCGAGGTCATGCTCGCGCTGCTCGAAATGACGGAAGCGTTCCACCAGGCTCGCCACCTCCGCGTGTTCGCGGCCCAGCTCGCGGTAGCGCTTCATGTCGCTGGTGATGGACGGGTCGGCCAGCGTCGCGTCCAGCTCGTTCAGGCGCAGTGCGAGGCGAACGAATTGCTGGCGGGTGCTGTCTTTCATGCGGATCGGGTCAAGGCAAAACGAAGCGAACGTAGCGTGGCACCGAAGTGCCTGCGGAGCCCCGTCTGGCGGGGCGCTCGAACGTCGCTAGTGCGACTCGGGCGATTCGTCGGCCGGGTTGCGAGAGCTCTGGCGCAGAAACAGGCGCGACACGGTCTGCGCCAGCTGCACCCGGTGCTCGCCATCGGCGGCATGCAGCTCGGCGAGGGCGCCGTGCAGCATCTTCTGCGTGAGGCCACGCGAGAGCGCCTCCAGCACCGCCTCGATGTCTTCGCCCTTCGCCAGCAGCTTGCGGGCACGCGCGATTTCGGTCGCGCGCCAATCATCTGCCTGGGTTTGCAGGGCCTGGATCAGCGGAACCGTGCCGCGCTGGTCGAGCCAGTGCACGAAGCTCTGCACGCCGGTCTCGATGATGGCTTCGGCCTGCGCGACCGCGGCCTGGCGCTTCTCACCGGCCGTCTGTACCAGCGCTGACAGGTCGTCGACGGTGTAGAGGTACACGTCGGAGAGTTGCGCCACTTCGGGCTCGATGTCGCGTGGCACCGCCAGATCGACCATGAACATCGGCCGCCGCTTGCGCGCCTTCAGGGCGCGTTCGACCGCGCCGAGGCCGATGATCGGCAGCGTGCTCGCGGTGCACGAGATGACGATGTCGAACTCGCCCAGGCGCGTCGGCAAATCGGCCAGGCGCAAGGCCTCGGCGCCGAAGCGCCCGGCGAGCTTTTCGCCGCGCTCCAGCGTGCGGTTGGCGACCGTCATCGAACGCGGGCTGCGTGCCGCGAAATGCGTGGCGACCAGTTCGATCATTTCGCCGGCGCCGACGAACAGGATCTTCGTTTCGCCGATGTCTTCGAACAGTTGCGAGGCCAGCCGCACCGCCGCTGCGGCCATGCTGATGGAGTGCGCGCCGATCTCGGTGGAGGTGCGCACCTCTTTTGCGACCGCGAACGAGCGCTGGAACATCTGGTGCAGCGTGGTGCCCAGGGTGCCGGCGGTCTGCGCTTCGTGCACCGCCTGCTTCAACTGACCGAGGATCTGCGGCTCGCCCAGCACCATCGAATCGAGCCCGCTGGCGACGCGGAAAGCGTGCCGCGCCGCCTGGCCGCCTTCGAGCACATAAGAATGGTCGCGCAAGGTGTGGCTGCTGACACCGCCGACCGACGCGAGCCAGTCGATCGCCGGCGAGACGAGCGCCGAATCGGCACCGACATAGACCTCGGTGCGATTGCAGGTCGAGACGATCGCGACCTCGCTGGCGCGTTCCAGCCGCGAGCGCAGGCCGTGCAATGTGGGCGCGAGTTGCTCGGGCGTGAACGCAAACCTGCCGCGCAGATCGACCGGCGCGGTGGTGTGGTTCAAACCCAGTGCGAAGACGCTCATGACCCGATTATAAAATTGCAGTGTGCGTTGTGGTCCGAAGGGCAACCCTGACGCCGGTCAAGCCAGCGCCCGGCGCTGCCCGGCCCCGTGTGACAACTTGAGGACGATCCCCGTGGGCCCGCTCGACGCATTCTGGCATTTGCTCAACTTCTTCGCGCCCGCCCTGGGCGTTGGCCTTCTGGTGCCGCTGCTGGCCAAGCTGGTCTGGCGCCGTGAACTCAAAGGGGTGCCCTGGCGGCGCCTGGCGGCCTGGACGACCGGTTTGTCGGCGCTGACCTGGGTGGTCGCCTTGGTGGTGTTCGGGCGCGACGGCCGCATGGCGAGTTATGGCGCCCTGGTGTGCGCCAGCGCGCTCAGCCTGTGGTGGGTCGGCTTCGGCGCTCGCGCCCGGTAGCCTGGAATCACAGGGCCGGTGCCAGCTCGCGCGTCAGCGCCTCGCCGCGCAGCGAGTGCGACCAGACCGCGGTGACGTTCACGTCGATCATCTGCCCGACCAAGCGCGCCGGACCCTTGAAGTTGACGCTGCGGTTGCACTCGGTGCGGCCCGTGAGTTCGGGTGCTTCGGCGGTCGATTTGCGCGAAGGCCCTTCGACCAGGATGCGCTGCACCGTGCCGACCAGGGATTCGCTGATGCGCGACATGTTCGCCTCGATCGCCGCCTGCAGTTGCTGCAAACGCTTCAACTTCACCGCCTGGGGCGTGTCGTCGTGCAAGGCCGCGGCCGGTGTGCCGGGGCGTGCGCTGTAGACGAAGCTGAAGCTGTTGTCGAAGCCGATGTCGTCGATGAGTTTCATCATCTTGCCGAAGTCGTCTTCGGTCTCGCCGGGGAAGCCGACGATGAAGTCGCTGGACAGGCGAATGTCGGGCCGCACCTCGCGCAGCTTGCGGATCGTGCTCTTGTATTCCATCGCGGTGTAGCCGCGTTTCATCGCCATCAGGATGCGGTCGCTGCCGTGCTGCACCGGCAAATGCAGGTGGCTCACCAGTTGCGGCAGCTTGGCGTAGACATCGATCAGCCGCTGCGTGAACTCGCTCGGGTGGCTGGTGGTGTAGCGCAGGCGCTCGATGCCGGGGATCGCGGCGACGTATTCGAGCAGCAGGGCGAAGTCGGCGATCTCCGCGGTGCCGCCCATCTTTCCACGATAAGCGTTGACGTTCTGGCCCAGCAAGGTCACTTCCTTCACGCCCTGCGCGGCCAGGCCGGACACCTCGACCAGCACATCGTCGAACGGCCGTGACACCTCTTCACCACGTGTGTAGGGCACCACGCAGTAGCTGCAATATTTCGAGCAGCCTTCCATGATCGACACGAAGGCGCTCGAGCCGTCCACGCGTGCGGGAGGCAGGTGGTCGAACTTCTCGATCTCGGGAAAGCTGATATCGACCTGCGCGCGTTGCTCGCGTTCACGCTTGTTCAGCAGCTCGGGCAGGCGGTGCA
>JANYJL010000170.1 GCA_025361845.1 Rhizobacter sp.
TGTCCCACGGCGTGAAGCTCGACAGCACGCGCAGCGGCACGCGGTACTTGCCGGCGAATTCGACCGAGCGGATCTGCAAGACCTTCGCACCCAGGCTCGCCAGCTCCAGCATCTCTTCGAAGCTGATGGTGTGCAGGCGGCGCGCCTCGGGCACGATCCGCGGGTCGGTGGTGTAGACGCCGTCCACGTCGGTGTAGATCAGGCATTCGGCGGCCTTCAGCGCAGCGGCCACGGCGACGGCCGAGGTGTCGGAGCCGCCGCGGCCGAGCGTGGTGATGTGGCCTTGATCGTCCACCCCCTGGAAGCCCGCGATGATGACGACCTTGCCAGCCGCCAGATCAGCGCGCACGCGCACATCGTCGATGGCCTGGATGCGCGCCTTGCCGTAGGACGCGTCGGTCGTGATGGGCACCTGCCAGCCGGCATAGCTCACGGCTTGCAGGCCTTCGGCTTGCAGCGCAATCGCCAGCAGGCCGACCGACACCTGCTCGCCGGTGGAGGCGATCATGTCGAGTTCGCGCTGCAATTCTGGCGTGGTCTGGGTCGGTGACAGTTCCTTGGCCAGGCCGAGCAGGCGATTCGTTTCGCCGCTCATGGCCGAAGGAACGACGACCATCTGGTGGCCGGCGCGAGACCATTTGGCGACGCGCTTGGCCACCAAGCGGATGCGCTCGGTCGAGCCCATCGAGGTGCCGCCGTATTTGTGAACGATGAGTGCCATGGAGATTGCCGGGAGATTCGCGGGAAACCCGGAATTCTAGCCGGGGCGTTCAGCGGCTCGGCAGGGGCAGCCAGTCCATCGTCACCTGCGGCTGGCCCGGCAGGCCGATGACACGGGCGTCCAGGCCCAGGCCCGGCACGAACACGAGTTGCCCGCCGGCGCAGACGAGCGGCCCTTCGCGCTGCCAGGCCGGCACGCCGGCCGCCTGGTACTGCTTCTTCAGGCTGCGCGGCGGGCGGCCGAGGCCGGCCTGAAAACGCTCCGCGCCGACACGCGCCTGCAGGCTCAGGTGGGCCAGCCAGGCCAGCGGCACACCGCCCTCCTTCACCCGCTGCACGTTCAGCACGCCGCCCCAACCGGGCAAGGCATGGCGCCCGGCGCGCAACACGCTGAGCGTGGTTTCGGGCTCGAGCGATGAGGTGGCTGCCCGCGGCCTTGCCGCCGCATCGAAGCGCAAGCGGCCACGGTAGCTGCGAAGCTCGCCGCCGGTCACCGGCCAGCGGGCGCTTTGCCGCAAGGCGACTTCGGCGATCAGGCGTTGCACCAGGCTCGCGCTGGCGGGCGCGCCGCACTGCGCCTTGAGCCACGCGCGCAAGGCATTGCCTTGGCGTGCCGGCGACAGCGCGCGCCAGGCCGCGATGTCGAGCCCGTTCGGGCCGGCAATCGCAGCCAGGTCCAGGGCCGCGAATTCCGCCGTGCAGGCCAACGCTTGTTGCGCCCAGTTCGCTGCATCTGCGAGGCTGGCCTCGGCGCCGGGGAAGGCATCGGTCAAGGCCGGCCACACCTGCAAGCGCAGTCGGTTGCGCGCGTAGCGCGGGTCGGCATTGCTGTCGTCGTCGATGTGGCGCAGGCGCAGTCGCCGCACGTAGGCGTCGATGTGTTCGCGCGGTGTGTCGAGCCAGGGTCGCAGCCAGGTGATGCCGTCACGTTCGATGCGCATCGGCATGCCCGCCAGCCCCGCCACGCCGGCGCCGCGCAGGGCTTGCAGCAGCAGGGTCTCGGCCTGATCGCGGCGGTGATGCGCCAGCAGGATCAGCGAGACGCCGCGCGCCGCGGCCATCTCGCGCAAGGCGCGGTAGCGGCCCTTGCGCGCCCAGGCTTCGGTGCTGTCGCCGCGTGCGGGCGCACCCGCGAGCCGCCGCGCTTCGAACTTCAAAGGCCAGCCGGCACGCGCCCAACGCACACATTGCGCTTCGCAGGCCGCGAGCCACGCATCCGCATTCGCGCTCAAGCCGTGGTGCACATGCAGGGCCAGCACCTCGGCGCCGGAATCCTTCGCGGCTGCCAGCGTGGCCCGCAGCAGCGCGGTGGAATCGCGGCCACCGCTGTAGGCCACCGCGACGCAGGGCCGCTGCACGGCGGGCTTCAGCGTTCCTTGGTGTCGGTGTAGCGGCCGTAGGACTGCAGGCGCTCGTAGCGGCGTTGCAGCAGTTCCTTCGGCTTGAGGTCGCTCACCTGGCGCAGCGCATCGTTGAGTGCGCGCTTCAGGAAGGCCGCCATCTGCTTGGTGTCGCGGTGCGCGCCACCCACCGGCTCGCTGATGATCTTGTCGACGAGGCCCAGGGCCTTCAGCCGATGCGCGGTGATGCCGAGCTGCTCGGCCGCATCGGAGGCTCGCTCCGAGGTCTTCCACAGGATGGATGCGCAACCTTCGGGAGAGATCACCGAGTAGATCGAATACTGGAGCATCAGCAGCTGATCGCCGACGCTGATGGCGAGCGCACCACCCGAGCCGCCCTCACCGATGATGGTGCAGATGATCGGCACTTCGAGTTGTGCCATCTCGAAGATGTTGCGGCCGATGGCTTCGGATTGGCCGCGCTCTTCGGCACCGATGCCGGGGTAGGCGCCCGGAGTGTCGACGAAGGTGAAGACCGGCAGGCCGAACTTCTCGGCCAGCTTCATCAGGCGCAGCGCCTTGCGGTAGCCCTCGGGACGCGACATGCCGAAGTTGCGCAGGCCACGTTCCTTGGTGTCGCGGCCCTTCTGGTGGCCGAGCACCATGCAGGCCTGGCCGTTGAAGCGTGCGAGGCCGCCAACGATCGATTGGTCGTCCGCGAAGTGCCGATCGCCATGCAGTTCCTGGAAATCGGTGAAGACTTCGTTCACGTAGTCCAGCGTGTAAGGCCGCTGCGGGTGGCGCGCGATCTGCGTCACCTGCCAGGGCGTGAGGCTGGAGTAGATGTCCTTCGTGAGCAGCAGGCTCTTCTTGCTGAGGCGGTCGATCTCTTCCGAGATGTCGACCGCCGATTCGCTTTGCACGTAGCGCAGCTCTTCGATCTTCGTTTCGAGGTCGGCGACCGGCTGCTCGAAATCCAGGAAATGCTTTTTGCTCATTCGAATGTGTCCTCCATGACGAGGAAGCTCCCCAGCCCGGTCAGTAGTCTACGGGCAGCGGGTCCAGGCTGCGCCAGATGTACCAGGTGGCGACCGAACGGTACGGCGCCCAGGCGTCGCCCACCTCGCGGGCCTCAGCACGCGAGACAGGCTCGCCGCTGAAGTAGTTCAGGCTGATGCCCTTGATGAGGCCGAGGTCGTCCAGCGGCATCACGTTTGGGCGCATCAGGTGAAAGATGAGAAACATCTCGGCGGTCCAGCGGCCGATGCCGCGGATCGCGACCAGTTCATCGATGATGGCTTCGTCGTCCATCTGCTGCCACTGGCGCACGTGCACCGTGCCCGCCTCAAAGTGCTGGGCCAGATCGCTGAGGTACTCGACCTTGCGGGCCGACAGGCCGGCACTGCGCATCGTCGGCGTGTCGAGTGCGAGCACGAAGGCCGGCACGAGTTGCGGCGAAGGCGGCGTGAGCGCGACGAATCGCTCCCACACCGACTGCGCGGCCTTGACTGAAATCTGCTGCCCGACGATCGAACGCGCGAGCGTCGTGAACGCATCGCCGCGGCTGTGCAGGCGCCCTTCGCCGAAGCGCGGGATCAGCTTGCGCATCACACGGTCGCGCTTGGAAAGGTGCTTGCAGGCGTCGTCCCAATAGTCGGGGCCGGCTTCCTGTTTCGAAGAACGCGCCACGGTCAGGCCTTCATCCAGGTGGTGCCCTGGGCTGAGTCTTGCAGCACCACGCCCTGCGCCGCCAGTTCCTGGCGAATGCTGTCGGCGAGTGCGAAATCACGCGCCTTCTTGGCGGCGTTGCGGGCCTCGATGCGCTCGGCAATGCGCGTGTCGTCCAGGCCGCTGCCGCCTTGCAGATAACTGCGCGGCACCTGCTGCAACAGGCCCAGCGTAGCCGCGAGATTTTTGAGCAACGCGGCGGCATCTGGCGAGCGGCTGCGGTTCACTTCGCCCGCCAGATCAAACAAGACCGACACCGCGATCGGGGTGTTGAAGTCGTCGTTCATCGCGGCCTGGAAGGCGGCGGCTTGCGGCTGTTCCCAGTCGAGCGGAATCGACGAAGGCGCCACGCTGTCGAGCGCGGTGTACAGGCGCCGCAAGGCGTTACGCGCGTCGTCGAGGTTGGCGTCGCTGAAGTTGAACGGGCTGCGGTAGTGGGTGCGCAGCATGAAATAGCGCACCGTCTCGCCGTCGTAGCGCTTGAGCACGTCGCGGATGGTGAAGAAGTTGCCCAGCGACTTGGACATCTTCTCGTTGTCGACATTCAGGAAGCCGTTGTGCAACCAGTAGTTGACGAAGGTGTTGCCGTTCGCACCTTCGCTTTGCGCACGTTCGTTTTCGTGGTGCGGGAAGGTCAGATCCAGCCCGCCGCCGTGGATGTCGAAGTGCTCGCCGAGCAAGGCGCAACTCATGGCCGAGCACTCGATGTGCCAGCCGGGGCGGCCGGGGCCGTAGGCGCTGTCCCACTTCGCGTCGGCGGGCTCGCTGTCTTTCGCGGCCTTCCAGAGCACGAAGTCGAGCGGGTCTTCCTTGCCGTCGAGCACGGCCACCCGTTCGCCGGAACGCAACTGGTCGATCGACTTGCCGGACAACTGGCCGTAGCTCGGGAACTTGCGCACCGCGTAGTTCACATCGCCATTCGTCGAGCGGTAGGCCAGGCCCTTGTCTTCGAGCGTGCCGATCATCGCCAGCATCTGTGGCACATGCGCGGTGGCGCGCGGCTCATGGGTCGGCGGCTCGACACCGAGTTGCGCGAAGTCGGCGTGCATCGCCGCCGTCATCTCGTCGGTCAGCTGGCGGATCGAGATGCCGCGCTCGAGCGCGCGTTTGATGATCTTGTCGTCGATGTCGGTGATGTTGCGCACATAGGTCACGCGGTAGCCGAGTGTGCGCAGCCAGCGGAACACCATGTCGAAGACGAGCAGGAAGCGCGCGTGGCCGACGTGGCACAAGTCGTAAACAGTGATACCGCACACGTACATGCGCACGTGGCCCGGCTCGATCGGCGTGAAGGTTTCGTCTGCCCTGGACAGGGTGTTGTGTAGGCGTAGCGACATGAACCGGCGGGCGTTTCCAGCCCACGGCGTGCATGACGCAGGGGCGTTTCAATCGGGTGAGACAGGGGCTGGGGGCGAAGGCTGCGCAGCGGGGCCGGGCAGCGTGCGCAGACCTCGAAAAATGCAGGCCTGCACTACAATCGGGTCAGTATAGCGGGCCTGCCGATGCGTGCCATCGGCACCGCTTGAGACGCTTCGCCCGGGTCGCTTCGCGCCACCTGGCGCTCGGCCCGATGGGCTTACCCCGACCATCGAATTCACGGAGGTATCGAATGCAAGGTTATTCCCGGCGCTGGAATGCATGGGTGTTGACGGCGCTGCTGTTGGGCAGCGGGGCCGCGGTGCAGGCGCAGAAGGTCAAACTGGCGACGACGCAGGGCGACATCGTGCTTGAACTCGATGCTGCCAAGGCCCCGAAGACGGTCGAGAACTTCGTCCAGTACGTGAAGGCCGGGCACTACAACGGCACGGTGTTCCATCGGGTCATCGAGAATTTCATGATCCAGGGCGGCGGCATGACGGCGGACCTGAGCGAGAAGCCCAAGCGCGCACCGATTCTGCTCGAAAGTCGCAACGGCCTGAACAACGATCGCGGCACGGTCGCCATGGCACGCACCAATGACCCGAACTCGGCGAGCGCGCAGTTCTTCATCAACGTGAAGGACAACGGCTTTCTGAACGCGGCGCAGTCGCGTGACGGCAATGGCTACGCGGTGTTCGGCAAAGTCGTCACCGGCATGGACGTGGTCGACAAGATCCGCGGCGTGCCCACGGGCAACAAGGGGCCGTATGAAAACGTGCCGCTTCAGCCGGTCGTCATCAACAAGGCCACGATTCTGGAATGACTTCGGCGCACTCGCACCGCATGTTGGCCCGTGGCGCCTTGCTCCTGATGCTCGCGTCCGGGTGGGCTGTCGCTGCACCTTCCGACCCGATGGCTGAAATCCAGGGCATGGTGAAAGCCGGGCGTGCCGCTGAAGCGCTGCGCACGCTCGACGCGCTGATCGCGCAGCGCCCCGGCGATGCCCAGTGGCGCTTTCAGAAGGGCGTGATCTTGGTCGACCAGAAGCGTGGCGCAGAGGCCATCACGGTGTTCCAGCGGCTCGGGCAGGACTTCCCCGCCATGCCGGAGCCGTTCAACAACCTCGCCGTGCTGTATGTCGAACAGGGCCAGCTCGACAAGGCCCGCGCCGCGCTCGAATCCGCCATCCGCAGCCGCCCGAACTACGGCACCGCGTTCCAGAACCTGGGGGACGTGTACACCCGCATGGCCGGTCGCGCTTATGCCAAGGCGCTGCAAATTGAAGACCCCGAGGCGGCGCCGAAGCTGGCACTGATCCGCGACATCTACGACATGCCGGCGCCACCCGTGGCCACGGTGGCAGCGTTGACGCCGGCCGCTCCAGCGGCCAGCAAGCCGGTGGCAACGCCAGCACCTGCACCCGCATCGGCCGCGGCATCCACACCGAGCCCGGCCCCCGCGCCGGCAGCGAGTGCCGTTGTTGCCGTGCCGCCGCCCGCCGCGGCAGCTTCGTCGGCCAGCGCCACGCACCCGAACGACGAGGCGCGTGCCGCCGTCACCGCTGCCGTGCGCGACTGGGCCAGTGCCTGGAGCCGCAAGGACATGAATGCCTACATCGGCGCCTACGTGAACGGCTACAAGGGCAGCGACTCGAGTGCCTCCGCCTGGCAAACGAACCGGCGTGAGCGCATTGTGAGCAAACGGCGCATCAGCGTCGAGGTGTCCGCGATCAAGGTCGACATCACGAAAGACGTCGCCAGGGTCAGCTTCCGGCAGGCCTACGTGGCCGATCTGCTTCGGGTGTCGAGCCAGAAGGTGCTGGAGCTCGAACACCACAACGGCAAGTGGCTGATCCGCAAGGAGTCCACTGGCTCATGAGTGAAGCGATCGAGACTCGCGAGCCGCCTTGGCTCGCCACCAACGACCGCTGGCGCTGGTTCGCTGCGATGAAGCGCGCGCCGGGCCGTGCGGTGGCCGCAGGCAGTGGCATTGCATTGCTGCTGGCGTTCGTGTTCGGCTCGGGCTGGGGCGTCTCCAAGGGCGGCGCCGAGGCGGCCACACCGGTGGCGGCACCGATGCCCGCGGCGCCGGCCGAGCGTGTGACGATGAAACTGTCCGTCGAGGCGGCGGCGGCACTGGAGCGCCCCTTGGCGCGCGCCAGCGACCTGATTGCTGCCAGCGACCTTCAGCCCGGCACGCCCGAAGCGCGCTTGATGGGCATCTACACGCTGATGGCCCAGGGCCACGGCCACCAGGCGCTGGACGCGGCGCAACGCCTCGCGACCGACGTTCCCACCTTCGGCCTCGCGCAACTGGTCTACGCCGACCTCCTCAGCAGCCTGTCACTCGGCACGCCGGGCTTCGCCACCTACCCACCGACTCTGCGTGATGCACCCGTCGAGCGCCTCGATGATCTGACCGCCGAGGCGCGCGCGCGCATCACCGCCGCGGGCAGCCGCCCGCCTGTGGGCTCGGTGCCCTCGCAGTTCGTGTTCCTCGCGCCGTCGGTGCGCTTCGCGATGGCGGTCGACGTGTCGAAGTCGCGGCTGTACCTGTTCGAGAACACACCCGCCGGCCCGGTGCTCAAGCACGACTATTACGCTTCGGTCGGCAAGCTTGGCACCTCCAAGCGCATCGAAGGCGATCTGCGCACGCCACTGGGCGTGTACTTCATCACTGGGGCGCTGACCACACGCAAGCTCGCCGAACGTTTCGGCTCGGGCGCCCTGCCGTTGAACTATCCGAACCAGCTCGATCAATTGCGCGGCCGCACCGGCAACGGCATCTGGCTGCACGGCGTGGAGCCGGCCACCTTCACGCGCGCGCCCCTGGCCACGGACGGCTGCGTGGCGGTGGCGAACCCGGACCTGCTCGAAATCAAGCAGCTCGTGAACCGGCAACAAACGCCCATGGTGATTGCCGAGAAGCTGACCTGGGTCGATGCCACCAAGGCGCCCGAGCATCAGGCCGAGTTCATGCTGCGCTTGAACGCCTGGCGCGAGGCACGCCTGGCCCAGGCCGATGACCTGCAACAGAGGTTCTATTCGCAGACCGTGCACACACCGGCCGATGCGTCGAGCCCGAGCGCCTCACAGGCGCAGCGTGATGAACGCGGGCGGGCAGCCTCCGCCACCGTCGCCGTCAACAACCTGTCCGTGCTGGCCTGGCAGGATGAAGACGAGGTGATGATCGTCACCTACACCGAAGCCGCCAAGCGCGAGCCGCAAGGCCGCCTGAAGCGCCAGTACTGGCTGCGCCAGGGCGGCGACTGGAGCATCATTTTCGAAGGTGCGATCAGCTGATCGCGCCCCTCACCCTGCCCACCCACGAACGACCCACCGCACCATGAGCAAGACCGTAGAACTGCTGACCACCAAGGGCCTGATCCGCGTCGAACTCGACGACGTCAAGGCGCCGCTGAGCGTCGCCAACTTCATCGACTACGTGAAGAAGGGCCACTACGACGGCACCGTGTTCCACCGCGTCATCAAGGGCTTCATGATCCAGGGTGGCGGCTTCGCCCCCGGCATGACGCAAAAGCCGACCGGCGAGCAGATCGCCAACGAAGCAAACAACGGCCTGAAGAACAACCACTACACGCTGGCGATGGCGCGCACCTCGGCGCCGCACTCGGCCACCGCGCAGTTCTTCATCAACGCGACCGACAACGACTTCCTCAACTTCAGCGCCGAAACCTCCAGCGGCTGGGGCTATGCCGTGTTCGGCAAGGTCGTTGGCGGCACCGATGTGGTGGACGCCATCGAGCAGGTGAAAACCGGCCGCAACGGCGGCCATGGCGACGTGCCGCTGGAAGACGTGGCCATCATCACCGCGACCCTGGTCGACTGACGGCAGACCGGCGTGCGCGAGGCCCGACCCACCGGGCTTCCCAGTTTCTGGGAGGTGCGCGCGCCTGAGGCCTGGACCTGCATCGACTTCATCAGCGACCTGCACCTCGCCGAAGACACGCCGCGCAGTTTCGACGCCTGGGCCGACCACCTGCTGTCGACCCCGGCCGATGCGGTGGTCATCCTCGGCGATCTGTTCGAGGTGTGGGTCGGCGACGACTCACGCCACGCCGGCTTCGAAGCGCGCTGCGCCGACGTGCTGGCGAACGCCGCCGCCACCAAGACCATCGCCTTCATGGCCGGCAACCGGGATTTCCTGGTCGGCGGCGAGATGCTCAAGGCCTGCGGCGTGATGGCCCTGCCCGACCCGACCGTGCTGATCGCCTTCGGCGAACGCCTGATGCTGTCGCACGGCGACGCCTTGTGCCTGGACGATGTCGACTACCAGCAATTTCGCCGCCAGGTGCGCAGCGACGAGTGGCGCACCACCTTTCTGAATCGTCCACTCGCCGAACGGCGGGAGCTGGCGCGCCACATCCGCGCTGAAAGCGAACTGCGCAAGACCGAAAACGCCGGCACACCCTGGTACGACGTCGACAGTGGCACTGCCGTGCGCTGGATGCATGAAGCCGGCACACCGACCCTCGTGCACGGCCACACCCACCGGCCCGGCAGCGAAGCGATGGCACCAGGCTTCATCCGCCACGTGCTGAGCGACTGGGATCTCGATCACGCCGAGCGTGCCGAGGTACTGCGCTGGCGCCGCAGCGGCCTGTCCCGCGTGGCACCGAGCCATCACGGCACCGCCGTCACGCCTTGAACAGCGTCGCCGGCTGGTTCGCGGGCTGGGCACGCTGGCGCCAGCAGCGCACCCTGACCCGGCGCGCGATTCCGGAAGGGCTGTGGCAGATGACGCTGGCGCGTTTCCCGTTTCTCGCCCGTCGGGATGCGGCCGATGCGCAGAGCCTGCGCGAGCTCACCACGCTGTTCCTGGCCGACAAGGAGTTCTCGGGCGCGCATGGTCTGCAGGTGACGGATGAGATGGCCGTTGCCATCGCCGCGCAGGCCTGCCTGCCCGTGCTGAAGCTCGGGCTGCACTGGTACGCCGGCCTCAAGAGCATCGTGGTGCATGCCGACGCCGTGGTCGCGCAGCGCGAGCACATGGACGATGACGGTGTCGTGCACGCGTACGAAGAGACGCTCTCGGGCGAGGCCATGCAGGGCGGCCCGCTGATGCTGTCGTGGCAGGACGTGGTGGAAGCCGGCAACTCATCCGTGTGGGGCTACAACGTCGCCATCCACGAATTCGCCCACGTGCTGGACATGCGCGATGGCGTTGCCGATGGTGTGCCCGCCCTGGCCGACCGCGCCGCGCGCGCACATTGGTTGCAGGTGCTCGAGGCCGAGTACGAGCGCTTCTGCGCGCACATCGACGCGGGCATCGACACCCTGCTCGATCCCTACGGCGCCGAAGCCATCGACGAATTTTTTGCGGTGGCCACCGAGGCCTTCTTCGTCGCTCCGGCCGACCTGCGCCGCGAGCACGCAGACCTCTACGAACTACTCGCTGGCTTCTTCGACCAGCACCCGATCGAGGACACCGGCTCGCCGTAAAGCGAAAGGGGCCCGCAGGCCCCTTTCTTCACGATCGCGAAAGCGGTCGACTCAAGCCGTGGCCGGCTCCGACTTCGGCTTGTCGCTGCGCTTGTTCGGCTGGATGTCGAGCACCGGCTTGCCCTCGGCATCGACATCGACCGTCAACCGCCCACCATCCACCAACTGGCCGAACAGCAACTCGTCGGCGAGGGCGCGACGGATCGTGTCCTGGATCAGCCGCTGCATCGGCCGCGCGCCCATCAGCGGGTCGAAGCCGGTCTTGGCCAGATGCTGACGCAAGGCGTCCGTGAAGGTGACTTCGACCTTCTTCTCGGCGAGCTGGCTTTCGAGCTGCAACAGGAACTTGTCGACCACGCGCAGGATGATCTCCTGATCGAGCGGCTTGAAGCTCACCGTCGCGTCGAGCCGGTTGCGGAACTCGGGCGTGAACAGGCGCTTGATGTCGGCCATCTCGTCGCCTTGCTGGCGCGCCGTGGTGAAACCGATCGTCGACTTGTTCATCGTCTCGGCACCCGCATTCGTCGTCATGATGATGATGACGTTGCGGAAGTCGGCCTTGCGCCCGTTGTTGTCGGTCAGCGTGCCATGGTCCATGACCTGGAGCAGCACGTTGAAGACATCCGGGTGTGCCTTCTCGATTTCATCGAGCAGCAGCACCGCGTGCGGCTTCTTGCTGATCGCTTCGGTCAACAAACCGCCCTGGTCGAAACCGACATAACCCGGCGGCGCGCCGATCAGGCGGCTGACGGCGTGGCGCTCCATGTACTCGCTCATGTCGAAGCGGATCAACTCGATGCCCAGGATGTAGGCGAGTTGCTTGGCCACCTCGGTCTTGCCCACACCCGTGGGGCCGCTGAACAGGAAGGAGCCGATCGGCTTGTCGGGACGGCCCAGGCCGGAGCGAGCCATCTTGATGGCAGCGGCAATCGCTTCCACTGCCGGCTCCTGGCCGAACACCACGCTGTTCAGATCTCGATCGAGCGTCTTCAGCTTGGAGCGGTCATCGTTCGACACGCTCGCGGGCGGGATGCGCGCGATCTTGGCCACGATGTCTTCGACTTCGGCCCGCGTGATGGTCTTCTTCTGCTTGCTCTTGGGCAGGATGCGCTGGGCCGCACCGGCTTCATCGATCACGTCGATCGCCTTGTCGGGCAGGTGCCGGTCGTTGATGAACTTGGCCGACAGCTCGGCCGCCGCCTGCAAGGCGCCCAGCGCGTACTTCACGCTGTGGTGCTCTTCGAAGCGCGACTTCAGCCCCTTCAGGATCTCGATGGTCTGCTCGACCGAAGGCTCGACCACATCGATCTTCTGGAAGCGCCGCGATAAAGCCGCATCTTTCTCGAAGATGCCGCGGTACTCTGAGAAGGTGGTCGCGCCGATGCACTTCATCGCGCCCGAACTGAGCGCGGGCTTGAGCAGGTTGCTCGCGTCCAGCGTGCCACCCGAAGCGGCGCCCGCACCGATCAGCGTGTGGATCTCGTCGATGAACAGGATCGCATTCGGCTGGTCCTTCAGCTGCTTGAGCACGCCCTTCAGGCGTTGCTCGAAATCGCCGCGGTACTTGGTACCGGCCAGCAGCGCGCCCATGTCGAGCGAATACACCACCGAGCCGGCCAGCACCTCGGGCACATCGTTCTGCGTGATGCGCCAGGCCAGGCCTTCGGCGATGGCCGTCTTGCCGACACCGGCCTCGCCGACCAGCAGCGGGTTGTTCTTGCGCCGACGGCAGAGGATCTGGATAACCCGCTCGACTTCATGCTCGCGGCCGATCAGCGGGTCGATCTTGCCGTCGCGCGCGAGCTGGTTCAGGTTCTGCGTGAACTGGTCCAGCGGCGAACCCTTGCCGTCGCCGCTTTCCTCTTTCTCGCTTTCGCCACCGGCATTGCCCTCGTTCGACTTGGGCTGCTCCGGCGGGTCGCTCTTCTTGATGCCGTGGGCGATGAAGTTCACGACATCGAGGCGCGTCACGCCCTGCTGGTGGAGGTAGTACACCGCGTGCGAATCCTTCTCGCCGAAGATCGCGACCAGCACGTTCGCGCCGGTCACTTCCTTCTTGCCGCTACCGGTGGACTGCACATGCATGATCGCGCGCTGGATGACACGCTGGAACCCGAGCGTCGGCTGGGTGTCGACCTCGTCGGAGCCGCCGACGGTCGGCGTGTTCTCCTTGATGAAGCCGAGCAGGCTTTTGCGCAGGTCGTCGACGTTGG
>JANYJL010000236.1 GCA_025361845.1 Rhizobacter sp.
GCGAGCGCCTTCTACCCGGCCGAGACCTATCACCTGGTGAAGAAGGGCCTGCCCTTCCGCGACGCGCACGAAGTGGTGGCGCACGCGGTAAAGGCCGCGCTGGCGCAAGGCCTGGACCTCAGCGAGTTGTCGCTCGACGCGCTGCAAAGTTTCCACGCCTCGATCGGCAAGGATGTGTACGAGGTGCTCACCCTGCGCGGCTCGCTCGAAGCGCGCAACGTGCTCGGCGGCACCGCGCCAGGGCAAGTGCTGGCCCAAGTAGCGCGGCACCGCGCGCGGTTGGCGCCAGCTTGAGCGTATCGTTGAAACGTCCCTGAAGTTTCGTCGCGGCATCCGCAGGACGCGCCGCGGCGCAGCGCCGAAGCAAGAAGCGTCCTGCCCTGATGGGAGACGATCATGACTTCACTTACCCTGCGCACCGCAACGGGCGCCACGCTCGTGGCCCTGGTTCTCGGTGCGGCCCTGCTGCCGCAAGCACGCTCGCAAGTGCAGGTGCAGATGACCCCGAACTTCGCACCGATGGGCGTGGCCTCCAACGGCACGTCGTCGACGGCCTGGTTCTACGAACCCTCCTCCGGCCGGGCCATGGCGTGCCAGACGGCGCCCGTGGCCGGTGGCCTCTCGCCCATCCAGTGCGTCACGGTCAAGCTGCCTCGCGCCGAGCCGTAGGCGCGCGACCGCTGCACCAATGCCCTTGCCGGCTCCAATCTCCGCGCGAGGCGAAGGTGCCTGCTGCCGAGGCCGCCGGATGACCGGCGAAGTGAAGTAAGGGAGGGCCGGGCGAAGCCCGGTCCGGGTGACACGAACGCAGCCGGTTACCCGGCGGCCTCGGCAGCGCTGCTCAGTCAGTGCATGGAGCCCTCGTCGGGGCGCTCCACGCTCAATGCGCCGCCTCGCCCCACAACTCCTTCACCCGCGCATCCCGCCCGCAGCTCAGCCGGTAGTACTGGTAGCGCACCGGGTTCTTCTTGTAGTAGTCCTGGTGATAGGTCTCGGCCGGGTAGAAGGCGCTCGCCGGCGTGATCTCGGTGACGATAGGCTCCTTGAAGGGCTTCGATTTTTCGAGCGCCGCTTTCGAAGCCAAGGCCACCTTCATCTGCGCCGCACCGATCGGGAAGATCGCCGTGCGGTACGGGTTGCCGACATCGCAGAACTGCCGGTCCTTGACCGTCGGGTCGATGGTGCGCCAGTAGTGTTCCACCAGCTGTTCATAGCTCACGCGCGCCGGGTCGAACACCACTTCCACCGCTTCGGCGTGGCCGGTGTGTTTGGCCGAGACCTGCTCGTAGCTCGGGTTCGCCACGCTGCCGCCGGTGTAGCCGGAGGTGGTGGAAATCACCCCCGACACCTTGTCGAAATCGGACTCGACACACCAGAAGCAACCGCCCGCGAAGATGGCCTTCTCGGTGGCCTGCGCGTGCACAGAGACGCTGGCCAGTTGAAGCAGGGCAGCGGCCATGAAGGGAACGAATCGCAGATGGAAGTTCATGTCGATGCCTTGAAGTTGAGTGCCACGCCGTTGTTGCAATAGCGCTTGCCGGTCGGCGCCGGGCCGTCGTTGAACACATGGCCGTGGTGGCCACCGCAGCGCGCGCAGTGGTACTCGGTGCGCGGCATGAACAGCAGGTGATCGGTGGTGGTGCCGAACACGCCGGGCAGGGTGGTGAAGAAGCTCGGCCAGCCGGTGCCGCTGTCGAACTTCATCGCTGATGTGAACAGCGCCAGGTCGCAGCCGGCGCAGTGGTACGTGCCCTTGCGCTTTTCGTCGTTCAGCGGGCTGGTGCCGGCACGCTCGGTGCCTTCATGGCGCAGCACGCGGTACTGCGCCGAAGTGAGGCGCTGCTGCCACTGCGCGTCGTCCAACTTCAGCGGTTCGATGGAGGGTGTGCCAGGCATCGCGGCAGTGTCGGCCGCCTGCGCGGGGCCGGCTGCGCGGCTGGCGAAGCCGAAGGCGGCGAACAGGTTCATCCAGTGGCGTCGGGTCATGGCATTCGATGGGGTCGGTATAGCGATGCTGCTTGGTCGCGTAGATCGTGCCCGCCTTTCATCGCCCGGCCGGCGGGAGGGGAATTGTGCACAGCGCCGGCGGCCGGCTTCGGCCCAGCTTGAGCGCGATGTGGCGGCAAAACCCCGCTCTGTTCCGGCCATTGCCGCGGGCCTCGTCACGACACCATTGCCTCAAACATCCACTCGAGGCGTGTCGTGCTGAGTCTGCGCAAAAAAGTCTTCTCTCCCGGCTGGGTCGGTTTGGCCCCGCTGGGCGACCGCGTGCACGTGGCCCATGTCGTGTGCGCCGAAGGCCAGCGCCCGGCCCTGCGCTGGGTGTGTGAAGCGGCCTGGACCGACCCCGCCCAGGCCCTGCGTACCCTGCGCCGTTCGCGCTCGCTGCAACGCCAGCGCACCGTCGCGGTATTGCAGCGCACCCAGTACCAGCTGCTGTCGATGGAAGCGCCCGAAGTGCCACGCGAGGAATGGCGCGACGCACTGCGCTGGAAACTCAAGGACATGGTCGATTTCGAAGTCGACGGCGCCGGCATCGAATTGCTCGAAGTGCCCGGCAGCCCGGCCCAGCGCCGCGCGCCGGCCCTGATCGCGGTGGCCGCACCGCACAGCGCGCTCGGCCCCCTGGCCGAAGCCGGCACCGACGCCGGCCTGCCCTGGCAGGCCATCGACGTGCCCGAAACCGCGCTGCGCAACATCGCCGCCCTGGCCGAAGAGCCGGGCCGCGGCCAGGCGCTGCTGCATGTCGGCAGCGACCACAGCACCCTCGTGATCACCTGGCAGGGCGAGTTGCTGCTGGCGCGGCACATCGATGTCTCGCTCGCCCAGCTCACCGATGCCGACGAATCGGCGCGCCAGCAACATTACGAACGTGCCAGCCTGGAGTTGCAGCGCACGCTCGACAACGTCGAACGCCAGTTCAGCCAAGCGAGCCTCGCGCGGGTGCTGGTGGCGCCGGGCGCGCCGCTGGCCGAGTTCATCCGCTACGTGAGCGATCTGGTCTACGTGCCGGTCGCGGCGCTCGACCTCGCTGCGTTGATCGACCTCTCGGCCGTGCCCGAGCTGGCCGACGCGACCGCGCAGGCCGCCTACCTGCCGGCCATCGGCGCTGCGCTGCGCAGCAGCCCATGAACCTGCGAGAGGGCCGACGACCATGACACAACACATCAACCTGATGCACGCCGGGCTCGTGCGGCGCAGCGAGCCTTTCAGCAGCTCGCATGGCGCGCTCGCGGTCGTCGGCGCGGTGGTGCTGGTGGCCGCCGGCGCCTACGCCCTGCAGTTGCAGGCGCAGGAACGCGCCAGCCATGCAGATGCGCTGGAGCGCGACACACAAAGCCTTCAACAGCGAGCCGCCGAAGTGGCCGCCACGCCGCCGCTCTCACCCGCGGCCACCGAGTTGCAGCAGCTGCGCCGGGCCGAGACCAGCCAGCGGCAGATGCGCGGCGCCATCGCCTCCGGCGCGGCCGGCCGCGCCCAGGGTTACGCCGAGTACTTCACCGCGTTGGCGCGCCAGTCGCAACCCGCCTTGTGGATCACCGGCTTCGCGATCGCGGCCGATGGTGTGGCGCTCGAACTGCAAGGCCGCATGGCCGACCCGCGCATGCTGCCCGAGTACCTGCGCCGCCTGAACGCCGAGCCGCTGTTCAAGGGCCGCGAGTTTTCGCAACTGAGCTTGAAGTCGATCGATGCATCCGCCACGGCGACCGGTGGCTACACCGAGTTCGCTTTGCGTGGTTTGCCTGTCCCCGCGGAGCCGGCTCGATGAGCGTCATCACGGCCCGGCTCGAAAACGCCTTCGCTGCGTTGACCCGCCTGCGCCGCAGCTTCGATGCACGCGCACGGCGCGAACGCATCCTGCTCATCGGTGCCGCGGTCGCCGTGGCCGCGATGGCGGTCGATCACTTCTGGCTCTCGCCCGCCTTCGAAGCCTGGCAAGCCGCCGGCCGCCGCGAGGCCGCCGCGGCGACCACGCTGCAAAGCCTGAACGACGCGATCGCCCAACGTGGCACCGAATCGCGCGCGCTCGAACAACAGCTTCAACGCGACGTGGCCGTGTGGCGCGACAAGGTCAAACAGGGCGACACCGAGTTGCGCCGCTTCGGCACCTCGCTCGTCAAGGCGGCCGACATGCTGCCGGTGCTCGACCACATGCTGGCCCAGTCCGGCGGGCTGCGCCTGCGCAACATGCAATCGCTGCCGCGCACCGAGCTGGCCGCGGCCGGTTCGAGCCTGGCCACTGCACCCGGTGTGGCGGCTTCGGCGCCCGCGGCATCAAGCTCCGGCGAAGCCGGCCCGGTGCTCTACCGCCATGGCGTCGAGCTGACCGTGGAAGGCAGCTACGCCGACCTGCTGGCCTACCTGAGCGCCCTCGAAGCGATGCCGCAGCGTGTGCTCTGGGGCGGCGTGCAGATGAAGGTCGCGCAATACCCGAAGGCGCTGCTCACGCTGCGCCTCTACACCTTGAGCATGGACCGCGGGTGGCTGGAAATATGAAGTTCATGACCTACCCTTTCTGGCGCTTCAGGATGGTCTGCACAGCCCTGCTGTTCGCCACCCAAACCCACGCCGAGCCCGTGCTCGACCCGACCCGCCCGATGGCCGCCCTGCTCGGCGAGTCGGCCGAAGCCAGCCCGGCGAAAGCCGCGCGCAGTGCGGCGCCGGCCGCCTCCGCACCCGTGGCCGCCACCCCTCGCCTGCAATCGGTGCAGACCTCGAGCAGCGGCGCTGCCAGCGCCTTGCTGGACGGCCGCCTCGTGCGCGTGGGTGACCGCGTCGGCGAACAAAGCGTCGCGGTGATCGACCGCCGCGGCCTCACGCTGCGCGGCCCGCGCGGCGAGCAGCGCCTCTCGCTGCTCAACGGCATCACCCAGACCGCCAGCCGCAGCGCCGCGCCCGTCACCGACACGCTGGCCACCCGAAATATCCAGGACAACAAACCATGACGCCGACCCTCACCACGATGCGCCCCGGCCCGCGGGCCGTGCTGCTGACCCCACTGCTGGCCACGCTGTTGTGCGCCACCAGCGCACATTCGGCACCCGCGGCGGCACCTGCGCGCGCACCCACATCCGCGGTGCGGCCCGAGCCCTTCAGCACCAT
Organism: Rhizobacter sp.; assembly: GCA_025361845.1. Lineage (GTDB taxonomy): Bacteria > Pseudomonadota > Gammaproteobacteria > Burkholderiales > Burkholderiaceae_C > JANYJL01. Next base: position 5,104 of record JANYJL010000236.1, read on the forward strand.
GGCCATCGGCGTCGTCAACGCGGCCGGCCGCTTCGATCTGTCGGTCAACAACGCACCGGCTTCGCAGGTCTACATGCAGCTCGGCATGGACACCAACTACAACATGCTGGTCGGCCCCGAGGTCACCGGCAACATCAGCATCACGCTGAAGAACACCACTGTGCTCGAAGCGCTGGAATCCCTGCGCGACCTGTTCGGCTACGACTTCCGCATCACCGGCAACCGCGTCTTCATCCAGCCCAACGGCGTGCAGACGCGGCTGTTCAAGGTCGACTACCTGCCCGGCCGCCGCCAGGGTGCGAGCGATATCCACGTCACCTCCAGCGCGATCACGCAATCGGGCGGCAGCGGCGCCGGTAGTTCCGGTGGCGGCTCGTCGGCCAGCGGCAGCCGCCCGGACGATTCATCTTCCGTGCGCACCACCTCGGACGCCGACTTCTGGCGCGAGGTGCAGGCTTCGCTCACCGCCCTCGTCGGCAACGCCAAGGAACGCAGCGTGGTGCTGAACCCGTCCGCGGGCGTGGTCGTCGTGCGCGCCACGCCGCTCGAATTGCAGCAGGTCGAGGCGTATCTGAAAGCGGTGCAACTGAGCATCGAACGGCAAGTGATGCTCGAAGCGCGCATCGTCGAAGTCGAGTTGAGCCAGGACGCACAGTCGGGTGTCAACTGGTCGGCCTTCGGCGGGCTGGCGAGCGGGCGTTTGAGCATCGGCGTGGCGCAGCCGGGCGCCAGCATCGGCGCCACCGGCACGTTGACCGACGGCACCAACAGCGCTACCGCCGGCGCCAACCTTGCAGCAGGCGCACTCGGCCGCGGCTTCTACGGCCTGGCCTTCCAGGCGGCGAACTTCGCATCGCTGATCAACTTCATGCAGACGCAGGGCAATGTGTCGGTGCTGTCGAGCCCGCGCATCGCCACGCTGAACAACCAGAAGGCGGTGCTCAAGGTCGGCAGCGACGAGTTGTACGTCACCGGCGTGACCACCACCACGAGCAGCAATTCCACCGGCAGCGGCAGCACCACGAGCCCGACGCTGACCCTGCAACCCTTCTTCAGCGGCATCGCGCTCGACGTGACACCGCAGATCGACGACTCCGGCAACGTGATGCTGCACGTGCACCCGTCCATCAGCACGGTGCGCGAGAAGCAGAAGAACATCAACCTCGGCGCGCTCGGTGCGTACCAGTTGCCGCTCGCGGCCAGCACCATCAACGAGACCGACAGCATCGTGCGTCTGCGCGACGGCCAGATCGTCGCCATCGGCGGCCTGATGCTGCAAGACACCCGCGACGAACGCACCGGCGTGCCCGTGCTGAGCGACGTGCCGATCTTCGGCGGCCTGTTCCGCCAGAAGAGCACGGTCACGCGCAAGCGCGAGGTGGTGATCCTCATCAAGCCGACCGTGATCCAGAAGGAAGGCCCCTGGCCCGAGCCGGACACCAAGCCTGTTGTGCAGGCGCAGCCGCCCGCACCGGTGGCGAGCCTGCTGCCGCCCAACATCAACTGACACCGACCACGAGCCATGGCCCGCCCGGAACGCATCCGCCTCGGCGACCTGCTGGTGCAGGAAAGCCTGATCACGTCCGATCAACTGCAAGAGGCCCTGGCCGCGCAGAAGACCAGCGGCCGCAAGCTCGGCCGCATGTTCATCGACAACGGCTGGGTCGATGAAACGCAGATCGCGAAAGCCCTCGCACGCCAACTGCGCGCGCAGTACGTCGACATGAGCAAACGCAGCGTGCGCCCGGAAGTGGCGCGCCTGCTGCCCGAGGTGCAGGCGCGCCGCCTGCGTGCCTTGCCGCTGGAAGAAACACCGACCGGTGTGCGTGTCGGCATGGCCGACCCGACCGACCTGGCCGCTTACGACGAGATCGCCCGCCTCATTCGCCGCGAGATCGAACTCGTGGTCGTGGCCGAGAGCCAGTTGCTCGCGGCCATCGACCGCTCGTACCAGCACCGTGAAGACATCGCCGGCCTGGCGAAAGAACTGCAAACCGAGCTCACCAGTGTCGAAGGCGAACTCGGCGATCTGCTCGGCCTGAACAGCGCGAGCGCCGAAGACGCGCCGGTCGTGCGCCTGCTGTATTCGGTGTTCGAAGAAGCGCTGCGTGTGCGCGCCTCGGACATCCACATCGAGCCGCAGGAGCGCTCCTTGCGCATCCGCTACCGCATCGACGGCGCGCTGCATGTGCAGACCGAGGCCGATTCGAAAATCTCCGGCGCCGTGGCGCTGCGCCTGAAGCTGATGTCGGGCCTCGACATCTCCGAAAAGCGCCTGCCGCAGGACGGCCGCTTTGCCGCCAAGCTGCGCAATGGCGCGGTCGACGTGCGCATCTCGACGATGCCCACGCAGCACGGCGAATCGGTTGTGATGCGGCTGCTCAGCCAGAACAGCGGCTTGCTCTCGCTGAACGGTTTGAACCTGCCGCCGCGCGTGGCCGCGGCCATGAAACGTGCCATCGCGCGGCCGAGCGGCATAGTGCTCGTCACCGGCCCGACCGGCAGCGGCAAGACCACCACGCTCTACGCCGCGCTGAACCAGCTCAACAGCACCGACCGCAAGATCATCACCGTCGAAGACCCGGTCGAATACCGCCTGCCCGGCCTGAACCAGGTGCAGGTGATGGAGAAGATCGACCTGAGCTTCGCACGCGTGCTGCGCGCTGCGTTGCGGCAAGACCCGGACGTGATCCTGGTCGGCGAAATGCGCGACCAGAACACCGCCGAAATCGGCATGCGCGCCGCGCTCACCGGCCACCTGGTGCTCTCCACGCTGCACACGAACGATGCGATGAGCACGCCGATCCGCCTGCTCGACATGGGCGTGCCGCGCTACATGGTCGCGCTCTCGCTGCAACTGGTGCTGGCGCAGCGCCTGGTGCGCGTCATCTGCCCGCATTGCGCCGAGCCGCACACGCCGGAGGCGCATGAACACGCCTGGCTCACGAACCTGATCGACGAAGCCACGCTCGCCAGCGCGACCCTGCGCCGCGGCCGCGGTTGCAGCGAGTGCAACCAGACCGGCTACACGGGTCGCACCGGCATCTATGAATTCATCGAGATGACGCAGGAACTGATCGACGCGCTGAACCACGGCGAGCCCGCGACCTTCGTGCAGGCCGCACGCCGCCAGATGGCCGGGCACACCCTCGCGCGCGACGCGCTGCGCCTGGTGCTGGAAGGCCGCACGACCGTCGAAGACGCGATGCGCGTGAGCAACCAGGTGGCCGAGACGTGAAGGGCGGGCCGAGCGCCGGGCCGCTCCCAAGCGGGCCCGCCATCCCCTTGGGGGATCGACTGGCGTACCCGCCAGGCGAGGGGTCGTCATGATCGCTTTCGCCTACACCGGCCGCTCGGCGCAGGGCAGCGTGAGCGGCACGCTCGAAGCGGCCACGCCGGGTGCGGCGGCCGATGTGTTGATGTCACGCGGGGTCACGCCGCTGACGATTCGCCAGGCGGGTGGCAAAGCCGCATCGACCGCAACGGCCGCCGCGGGTTCGGCACTCGCGGCCAAACCCGGTTTCGACTTGCAAGCCTGGATGCAACCGCAAGTGCAGCCGGTCGACAAGCTGCTGTTCAGCCGCCAGTTGCACACGTTGCTGAAATCAGGCGTGCCGATCCTGCGGGCGCTCGCCGGCTTGCAGGATTCGGCTGTCAACCCGCGCATGAAGCAGACCCTGCTCGAAGTGCGGCAGAGCCTGGGCTCGGGCATCGAGCTGTCGATGTGCCTGGCGCAGCACCCGAAAATCTTCGACGGCTTTTATGTCGCCCTGGTGCGGGTCGGTGAAATGACGGGCCGGCTCGAAGAGGTGTTCCTGCGCCTCTTCCACCACCTCGAATTCGAGCAGTTCATGGGCCAGCAGGTGAAGTCGGCCCTGCGCTACCCGATGTTCGTGATCGCCGCGATGTTCGGGGCCGTGACCGTCATCAACGTGATGGTGATTCCGGCCTTCGCGAACGTGTTCAAGAGTTTCGGCGCCGAGCTGCCGCTGGCCACGCGCATCCTGGTGGCCGGCTCGGACTTCACGCTGCACTACGGCTGGGCCGTGCTGGTGGCCTGCGCGCTCGGCGGCTGGGCGCTGCGCCGCTGGGTCGGCACACCCGAGGGGAAACTCGTCTGGGACCGCTGGAAGCTGCGCCTGCCGGTGGCCGGCAAGATCGTGCGCAAAGCCACGTTGGCGCGTTTTTCACGCAGCTTTTCACTGTCGCTGAAGAGCGGCGTGCCGGTCGAGCAGGCGCTCTCGGTGGTGGCCGCCACGGTGGACAACAGCCACATGGCGCAGAAGATCGACGGCATGCGGGTGAGCGTGGAGCACGGCGAATCGATCCTGCGTGCCGCGATGACTTCCGGCGTCTTCACGCCGATCGTGCTGCAAATGATCGCCGTCGGCGAAGAAACCGGCGCGCTCGACGAGCTGATGGACGAAGTCGCCGGGCTCTACACCAACGACGTGCAATACGACCTGAAAACGCTCGGCCAGCAGATCGAGCCGGTGCTGATCGTCTTCCTCGGCATCCTCGTTCTGGTGCTGGCGCTGGGCGTTTTCCTGCCGGTCTGGGATTTGGGCCGTGTCGCCCTCAAGCATTGACCGGCCATGGCCGATAACCCTGACGTAGCCCTGTGCCAACCCTCGCCATGCCGATTCCACACACACCCGCCGATGCTCCGCACGCCGCCCCGCCAACGCGGCCTGGCGCGGCTGGAGTTCGCGCTCAGCGTGGCGGCGGCGAGTGTGCTGATCGCGCTGGCGCTCTCGGCCCTGTCGCGTGTGCAAGTGCTGGGCGACGAGGCCGTGCGCGTGACGCAGGCGTCGCAGCAAGCCGCCGCCTCGGCCGCGTGGCAGGCGCAATGCGCCTTGACGCCGGACGCACCGGCCATCGCACCCACAAGCACCGAGTTCCCCACGACGCCGCAGCCAGGAACGGCAGCGTCTTCCCCGATCCATCCCCGTTCCTGCCCTTGAACCTGTTCACTTTCTCATCATCACCCCGAAGGAGTCTCACCATGAAATCTCGCCAAACCGGCTTCACGATGATCGAACTCATCGTCGTGATCGTCATCCTCGGCATCCTGGCCGCTACCGCCCTGCCGAAGTTCATCAACCTCCGCGGCGACGCGGAAACCGCCGCGGTGCAAGGCATCGCCGGTGCCGCCACCTCGGCCATGAACCTCAACTACGCAGGCTGCATGGTGAACAACAACGTCCCTCTGGCCAACAAATGCGTCGCGGTGAGCGCCTGCACCAATGTCCCCAGCCTGCTGCAAGGCGGCCTCGACACCTCGGTCTACGTGGTCGCGCCGAACGTCGCCGGCGTGGACATCGGCACCAGCAACCTCAACACCGCCACCTGCAAGATCACAAAGACCGTGGGCACGTTGACCTACGTGGCCACCTTCACCGGCATCTCGGCCGGCAACTGATCCGGCGGCCGAGCACGGCCCCGGCCTGCTCGTCAAAGGATTCGGAAGGATGCGCAGCATGAACTCCCGCCACGCCGGCTTCACGATGATCGAGCTGATCGTCGTGATCGTCATCCTCGGCATCCTGGCCGCCACGGCCTTGCCGAAGTTCGTGAACGTGCGAACCGAGGCCGAGACGGCGGCCGTGCAAGGCATCGCCGGTGCGGCCACCTCGGCCATGAACCTCAACTACGCGGGCTGCCTGGTCTCCGACAACGCGGTCGCCAGCGGCAAGTGCGCCAGGGTGAACCTGTGCACCGACACACCCGGCCTGATGCAGGGCGGGCTGGACACCACCATCTACGCGCTCGCCCCCGACACCGCCGGCTCCGACATCGGCGCGACGAATGGCGTCAGCGCGCTGTGCCGGGTCACCAAGACCGTCGGCTCGGCGAGCTACTCGGCCACCTACACCGGCATCTCGGCCGGCAACTGAGCCAGCGCCATGAGCCCCGCAGCGCCGGTATCGGCATGCGCAACAAGACCGGCATTGCCGGTCTTTTTTGCTTTTGGCGGCTGCGGCACCTGGCCACACTCGCAGGGCATGCGCCGCTCGCCTCCGCGGGAGGAACGTGCTGCCGCCGGTCGAACGGAATCATGATTGCAGACACCACGCCTCGTTCCGCTACGCAACGCTTCGCCGCCGTGATAGGCCGCGGTCTCGCGGTCCTGCTCGCACTCGCCGGCTGGGCCCTGCCGGCGCAGGCCGCGACCTACACCTTCCGCAGCGACAGCTTCGCGTGGGAGTCGGCGGCCACCGCCGTCGTCTGGGACAAGACCTGCACCGACTACCAGATCGACGACGACAAGGCGACGCTTGCCTTCACCGGCGGCTTCACGTTCACGTTCGCGGGCACGGCGTACTCATCGGTGCGGGTGCTCTCGAACGGCATGTTGCAGTTCGGCAGCGACACCGGCTTCTTCCGCACCTTCACCAACACCAACCTGGCGGCCGTGGCGCCAGCGGCACGTTCGGGCTGCGCGGCCAGCGCGCCCACGAATGTGATGATGGCCTACTGGACCGACCTGAACCCCGCAGCGTCGACCGGCGGCAGCGTCAACTGGGAGCAGAAGGGCACGGCACCGAACCGCTACGTGGTGGTCTCGTGGACCAACATCAACCAGTTCAACTCCACCACCTTGCCCTACACCTTCCAGATCATCCTGTTCGAGAACGGCGAGTTCAAGTACCAGTACGGCAACAGCAATGCCTCGGGCTCGCAGGCCACCATCGGCGTGCAGGTCAGCACGAGCGACTACACGCTCTACTCCTACAACAGCGGCTACAACGCGAACGGCTCGGCGATCCGCTGGTTCATCCCCTCGGGCACGCCGGTGCGGCTGGCCGAGTACCGCATGGACGAGTACAGCTGGGCCGGCACGGTCGGCGAAGTGACCGACAGTTCCGGCAACGGCCACAGCGGCGTGCGCGTGGGCTCGGCCACCACGGTCGCGACCGGCAAGGTCTGCCGCGCCCTCGACGTTCCGGCCAACACCACGAACACGATCTCTGCGGTGGACACGGCGCTCGATGTCGACGCCGGCATCGGCTCGATCGGCACCGTCTCGCTGTGGGTGCGTGCCAACGCCGCCTGGAGCGGCGGCCCGGCGGCGATGGTGTTCGACGCCACCACCTCGGCCTCGAAACCTTTCTACCTGATGCGCACGGCCAGCGGCGCCTTGCAGTTCGGCGTGTCGGACAGCGCCGGCACGGTCCTCGTGGCCACCACTGCGGCTCAGAGTTTCGCCGCCGCCACCTGGGTGCACGTGGCGGCCACCTGGCGCCTGGCGCCCGGCGCCGGCCAGAGCACGCTGCGCCTCTACGTCAACGGCACCCAGTCGACCGTGGCGGCAGGCACCACCAATGGCAACCTCGACCCGAGCCTGGGCTCGCTCTTCATCGGCGACAACCGCAGCAGCGTCACGCCCAGCGGCGCGACCCTGAACTCGGCGAACGGCCAGCTCGACGAAGTGCGCATCTACAACTTCGAATTGAGCGCGGCCGAGATCGCACTCGACCTGGTGCAGACACACACCTGCGCACCGCCCCTGCACCACGTGGAGATCCAGCACAGCACCGGCAGCGGCCTGACCTGCACGCCCTCGACGCTGACGGTGCGAGCCTGCCAGGACGCAGCGTGCAGCACGCTCTACACGGGCGGTGTCACCGGCACGCTGACGGCCACCGGCAGCGGCATGACGGTGAACTGGCCGGCCGGCACCGCATTCACCATCCCCTCGGGCAGCAGCACAGTGAGCTGGGACATGCAGCTCACCACGGTCGGCAGCGTACTGGTCGGCACGAGTGGCCTGTCGCCCACGGCCAGCAACACAACCACGTGCAACTTCGGCAGCCCCTCGTGCACCTTCACGGCCGCTGACAGCGGCTTCCTGTTCGATGTGCCGAACCACCGCGCCGAGGTGTCGAACACGGTGAGCATCACGGCGGTGAAGAAGTCCGACAGCACGGCGGCCTGCGTGCCGGCCTTCGCCGGCGTGAGCAAGGCCGTCACCTTCAAGTGCGCCTACGTCAACCCCAGCACCGGCACGCAGGCGGTGCGCGCGGGCGGCTCGGCGCTCAACAGCGGCAACAACGCCGCCTCGGCCTGTGATGCCACCGGCCGCGCGGTGAGCCTGGCCTTCGACAGCACCGGCAAGGCCAGCACCTCGGTCATCTATGCCGATGCCGGCGCGATGAGCCTGACGGCCACCTACACCGGCAGCGGCAGCGACGCCGGCCTGTCGATGACCGGCACCGACAACTTCACCGCCGCGCCGTACTTCCTGTCCGTCGCCGGCCCAGCCAGCGGCAACATCGCCGCCGGCAGCAACTTCAGCGGCTCCGTGGCGGCGAAGAACTACATCGGCAACCCGATGCCGAATTTCGGCAAGGAGACGGCACCCGAGGCCGCCACGCTCGCTTGGGTGCGCACGCAGCCGCAGGGCAGCGGCGCGGTCAACGGCAGCTTCAGCGGCAGCCTGGGCAGCTTCAATAGCGGGATCGCCACGGGCAGCGCCTTGAAGTGGAGCGAGGTCGGCCGCGGTGAGCTCACCGCGCTGCTCACGAGCGGCAGCTACCTCGGCAGCGGCTTGAACGTGGCCGGGGCGAGCAACTACATGACGAGTTGCGCCAGCGAAGGTGGCACCTGCACCCTGCCCACCGGCGTGACGGCATTCGTGACCTACGGCGCCAACGGCTGGTTCAAGACCGCCAGCGGTGTGACGGGCTCGATCGCATGCACGAACGCGGTCTTCGGTGATCCGATCGTCGGCATCGGCAAGACCTGCAACTACTTCGTGACCTCCGGCTCCTCGTCGGCCAGCACCGGCAGCATCGGGCCGTTCATCCCGCACCACTTCGACGTGGCCGTGGCGCCGGCTTGCACGGCCTTCAGCTACGCCGCGCAGCCCTTCGGCGTGACGGTGACGGCACGCAATGCGAGCAACGCGACGACGCTGAACTACGACGGCACGGCGGCCACCACACCGAACTACGCGCAGCTCACGACGCTGTCGGATGCGGTGACCTTGGGCGTGGGCACCTGGACCGGCAACAGCATCGCAGCCACGGCGTACGCCGCGGGCGTGGCGAACGCCACACCGAGCTATGCCTTCACCACCAAGACGACCGCGCCGCAGACCTTGATCGTGCGGGCCATCGACGCGAACGCTGTCAGTTCCTCAGGTTATGCCGAAGGCACGACGCCGCTGAAGAGCGGCCGGCTCAAATTGTCGAACGCCTTCGGTTCGGAGAAGGCTTCGCTCGCGATTCCCGTGCAGGCGCAGTACTGGAGTGGCAATGCCTGGGTGCAGAACAGCGCGGACAGTTGCAGCAATGTGCCAGCGGCGGCCGTGGTGCGGGCGGCCTACCTCGACAACAAGGGCGCGGCCACGACAGCGTGGTCGAGCACGGCCTCGGCCATCGCGATCAGTGCCGGGGCCGGCAGCTTGACGCTCGGCGCGCCCTCACCCACCACCACCGGCAGCCTGGACTTCGCGCTGAACCTCGGCGCCGCCACCACCGATCAATCCTGCCTCGCCGCGCACCCCGCCAGCACGGCCGCCAACCTGCCCTGGCTGCGCTCGCAATACGGCAGCAGCGGCGCCTGCGGCACCGCCTGGGACCGCGACCCGAGTGCCCGCGCCAGCTTCGGCATCTACACGCCCGAGACTCGCAAGACCGTTCATGTCCGCGAACTGTTCTGAACCCGTGCAGCCCGAACCCGCGCACACCGACCCCGCGCAGCGCGGTTTCACGCTGCCCGAACTCATCGCCGTGATCGTGGTGATCAGCATCCTCTCCGCCACAGCCCTGCCCAAGCTGCAAGGCGCACTGAGCTTTCGCGACGACGGCTGGCACGACCAGGTGGTGGCGGCATTGCGTTACGCGCAGAAGAGCGCCGTGAGCCACCGCCGCCTCGTGTGTGCCGACGTGAGCGGCAGCGCCGTGACCCTCACCATCGCCAGCGCGAACCCGGCCAGCACGTGCGGCACCTCCCTGCCCGGCGTCGATGGCGGTACCGCGAGCGCGAGCAGTGGCGGCGCCAACAGCGCGAGCGTGAGCCCGGCCGGCAGCTTCTACTTCCAGCCCTCGGGGCGCGTCACGACCGATGGCGCGGGGGTCACCGCGGCAGCACGCACCATCGCCATCAGCGGGCAGACGAACATCGTCGTCACCGGGGAGACCGGCCGTGTGGATTGAACTCGCCAAGCCCTCACCCCAGCCCTCTCCCCACGGGGGAGAGGGGGTCCATCAGCGCGGCATGACGCTCGTCGAACTGCTGATCGCCATCATCGTCATCGGGGTCGGCCTGGCCGGGGTGCTGTCGGCCTTCAGCGCCACCACACGCGGCTCGGCCGACCCGCTGGTGAACCAGCAGTTGCTCGCCATCGCCGAAGAGATGATGGAAGAGATCCAGCTCAAGCCCTACACCGCCGCCGCCAACACCGCACCGGCCGGCTGCGCACGCGACACCTACAACGACGTGGCCGACTACAACGGCTACAGCACCACCGCGGCAAAGAAGATCTGCACGCTCGACGGCACGGCCATCGCCTCGCTCGCAGGCTACGCCGTCAGCGTGCAGGTGCAGACCGCCACGCTCGGCGCGGTGGCCGCGGCCAAGCGCATCAGCATCACCGTGACCCGCGGCGGCGCCAGCCTCGTGCTGGTCGGCTGGCGCACGGACTACGCCTCATGACGTCGCTGCGCACAGCCCGCCAACGCGGCTTCACGATCGTCGAGCTGGTGATCGTGATCGTCATCACCGGCATCATCGCGGCCTCGCTGACGGTGTTCTTTCGCCCGGCCGTCGACAGCTACCTGAGCAGCCGCTCGCGGGCTGACCTGACCGACCAGGCCGACACCGCCTTGCGCCGCATGGTGCGCGACGTGCGCGTGGCCGTGCCGAACTCGATCCGCACGCCGGGCGACCAGTGTTTCGAGCTGATCCCCACCAGCACCGGCGGCCGCTACCGCCGCGGGCCAGACACGGTGAACGATGCGGCCACCTGCACCTCGACCACCTGCTCGGCACCGCTCGACACGACGCAGGCGACCACGGTGTTCGACGTGCTCTCACCGCTCTCGAGCACACCGGCCGTGGGCGACTGGGTGGTGGTGGGCAACCAGAACCCGGGCGACGTGTACGCAGGCACGAACCGCGGCGCCATCACCGCGGCGGTGTCCGCACCGGCGAACGCCGCCTTCGGCCGCCACCGCATCACGGTCGCCAGCACACAGTTCCCGATCGGCTACGACGGCGGGCGTTTCAGCATCGTGCCGAACGCGCAGCGCGCCGTGTTCTACGTGTGCAGCGGCGCCGACGGCACGCTCGACGCCACCGGCAACGGCAAGGGCACGCTCTACCGCCTGATGCGCGACTTCAACCCCGTCTACCCGACTGCCTGCCCGTCCACCGCGGCGGCCGACGTGCTGGCCACGCGGGTGCGCTCGTGCTCATTCGTGTACGACCCGAACCAGGGCGCGACGCAGCAGAACGGCTTCGTGTGGATGCAGCTCGAAGTGGCGCGCAACGGCGAGGCGGCGCACATGGCGATCGGCGCGCACGTGTCGAACGCACCATGAAGACCACGCGTCACAGCGGCTTCGGCGTCATCGCCGCCATCATCGTGCTGGTGATCCTGGCCTCGCTCGCTGCGGCCATCGTTCGGTTCGGCGCGGTCGCGCAAACGACCAGCGCGCAGGCCGTGCTCTCCGCGCGCGCACTGCAAGCCGCGCGCGCCGGCACCGAGTGGGGCCTGTACCAGGCCTTCAAGGGCAGCTGGACAGCGTGCAGCAGCGCCAGCCAGACCCTCGACCTGAGCACCGACCTCGGCTTTCACGTCACCGTGAGCTGCGATTCACGCAGCTACAACGAAGGCCTGCAAGCCTCCGGCGCGGCCAGCGCGGTGCGTGTCTACACCGTCGATGCGGTGGCCTGCAATTCGGCCACCTGCCCCGACAACACCCGCGCCACGGCACCCGGTTATGTGGAGCGGCGGCGGCAGGTGCAGGCCACGGATTGACGGGAGCAGCCACTACACTGCGGCGCCCGGCTTGTGCCGCGAGGGAGTGCTCACGATGGACCAGCGAACCCGCGTCGACCGCATGCTCGACGCGATCAAGAACAACCGCATCGCGGCCGTCGTCGTCGTCGTCTGTATCGGCCTCGCTGCGCTGGCCAACCTGACCGATACGCTGAAGAAGCTGGCGCCGCTGCTGCCCGGGCCAGCGAAGATCGCGCTCGACGGCGAATGGCGTTCGGAGCCCTTCGACAGCGGCGACTCGAACCCGCAACTGCTCGGCCTGCGCGTGAAGGAAATCGCCGACGGAAGGCTCGCCGGCACGCTGCGCTTCTACGATGTGGCAGGCCAGGCGCTGTCGCCCGAGTTCGATGTGCTCGCAGGCAAGCGCACGTCGAACCATGTCGCCTTCTCGTTCGACGGCGGGCTCAAGCGGGCCGGCGCGGCCGGAGCGCCTTGGGTGCCGATCGCACAGTCCTTCAGCGGAGAGTTGTCCGCGACCGGCCTGCAGCTGGTGTACGAGCGTGAGGGCTACACGCCCGTGGCGATGCTTGCTCACAAACTCACGCCGTGAGCGGCTGCCGAGGCCGCAGGGGCCTTGCTTCGGAGAGAATCCAGCGCCTTGAACGGCGCCTCAACGAAGGAGAACGGACGTGGGAATGATCTTCTGGATCGCACTCGGCGCAGTGGCCGGCTACGCCGCCATTCTGTACAACAGCCTGGTGAGCGTGAAGAACGGCGTCTCGAAGGCCTGGGCCAATGTCGACGTGCTGCTCAAACAGCGCCACGACGAACTGCCCAAGCTCGTGGACACCTGCAAGCAGTACATGCAGCACGAACAGGGCACGCTGGAAAAGGTGATCCAGGCGCGTGCCCGCGTGGCCGTGGCACGTGAATCACGCAACGTGAAAACGCTGGGCGCGGCCGAGGGCGCGCTGCGCAGCGGCCTCGGCAGCCTGTTCGCGGTGGCCGAGGGCTACCCGGAGCTGAAGTCGAACGAGCAGTTCCTGCATCTGCAATCGCGCATCAGCGGCCTGGAGAACGCGCTCGCCGACCGGCGCGAGTTCTACAACGACAGCGTGAACATCAACAACGTCCGGGTCGAGCAGTTCCCCGAACTGGCCCTCGCGCGCCTGTTCGGCTTCAAGACCTTCGAGCTGCTGAAGTTCGAAGCCGATGAACTGAAAGACGTCGACATCGGCCAACGCTTCAAGGCCTGAACGGCATGTGGGCGGAGGCTCGTGCCGGCTTGCGCGGCCACTACCGCCAGGCGCTGACATCGGCGGGCTCGCTGGCCGCACTGGCCTTCGGCCTGCACGTGGGGCAGGCCGCGGGGCGGACGATCTGGCTGGCGCTGGCAGCGGCCGTGGGTGCCCTCGCAAGCCTGGCCACCTACCTGCGGGCGCGGGCGATGGCCGACGTCGCCCTCTCGCGCATCGGCTCGGCCGCGCAGGGCTACGTCCAAGTGCGCGGCCGTGCGAGCGTCGCGCCGGACGAGCTCATTCGCAGCCCGATCAGCGGCATGCCCTGCATCTGGTTCCGCTACCGCGTCTACTCGAAAGACCGCGACGAATGGCGGCAGATCGACGGCGGCACGAGCTACACCACCTTCGAGATCGCCGATGGCACCGGCAGCTGCCGCGTCGACCCGGAAGATGCCGAGGTGGTCGCACCCGAACAGCGCGTGAGCCACCGGGACGGCGACAAGGTGGTCGAGGAACTGCTGTTCGGCGGCTGCGAAATCCATGTGCTGGGCGAGTTCAGCACCGTCGGTGGCGCCACCGCTGTGCTCAGCGTGAGCGAGGACGTGGGCACCCTGCTCGCCAGCTGGAAAAAAGACCCGGCGGAACTCCGGCGGCGCTTCGACCTCGACGGCAACGGCGAGATCGATCTGAACGAATGGGAAGTTGCCCGCCGCCTGGCCACGCGCACCGTGGAGCAGCAGCACCGCGAGATTCGCCAGCTCGGTGAACTGCACCTGCTGCGCGCCCCGCGCGACGGCCGCCTGTTCCTCATCTCGCCCCTGCCCCCGCAGCGCCTGCGCCGGCGCTTCCTGGCGTGGAGCGCCTTGCACTTTGCGGTGGCGCTGGTCGGGCTCGGCTTGATGATCGGGTTGCAGGGGTAGCGCCCGCGCGTGCCGCTCAGCCCGCGCCGCCGACCACCCGCAACGCCGGCGTACGTCCGCCGTGCACGACATTGCGGCCCTCGGCCTTGGCCGCGTAGCAGGCCGCGTCCGCCACCTGCGCCCAGGCTTTGACGCTGGCCATGCCAGGCTCGAGAGCAGCCACGCCCAAGCTCGCGCCGACACGCAGCACGTGGCCGTCCCGGTGCAGCACGATGGCCGACACCGCCGCGCGCACCTGCTCGGCCACACGCAGGGCCACGTCGATGTCGCCGCCCGCGAGCAGCACCGCGAACTCATCGCCACCGAGCCGCGCGGCCAGGTCGGTCGCGCGCACGCAGCCACTGATGACACGGGCCACTTCGACCAGCATGGCATCACCGGCCGCGTGACCGGCGGTGTCATTGATCGGCTTGAAGTGGTCGAGGTCGATCATCACCAAGGCGGCCGGCAAACACCCCGGCAGCGCGGTGTAAACCCGTTGCAGAGCCTGCTCGAAGCAGCGGCGGTTGGCCAGGCCCGTCAAACCGTCGTGCATGGCCGACCATTGCAGATCGTCGCGCGCGGCCACCTGCGCGGTGACGTCGTGCACGGTCCAGATCGTGCCCGTGTCCGGGTCGGTGTCGGTACCGGCATCCCGCTCGTCGGCCGCCACCGGCCGACCGCGCAGTGCGGCCCAGAATTCGGTGCCGTCGGCATGCAGCATGAGCTGCTCACCGGCATAGGGCTCGCCCGCAGCGAAGGCACGCGCGACCTGCGGCCCCAGCACCTCGTAGGCCGCTTTCGACGCGAAGACCGTCAGCGCCGGCTGGCCGAGCAGCTCGGCCTCGCTGCGGCCGAACAGGCGGCAGAACTCGGCACTCACCAACTCGAAACATTGGGCGCGCGTGAAGGCGATGCCGACCGGTGCCGCACTCATCACCGAACCGAGCTTTTGCAGCACCTGGTGATTGAACGATTCGAGCTGCGCGCGCTCGGCTGCCACATGGCGCAGCACCCGCGCCACGCGGCCGATTTCGCCACCCGCATCGGGCCAGCCTTCATGCGGGCTCCGGTCGCTCGCGAACAGGTGCTCGGCGCGGTGTTCAAGTTGCGTCAGGGGCCGCAGCAGCCACCACAACACGCCCCACAGCAGCACCGACAGCACAGCCACCATGCCCGCCGCCCAGGCGAGTGCCTGGCGACGCGCCTCGTGGAGCGGCCCGAGCACGCTGGCCTGCGGCAGCGCACGCCAGACCATCCAGTCCGGACCGGCCGCACCGGCCGCGCTGACGATGTCCGGCGCCTGCCCGAGTTGCAGGCCTTCCGGCTCGACCGGGCTGCCGATGGACTGCCACTGGGCGAACGCGGCGGCAAAACGAGGTTCGGCGGCGAGCGACTGCATCAACAAGCTGCGCGTGGGATGGGCCAGGATCTTGCCCGCCGAGTCGGTGACGACCACCAGCGTTTCGCGTTGCGAATCGGGCCCGCCGACCAGGGTGTCGATGAGGTCGCGGCTTTGCAGCCGCAGCGCACCGCCGAGTAAACCGTACACCGTGCCGGCATGGCGCAGGGGGTAAGTGAAGATGATGACGGGTTCGCCCGAGACGCGGCCGGGCAACGGCGGCGAGATCACCGGCCGGGCTTCGGCGACGGTGCGCTTGAAGTAGTCGCGGTCGGAGAGGTCGAGCGCCGGCCTGCGGGGCCCGGCCGCATCGACGAAGATGCGCATCTGGCCGTCAGACCGAGCGGCGAACACGTTCGAAAACATGCCGCGCAATACCGGCGTGCCATCCATGAAGGCGGCCAGGCGGGTGTCGTCTGCCAGGGTTTCGGCATTCAATTGAGCGGCAGTCGCCTGCAAGGCGCGCTGCAGGTCGACGGCACGCTGCGACAGCATGTCGGCGGTTTGACTGGCGTCGAGCCGCTCGCGCTGCGACTGGGCGGCCAGGGTGTCCGTGTCGGCGTGGCGCACCAGCAGTGCCGTCACCAGGCCGATGCCGAGCGTGAGCGCGGCGATCGCGCCCACGCTGATGCGCAACTTCAGCGAGCCGAAAGCACTCGCGAGGCGGGACGTCGGGCCGGTGCCGGGCCGTGGATCGAGAGGCTTCACGAGCGGGTTGTCGACAGTTTTCCGCAGCAGCTTGAGCGCGGCCTTGGTCGCGACGGACAGACGGTTGGCTGCGGTGGCCCTCAGCTGCGCTGGAACGGCGCGCGGTAGAGCCACACACGCCGGCCGTCCGCGCATTGCAGC
The DNA here is from genome assembly GCA_025361845.1 of Rhizobacter sp. Taxonomy (GTDB): domain Bacteria; phylum Pseudomonadota; class Gammaproteobacteria; order Burkholderiales; family Burkholderiaceae_C; genus JANYJL01. The sequence goes on from JANYJL010000236.1 coordinate 21,445, forward strand.
ACCTGCTGCGGCTTGAGCTGCCGCGCTTCGAACTCCAGGCTCGCGAGCCAGGCGCCGCGCTTCAATTCACGCGCGGCCTTGTCGGCGGCGCGGGCCATGCTCTCGGGGCGCTGGAACAGGTAGACCATGTCGTGCGCCGACCAGTCGGCCGCCCAGATATCGGCGCGGCGGATGCGCGCGAAGCGGCAACGCCAGGCGCAGGCCAAGCGCAGCGGCCAGCTCCACTCCAGGCCTTCGATGCGCGCGGCCGGGTACTCGCGCTGCAATTCGCGTAAGCCCGCCCCGAGGCCACAGCCGGCATCGACGATGCGCGCCTGCGCCGGCATCGGCACCAGGGCCGCCAGCCCGTTCAAGCCACCGGTGGGCGTGGGAAACAGCGGCGCATCACGCCAGGTGTTGATGGGGTACAGCAGGGCCAGCAGCAGCAGCGGCAGCAGCCAGGCCCAGGCCGGCACCGCGCCCGCGAGGCCACTGGCCAGCAGCGAGAGCGGGAAACCACCCGCGATGAAGACACGCCGCCAAGGTGTGCTGCCGGTGAACGCCAGTGCAGCCGACACGCTGGCCGCGGCGACGAGTGGCAGCCAAGCCGCCACGCTCGGTGGCAACAGCGCCGACAGCGCGACGAAGACGCACCAGGACGCGGCCCAGGCCGCCAAGGCCGGCAGCGGCCACCTCGTCATCCAGCCGGGGCCGGACTCAGAATGCATGCGCCGTACCGCTGCGGCTCCAGAACTTGCTGAGGATGGTGCGGGCGGGCGACAGCGCGCCAGGCGCGGCATCGCCGTTGGGCACCAGCAGGTCGTCGCGCGGGGCGGGGTGCGACATGCCGAACGCCGCCGCGGAACGGAAGGCCATCGACCACTCGGGAAACTCGCGTGTGCGGATCGGCTCGCGCAGGATCTCGATCACGCCGCTGTGCAGGCGCGAACCACGGATGCTCGAGTAGACCCGCGCCAGCGCATCCGCCGGGCCTTCGACGTATTGCATGAAGTTGCCGGCGTCGTAGAGCAACACGCCGGTCAGCCCGGCGCGGGCATTGCGTTCCTGGGCGCGGTCGAGCAGTTGTTCGATCTGGGCGAGGTCGGCCAAAGGTGTCGCGGTGGACACGTAGACCAGGCCAAAAAGCGGGATCACGATGCGCCTCGCCGGATCAATAGGCGCGCAGCTTCACGCGCAAGCGTGCGATCGACTGGCTGTGCAATTGGCAGACCCGCGACTCGGTGACCTTCAGCACGGCCGCAATTTCCTTCAGGTTCATGTCCTGCTCGTAGTACATGCTCATCACGAACTGCTCGCGCTCGGGCAGCACCTTGATGGCTTCCACCAGCGCTTCGCGCATGCGGTGGTCTTGCAGTTGCGCGAGCGGGTTGCCGGTTTCGTCGACCACATGGCGGTCGAGGAAATCATGGTCGCCGTCGTCGCCGGACATGTCTTCGAGGTAGACGAGCTGGGTGCCACGCACCTTGCCCAGCAGATCCTGGTACTCGGTGAGGCTCAGGCCCATCTCTTTCGCGATCTCGCTTTCGGCCGGCGCACGGCCGAGCTTCTGCTGCAGCTTGTGGACAGCGGTTTCGATGCTGCGTTGCTGCTTGCGCGTACCGCGCGAGAGGTAATCGCTGCCACGCAGTTCATCGAGCATCGCGCCGCGGATGCGTTGTGTCGCGAAGGTCTCGAACTGCACGCCCTGCGCTGCGTCGAAGCGGCTCAGCGCGTCGGTCAGGCCGATCATGCCGACCTGGATCAGGTCGTCGATTTCCACGTTGGCCGGCAGCTTGGCGATCATCTGGTGCGCCAGCCTGCGCACCAGCGGGCTGTACTGCTTCAGCATGGAGTTGAGGTCGAGCTGACCCTTGGCGGTGTACATGGTGACGCTCCAGAAAACTCAGTGGGCCAGGGCCGATGCGGCCGCCGATGCCACGGGTGCCGCGTGTCGCGCGGGCATGCGGCTCGGCGCAACCATCGTGTCGTCGGGCGCCTCCGCTTTCAGCATCTCGCGGACCAGGCGGCGCAGGGCCGGCGTGGCGGGCTCGTGAGCGCTGCTGGCAGGATCGAGTTGCACCCAATCGCGCAGCACCGCACCCAGAAAATCATCGGCACAGGTGGCCAGTTGCATCGCGATGCGCTCGGCGCGGGGCGATTGCGGCGCGGCACCGAGCAGCAGGTCGTGCACGACCAGGCCGGCGCGTTGTGTGAGCAGCTTCAGCGCGGCGTAGGCATGGGTCACGCTCGCCGGCCGGTCGTCGGCGAGCAGCAGCGGGCGCACCGGGTGCAGCTGGCCACCGCGGGCAAAAAGGCGGCACAGCTCGGAGGCGCTGGCGTGCACCAGCACCACGTCGGCATGCGGCGCGGCATCGGCCACGGCTTGCAGGAAGGGATGGGTCGAGCCCTTGGCATCGACGAAGCGCAGCGGCAAACCGCGCGCGGCGAGGTACGAGACCTGGGGCGAAAGCGATTCGATACAGGCCGCGAGGTCCAGCAGCGCCATCTCGGCATGCGCACTCGCGCGCTCGGAGGCATCGACCACCAAGGTGTGTTTGCCATGTTCGGCGAAGGCCGTGCACAGGCGTTCGAGCATCACGCCGCCGAAGGCGACATTCGGGTTCGACACGACCGGCACATAACGCACCCGGGCGTGGGCGAAGAGGCGGCGCAGGCCATCGGCCTGGTCGAGCGGCTGGGAGCGTGACAGGGATTCGCGCATGAAGGTCCGTGGGGAAGGCGTGGGGTTCGTGAGGGTTCGAAGCGAATCAGGCGCGCTTCATGCGTGCTGAGCGAGCTGCGCCACGTTCCGCGCGTGCGGCGCCGCGAACACCAGGCTCACGTCGCTCGCGTCCATCTTGTAGGCCGAGCTGCCACCGCCGCGCAGCGCACGCTGCACGAGTGCGCTGGCGGTGAGGCGGTGCCAGTCTTCCGGCACACGCTGGCCGTTGGCGACGCCGATGACCTTGAGCTTGTGGCGTATCAGCGCGTCGATCGCGGGCCCGAGCTTCACGGCCTCGTCCATCTTCGACAGCACCACGCCCTTGCAGGTGGCGGCGCGGTAGGCCACGATCACGTCCTCGATGGTCTCGCCCTGCGAAGCCGAGTTGACGACCAGCAGGCGCTGGATGCTGCGATGCGACAGCATGTCCAGCAACTCGCGGGTGCGGGTGTCGCGCTGGGCCATGCCGGCGGTGTCGATGAGCACCATCTTCTTGCCCGCCAACAGTTCGAGCAAATCTTCGAGCGAGGCACGGTCGTGTGCGGTGTGCACCGGCACGCCGAGGATGCGACCGTAGGCGCGCAGTTGTTCGTGCGCTGCGACGCGATAGGCGTCCAGCGTGATGAGGCCGAGGTTCGCGGCACCGTACTTGGTGGCGAAGGCCGCGGCGATCTTGGCCGTGGTGGTGGTCTTGCCAACACCCGTGGCGCCGATCAGGGCGAACACACCACCCACATCTTCGAGCGGGCTTTCGGCTTCGGCCGTCATCAGGTTGCGTTCGAGCACGACCGAAGCCCACTCGGTCTCGTCGCCCACGTCGGCGGGCAGGCTGTCGGAGAGTTTGCGGATCAGGGCCGGCGACAAACCGCAGTCGAGCAGCTTTTGCGTCAGGCGTGCCTGGCTCGGCTGGCGTTGCAGTTTCTCGATGAAAGCGAGCGCATCGAAACGCTGTTCGATCAGGCCCTTCACGGAGCGCAGCTCGCTCATCATGTCGGCCTGGTCGCGGCGGGCGCGAGCGAGGTCTTGGGCGTTCGCTGCGGGCGCTTCGGCGCGCATCGGCACGCTGTCGTGCAGGGCGGGCGGATCGCGCAGCGGGTTGGCGGCGGAGGCCACCGGTGCAGGCATCTGCGGTGCGGCAGCGGCGGGACGCGAGACCACACCATCGCTCATGCGTTGTTCGAGCACGCTGGTGCGCTCGGGCTCGGCGGGGCGGGCGGGCAGCGTCTCGGCACGTGTTTTTGTCGCCATCGATTCCTGGCGGCGCTTCAGCATGCGTTCGCGCACATAGTCCTGGAACGAGAGCGTGCTCATCGACAGGCGCTTCACGTCGTCGTCCACGCTGGCGGCTTCCATCGTCGGCTCGATGCGCTGGGTGCGCGCGCCGAACGTGCTTTGCGGGCCAGCGGCGTCGGCAGCGTCTTCGGGCATCACCGAGTATTCGAAGTCCCAGGGCTCGCGGGCAGAGTTGTCTTTCGAGCGTGATGCCGGCGTGGCGGCCATCTCCTCGATCGAGCGCATGCCCTCGGGCGCCATCGCGAGCACCTCGACCCCATCGCCACCGGGTTTGGTGGAGAGCACGACGGCGTCGCCGCCGAGCGCCAGGCGAACCATGCTGAGCGCGTCACGCGCAGTGCGTGCAGTAAAGCGGCGGACGTTCATGCATTACTCCCAATGACCGCACCAATGCGGATCGAATGTGTTTCAGGGATCTCGCTGTGCCCCAGCACCCGCAGGCGCGGTGCGGCACGTTTGAGCAGCCGCGCCATCGGCGCGCGGATCAGGTCGGGCACCAGCAGGCAGGCCGGGTGGCCGAGGTCTTCCTGGCGCTTGGCGGATTCGGCGGCGTGGCGCGTCAGCGTGTCGGCCACACCGGGGTCGAGCGCGGCACCGTGCGGCGAGTTGAGCGCCTGGGTGACGAGCCGCTCCAGGTCGGGTTCGAGCGCGATGACTTCGAGTTCGCGCGTCGGCCCATAGATCTGCTGCACGATCGAGGCGCTGAGGTGGATTCGGATGCGCCGCGCCAGCTCGGCCGGGTCGGTGATCGACGTGGCATGTTCGGCCAGGCTTTCGACGATGGAGCGCATGTCGCGGATGTGCACGCCCTCTTCCAGCAGCAGCTGGAGGACTTTTTGCAGGGCAGCGATTCCGACCATCTTGGGCACCACATCCTCGATCAACTTCGGGGCCAGTTTCGTCACGTGTTCGACGAGCTGCTGGGTCTCGACGCGGCCGAGCAACTTGGCGGCGTGGAGTTGCATCAAGTGTGAAAGGTGGGTCGCCACGACAGTCGAGCAATCAACCACCGTAAATCCGGCCATTTGGGCTGACTCTCGCTGGCGTTCCTCGACCCACACCGCCGGCAGGCCGAAGGCCGGGTCGGTGGTGGCGGTGCCGATGAGGTGCGTCGTCGCACCACCGGGGTTGATGGCCAGCAGCATGCCGGGGTAGGCCTCGGCCTCGCCGACCACGGCGCCGCGCAGCGTGAGGCGGTAGGCGCTGGGCTTGAGTTCCAGGTTGTCGCGGATGTGCACCGGCGGCGGCAGGAAGCCCACGTCCTGCGCGAATTTCTTGCGCACCCCCTTGATGCGCGCGAGCAGGTCACCCTGCTTCGACTTGTCGACCAGGGAGATGAGGCGGTAGCCGACTTCGAGGCCGAGTGTGTCCACCGGCAGCAGATCGTCCCAGCTCGCTTCGGCGTTCGGCTCGGCAGCGGGCACCACGACAGCCGGCGCGATGGCGGCCTTGCGATCCCGTTCACGCATCCACCAGGCCGCGTAACCCAGGCCGCTGGCGAGCAGCAGGAACACCAGGTTCGGCATGCCGGGGATGACACCGAGCGAACCGATCACACCCGCCGTGATGGCGAGCGAGCGCGGTGAGTTGAAGACCTGCTGGGCGATCTGGCTGCCGACGTCCTGGTCCTTGCCGACCCGCGAGACGACCATCGCCGCGGCGACCGAGATCAGGAGCGCCGGGATCTGCGCGACCAGCGCGTCGCCGACCGCCAGCAGGATGTAGCTGTTGGCCGCTTCCGAGGCGGTGAGGTCGTGCTGTGCCACGCCGATGACGAAGCCGCCGATGATGTTGATGAAGAGGATCAGCAGGCCCGCCATCGCGTCGCCGCGAACGTATTTGCTGGCACCGTCCATGGAGCCGAAGAACTCGGCTTCCTCGCCGATTTCCAGGCGGCGGCGCTTCGCTTCCTTCTCGT
>JANYJL010000336.1 GCA_025361845.1 Rhizobacter sp.
GCAGGCGGTTCAACTCGCCGAACGATGTCGTCGTCAAGTCCGACGGCAGCATCTGGTTCACCGACCCGAGCTACGGCATCGATTCGGACTACGAAGGCGACGCGTCGACCAGCGAGATCGGAGCCCGAAACGTCTATCGCGTCGATCCACTCACCGGCGCCGTGACGAAGGTCGCCGATGACTTCGTCCAGCCGAACGGGCTGGCGTTCTCGCCCGACGAATCGCTGCTCTACATCGTCGACACGGGCCTGACGCACACACCCAACGGCCCGCACCACGTGCGTCGTTTCGAAGTGGCCCCGGATGGGGAATTGCTGGTCGGTCCCGGGAACGTTTTCTCCACATGCGAAGTCGGGTTGTACGACGGCTTGCGCATCGATTTACACGGCAACCTGTGGCTCTCGGCTGGCGATGGCGTGCACTGTCACGCACCCGACGGTGCGTTGCTCGGCAGGATACGCGTGCCGGAAGCGGTGGCCAACCTGTGCTTCGGTGGCCCAGAACTCAATCGGCTTTTCATTGCCGCGACGACTTCGCTTTACGCGGTGTACCTGAATACGCGAGCCGCGCCGCGGGGGCGATGACTGCGCGCAGAGCGATCATCGCCTTGTCGTGCGCGAACGACGCGACGGTGGGCCCAGCTCCGGCAGTTTGCGGCGTGACCCGAGCATCTGTTCGATGTCCTGAGCTGCACCATCGATGAGCACCCGAATCGCACGCTCGGCGCGATCTGGCTTGCCGGCAACCACCGCGTCGATGACCTCGCGGTGCAGTGGGAGCGAACGGGCCGCGCTGTCGGGCCTGGAGGTCGACAACGCGAAACTTGCGCGCAGCACAGCTGTCAGCGCCTTGCTCATCTGCATCAGCATGCGGTTTTGGCTGGCACGCAACAGCCCCTGATGAAAGCGCAGGTCGCTGGCGACGTAGTCGCCGCCTTCCGTGACCGCTTGCGCCATCCCTGAGAAGGCCGCCTCGATCTCGGCGATGTCCTCCGATGTGGCACGCTCGGCAGCCAAACGCACACCGGCGGGCTCGACGATGCTGCGCAACTCCTGCAAGTCCCGCAAGAAGTCGCGCGTGATGCCCACGCGCAACTGCCATGCCACGAGGTCGGGATCGAACCAATTCCATGCCGCGAAAGGCTGTACTCGCGTCCCGACCTTGGGGCCGGTGATCAGCAGGCCCTTGGCCACCAGCGACTTGACGACCTCACGGACGATCGTTCGACTGATGCCAAATTGCTCGCACAGCATCTGCTCCCGTGGCAGCACGTCGCCCACTGCGTATTCACCGCTGACGATCGCCTCGCCCAGAATTTCGAGCGTTCGTCCGTGGACGTTCTTGATGCGATCAAAGTCCGTCATGGCTTGTTGCAGACTTCAGGGCAGCGATTCACTCATGGCGCATTGTGCCGCGCCTCGCTCGCTCGATTGGTGGCGCCGACAGCCATCTGCAAGCGCACGAATCGCGTGATGCACAGATCTGTCGATTGGCGGCCCATGACCGCCTGTCGCAATCAGCGCCAGCCCTCGGGCCGGTTCAAGTCCCAAGCCAGCGCACCTCGGAGGCTCGCAGGTGCGTGGTCATGGCGGCTGCGGCAGCTTGAGGGTCACGCGCTTCGATAGCGCGCAGCACAACCTCGTGTTCGACCACCGCGGCCCGCCATGTGCGCAGGCTCTCCGCGCGCACGCTGACATGCGATGTCAGCGGGCTGTGGCGATCGTCGAACAGGTCGCCGACGGCGCGCACGAGCACCGAGTTGCCCGTCATCTCGGCAACGCAGACGTGGAAGGCGCGGTCGTTGTCGACCGGTGCGCGTTTGTTGGAAAGGTCTTCGCGCATGCCCTCCACGCATTGGCGCAAACGCGCCAGGGCGGCTGGCGTGGTGCGCGCTGCCGCCAGCATCACGACGGCGCTTTCGAGCATGGCCCGCGCCTGCATCACCTCCGAGGGACTCTCGCCGAGGCTGGCCGGAACGGCCCGCTTCGCCGGCCCTGCGGGCAGACAGGCGTACAGGCCCGAACCCCCACGGATTTCAACATGCCCGCTGATCTCCAACGCGATCAGGGCCTCACGCAGTGACGGGCGAGACACGCCGAGCGATTGCGCCAGATCGCGCTCGGGCGGCAGGCGGCTGCCAACCGGGTACTGGCGCGTCTGGATGAGCAGGCGCAATTGATCGGCCACCTGCTGGTACAGGCGGCGTCCGGGGGCGGGTTTGGGGAGAGCAGCCATGGTCTTCTTGGAGGCAGCGAACCGAACGGGTGTACGGCTCAAGTGGCCTGACCATGATAACGATGCGGCACGGCTTTCACGATCGGTGCGCAGGCGCCATGCGGGTTAGCACTGGTAAGGCCAATTGTTGAAAATGGCAAACTGGCCTGACCAAATTGGTTAGGCCACTTGACCGTCACCGATCCATGAACACGCCGCCCCTCCCCGCGCCTGCCGCCACGCCACTCGCCTTGCTCACGCTCAGCGGCGTCACCAAACGCTTCCCCGGCGTGCTGGCGCTCGACGGCGTGAGCTTCGAGTTGCGGCGCGGCGAGGTGCACGCGGTGTGCGGTGAAAACGGCGCCGGCAAGTCGACGCTGATGAAGGTGCTGAGCGGCCTTTATCAGCCCGACGAAGGCCGCATCGTCTTCAAGGGCGAGCCGCGCCACTTCGCCACGCCGCTGCAGGCGCAGAGCGCGGGCATCGCGATGATTCACCAGGAGCTGAACCTGGTGCCGCACCTGAGCGTGGCCGAGAACATCTACCTCGCTCGTGAGCCGCACACCGGGTGGTTCGTCGACCGCGCGCGCATGCGCGCCGATGCCAAAGCCTGCCTGGACCGACTGGGTGCTGCGATCTCGCCGGACACGAAGGTCGCCCTGCTCTCGGTCGCGAAGCAGCAGATGGTCGAGATCGCGAAGGCGCTGTCGCTCGACGCCGAGGTGCTGGTGATGGACGAGCCGACCTCGTCGCTCACCGAGTCGGAGACCGCGCAACTCTTCAAGGTGATTCTCGAGCTGAAGGCGGCCGGTGTCGGCATCGTCTACATCTCGCACCGGCTCGACGAGATGCGCGGCATCGTCGACCGCGTGACCGTTCTGCGCGACGGCCGCCACATCCACACCGGCAATTTCGCCGACACGAGCGTCGACGAGATCGTGACGCACATGGTCGGCCGCGCGCTGAAGGACAAGTTCCCGCCGCGCTGTTCGGTGCCGACGAACGAGGTGCTGCTGTCGGTCGAAGGCTTGCAACGCGCGGGCGTGTTCGGGCCGATCAGCTTCACGCTGCGGCGCGGCGAGATCCTCGGCTTCGCCGGTTTGATGGGCGCCGGCCGCACCGAGGTGGCACGCGCCGTGTTCGGCGCCGATCCGCACGACGCCGGCACGGTGAGCCTGGGCGGCAAGCGGCTCGACATCCACACACCGATCGATGCGATCCGCGAAGGCATCGCCTATGTGTCGGAGGACCGCAAGGCGCATGGCCTGGCCGTGAAGATGAGCGTCGCCCACAACATCACGATGACGAACATGGCCGCGGTGGCGAGCCCGCTCGGCTTCATCCGCTTCGACGAAGAAACTGCGGTCGCGCAGCGCTACATCGAGACCCTGGGCATCCGCACGCCCAGCGTCCATCAGATCGCACGCCTGCTGTCGGGTGGCAACCAGCAGAAGGTCGTGATCGCCAAGTGGTTGTTCCGCGAGTCGCGAATCATCTTCTTCGACGAGCCGACACGCGGCATCGATGTGGGCGCCAAGTACGCGATCTACCAGCTGATGGATGGGCTGGCCGCCGACGGCATCGGCGTCGTGCTCATCAGTTCCGAATTGCCCGAGATCCTGGGCCTCAGCGACCGGGTGGCGGTGTTCCATGAAGGCGCGCTCACCGCCTTGCTCGACACGCGCCGCACCACTCAGGAAGAAATCATGCACTTCGCCTCGGGCCGCACGGCCGATGCGGTGGCCCACGCCTGAACGGTCATGAGGAAACGCCCGGCCGCCCGAAGTTTCCTCATCCCCCTCGGGGGGCGGACGACGTATGTCTTCGGCCTGGGGGCGCTCTCATGACCGACCGCCAGAAAGACCTGCTCCAGAAATTCGCCGCGCTCGGCAGCCTGCTCGGGCTGATGCTGGTGTTTTCGTTTTTCAGCAACGCCTTCCTCTCGGTCGGCAATGCGATGACAGTGGCGTTGCAAGTCACCTCGATCGCCTACCTCGGCATCGGCGCCACCTGCCTGATCATCACCGGCGGCATCGATCTCTCGGTCGGTGCGATCCTCGCGCTCGCCGGCTGTGTCGCGGCGATGGCGGTGAAGGCCGGCGCGCCGGTGCCGGTCGGCATGCTCGGCGGCCTGCTGGTCGGTGGCCTGTGCGGCGCCATCAACGGCCTGTGCGTCACGGTGCTGAAGCTGCCGCCCTTCATCGCCACGCTCGGCATGATGCTGGTGGCGCGCGGCGTGGCCTTGCAGCTCACCGACGCGAAGGCGATCGGCGGCCTCGGCGACAGCTTCGCCGAACTCGGCAACGGCTCCTTGTTCCGCGTCGTCAAGATTGGCGCGGACGGCTTCCCGGACGTGCAATTCATCGGCATCCCCTACCCGGTGCTGCTGATGGTCGTGCTGGCCATCGCCGCCTCGGTGCTGCTGAACCGCGCCACGCTCGGCCGGCATCTTTATGCCGTCGGCTCGAACACCGAAGCGGCGCGCCTGTCGGGCGTGAACGTGCGCGGCGTGACGATGTTCGCCTACGTGCTCTCGGGCCTGCTCGCGGGGCTGACGGGCTGCGTGCTGATGTCGCGCCTCGTCACCGCGCAGCCGAGCGAAGGGTTGATGTACGAACTCGATGCGATCGCCGCAGCGGTGATCGGCGGCACCTCGCTCTCGGGCGGCGTCGGCACGATCTCGGGCACCGTCATCGGCGCCTTCGTGATCGGCATCCTGCGCAACGGTTTGAACATGGCCGGCGTGTCGGCCTTCATCCAGCAAATCATCATCGGTCTGGTCATCCTGCTCACGGTATGGATCGACCAGATGCGCCATCGACGATGACCTTGGCCGGCGGGACAGCCCGGCAACCCACCGAGAGACAACCTACTTCACCAAGGACATCCCATGAAAAAGATTCTTTCCACCCTCATCGCCTCCACCCTCGCGCTCGCTGCCTCCGCGGCACTCGCGGCCGACAAGGAGATCGCCGTCATCGTCAAGACCGTCAACTCGGACTTCTGGCAAAACGTCAAGAAGGGCTCCACCGCCGCGGCTGAAGCAATGAAGGGCTACACAGCGACCTTCCAGGGCGCCGCCTCCGACACCGACCTCGCAGGCCAGGTGGCCCTCGTCGAGAACGCCGTGAACCGCAAGGTCGCCGGCATCGTGCTCGCACCCTCCGATCCGGACGCGCTGATCCCCGCGATGAAGAAGGCCTGGGAAGCGAAGATCCCGGTGATCCTGATCGACTCGGCAGCGGCCGATTCCGGCAAGGCCTACTACCAGTCGTTCCTGGCGACCGACAACCAGAAGGCCGGCGAGCTGTGCGCGCAGGCCCTGATCGACAAGGTGGGCACCACCGGCAAGATCGCCATCATGTCCTTCACCGCCGGCTCGGGCTCCGAGATCGCGCGGGTCGGCGGCTTCACGAAATACATCCAAGCGCACTCGAAGTTGCAGATCGTCGGGCCGTTCTACTCGAACTCGCAGATGGGCACGGCACTGAACCAGACGACCGACGTGCTGGCCGCCAACCCCGACCTGAAAGGCCTGTTCGGTGCCAACGAGCCCACCGCCATCGGCATGGGCCGCGCGATCACGCAGGCGGGTAAATCGGGCAAGGTCGCGGCCATCGGCTTCGACGGCAATGGCGACCTGCAAGGCTTCGTCAAGGACGGCACGATCGAGGCCATCGCCGTGCAGAGCGCCTACGAGATGGGCCACCTGGGCGTGATGACCGCCGTCGAGGCAGCCGAAGGCAAGAAGGTGCCGAGCTTCCGTGACACCGGCGTGCTGATGGTGACGAAGAAGAACATCGACACCCCGGCGGCGAAGAACGTGCTGTATTGAGTTTCATACTGGCCTTCACGACACTCCTTTCGTGAGGCATTCATGAGCACAGAAAAACTCCTCCTCGTCACCGGCGCCGCCGGCAAGGTCGGCAGCACCGCGATCGCGCGGCTGCTGGCCGAGCCGCGCTTCGCCGCCTGGCGCATCCGCGCGTTGTGCCACAAGCGGCCCATCGCCCCGGGTGAGCGGGTGGAGGTCGTCAGCGGCTCGATCGAGCACCGCGAGGTGGTCGATGCGGCGATGTCGGGCGTGACCCATGTGCTGCATCTCGCCACCTCGAAGGAAACGCCCGACGACGTGATGGACGTGGCGGTGAAGGGCCTGTTCTGGCTGCTCGAAGCCTGCCGCGGCAGCACGACGTTCCAGCAGTTCGTGCTGATCGGTGGCGATGCCGGCATGGGCCACTTCGTCTACCCGCACCCGCTGCCCGTGGTCGAGACACAAAGGCACAGCGCCTACCCCGGTTGTTATGCGCTGTCGAAGGTGCTGGAAGAGGTGATGCTGGAGCAGTACGTGATCCAGTACCGCTTGCGCGGCTGCTGCCTGCGTGCGCCGTGGATCATGGAGAAGGACGACTTCAAGGCGCAACTCTCCTTCGGGCCTGATGTGTTCGGCGGGCCGCGCTGGTGCGATCTGGTGCCGGCCGAATCGGCACGCGAGTACGTTCGCAGCGGCGCCATCCCGGTGATGCTCGATGCAGAGGGCACGCCGATCCAGCGCAACTTCGTGCACGTCGATGATCTGGTCAGCGCGATCCTCACGGCCATCGACCACCCGAAGGCTCAGGGGCAGACTTTCAACATCTGCATGGACGAGCCGGTGGACTACGGCGTGCTGGGCGACTACCTGGCACGCACCCGAGGCCTGCCACTGGTGCCGATCCGCACGCCTTACCACTCGACCTGGCTGGACAACAGCAAGGCGAAGTTCCTGCTTGGCTGGCGGCCGCAGTACGAGCTGCAAAAGCTCACTGAAGCCGCCTGGAATTACCAACGTGCGCAAGACGACCCCCGAGTCGTCTGGTATCCCGGCTGACGCGACTCTGCACGTAGAGCAACAGCCAATGTTCGCTGGGCTCCCGCCCACTCACACCTCCTGGAGACAACATGATCCTGAACCGCAGAAAGACCCTCACCGCCCTCGCCTGTGCCAGCCTCGCCGCACTGGTGTCCGTGGCTCCCGGCATGGCGCAGGCCGCCGACAAGGCCCTCACCATCGGCTTTGCGCAGACCGGCGCCGAGAGCGAATGGCGCACCGCCAACACCGACTCCGTCAAGGCCGCCGCCACCGCCGCCGGCGTGACCCTGAAGTTCTCCGACGCGCAGCAGAAGCAGGAGAACCAGATCAAGGCGATCCGCTCCTTCATCGCGCAGAAGGTCGACGTCATCATCCTCGCGCCGCTCGTCGCGACCGGATGGGACACCGTGCTGCTCGAAGCCAAGAAGGCCAAGATCCCGGTGCTGCTGGAAAGCCGCAGCGTCGAGGTCAAGGACCCGAGCACCTTCGCCACCTTCGTCGGCTCCGACTTCACCGAAGAAGGCCGCCGCGCTGGCAAGTGGTTGATCGAGAACAGCAAGGCCATGACCGGCGACGTGAACATCGTCGAGCTGCAAGGCACGGTCGGCTCAGACCCGGCGATCGAGCGCAAGAAGGGCTTCGAGGAAGCGCTCAAGGCCGACCCGCGTTTCAAGATCATCCGCTCGCAGACCGGCGACTTCACGCGCGCCAAGGGCAAGGAGGTGATGGAAGCCTTTCTGAAGGCCGACGGCAAGAAGATCAACGTGCTCTACGCGCACAACGACGACATGGCGATCGGCGCGATCCAGGCGATCGAAGAAGCCGGGTTCAAGCCGGGCAAGGACATCCTGGTGATCGGCGTCGATGCCGTGAAGGGCGCCTTCGAAGCCATGATCGCCGGCAAGATGAACGTCAGCGTGGAATGCAGCCCGCTGCTCGGGCCGCAACTGATGCAGGCCGCGAAGGATGTGGTCGGCGGCAAGAAACTGCCACGCTGGATCAAGACGAATGAAGGTGTGTTCCCGGCCGAGGTGGCTGCCAAGGAGTTTCCGAACCGGAAATACTGAGGCCGGCTGCTTGTCTCCGAGGCCCGGGTTGGCACGTGCGCGAAGCGACGCGCGCACGTGTTTTTTCCTGCTGCTCGCAACCCAGGAATGGTGGAAACTCTGTGACCCCTGCCAGGTGCGGCTGGCCACCCGCCCCGGCCGGTGAACACTGGGCCTTCATTTCCCAGGTCTTCCATGTCGATTGAGATTGAAGCGTCCGAAGGATTGCCGTGCTGACCGTCATCTGCGAAACCCCCGGCACCCTGCGTGCCGAACAACGCGCGGCCCCGCAGCGCGGCGAGGGCGAGGTGCTGCTGCGCGTGCGGCGCGTCGGCGTCTGCGGCACCGACATGCACATCTACACCGGCAACCAGCCCTTCCTGAGCTACCCGCGCGTGATGGGCCACGAGCTCTCAGGCACGGTGGAAGAAGCACCGGCCGGCTCGACCCTGAACCCCGGCGACGCGGTCTACGTGATGCCGTATCTGTCCTGTGGGCAATGCCGCGCCTGTCGCCAGGGCAAGACCAATTGCTGCGTCAACATCCAGGTGCTGGGTGTGCATCGCGACGGCGCGTTCACCGAGTTGTTGGCCGTGCCGCAGGGCTTCGTGCACAAGGCCGACGGACTCACGCTGGATCAGGCCGCGATGATCGAATTCCTCGCCATCGGCGCGCACGCGGTGCGCCGCGCCGACGTGCAACCGGGCCAGCGCGTGCTGGTGGTCGGCGCCGGCCCGATCGGCCTGGCGGCGATGTTGTTCGCGCGTTTGCGCGGCGCCGAGGTGACGGCGCTCGACACGCGCGAAGACCGGCTCGCGTTCGCGCACCGCCATCTCGGTATCGCGCACGTGGTGCCGGTCGGGCCGGGCGATGTGCCGGCCTTGTCCGGCATCACCGGCGGCGAGTTCTTCGACACCGTGTTCGATGCGACCGGCAATGCGCGTGCGATGGAACGCGGCTTCGGTTTCATCGCCCACGGCGGCAAGTACGTGCTGATCTCGATCGTGCCGGGGCTGATCGCGTTCTCCGACCCCGAGTTCCACAAGCGCGAGGCCACGCTGCTGGGCAGCCGTAACGCAACCACCGAAGACTTCGACACCGTCGTCGCCGCGATGCGCGCCGGCCAGGTGCCGACCGATGCGCTGGCCACCCACCGCATGCCGCTGTCGAAAGTGCCGAGCGATTTTGCGGGTCTGCTCGATCCCGCCGCCGGAGTCATCAAAGCCATCGTGGAGTGCTGAGCCGATGCAGCCGATCCTGCAATTCGGCACCAGCCGCTTCCTGCAAGCGCATGTCGGTCTGTTCGTCGCCGAAGCGCTGGAACGCGGTGAGGCGCTCGGCGGCATCACCGTCGTGCAGACCACTACCAACCCGCAAAGCGCCGAGCGGGTGCAGGCGCTGGCCCGCGGTGAACCCTACCCGGTGCGCATCCGCGGTTTGCAGGCCGGCGTGACGATCGACGAAACGCGCTTGTGCGGTGCGGTGCAATCCGCCTGGGTGGCGCAGGCCGATTGGCTGCAGGTGCGTGCCGCGGCGGTCGCAGCGCAAGTCATCGTCTCGAACACCGGCGATCAGGGTTACGTGCTCGACGGGCGTGACCATGCCCGCCTGCTCGAACCCGGCGCCGCGCCGCCGCACAGCTTCCCGGTCAAACTGCTGGTGCTGCTGTATGAACGCTGGCAGCACGAGCCGCTGGCGCCCTTGTCGCTGTTCCCTTGCGAGTTGATCGCCCGCAATGGCGACACCCTGCGCGCGCTACTCATCACCCTCGCGCGCGACTGGATGGCACCACCGAGTTTCACGACCTGGCTGCGCGACCACTGCGTCTGGGCCAACTCGCTCGTCGACCGCATCGTCTCCGAAGCCCTGCACCCGGTCGGCGCGGTGGCCGAGCCTTACGCGCTGTGGGCGGTGGAGCGCCAGCCCGGCCTGGTGCTGCCGTGCTCGCACCCCGCCATCGTGCTGACCGACGAGCTCGCCCACTACGAACAGCTCAAGCTCTATCTGCTGAACCTCGGCCACAGCGTGCTCGCGGAGCGCTGGCTGCAAGACCGGCGAGCGGCCGACGAGACCGTGCGCGAGGTGATGAATGACCTGTCGATGGTCACCGAGCTCGAAGCCGTATGGGCCGACGAAGTGCTGCCCGTGTTCGACGCACAGGGCCGCGGCGATGCGGCGCGTGAGTACCTCGTGGTGCTGCGCGAGCGTTTGCGCAACCCCTTCCTCGCGCACCGTTTGGCCGACATTGCGCAGAACCACGCGCAGAAGAAACAACGCCGCTTCGCGCCTGTCGTGGCACTGGCCGAGTCGCTCGGTCTGACGATCGCGCAGACGCGCCTGCGCGCTGGTTTGGCCTCGTCGACGTGAGCCCCCCCCCAACAAGGCCTTCGACGTGCTGACCGTCGGCGAGCCGATGGCGCTGTTCTCCGCGGTCACGCCCGGCCCACTGCAAGACGTGACGGACTGTCCAAGTTGATCCTCACGAAGTACCCTGGACTCGCGTCGATCAAGGATCTCGGCAGCGTGTTCAGCAGCCCCTGGAAACCGAAGTGGATTTCGCTGCTGGGCGGCAAGGTCTCGCTCGACGACATCGAGCACGGAATGCTGCGCGAGCGAGGCCGCTTCGATGACCCGCTCGTGCACTTTGCCGTCAATTGCGCGAGCATCGGGTGCCCCCCTCTGCGCGAGGAGGCCTTCGTCGCCGAGCGGCTCGATGGGCAGCTCGACGAGCAGGCCCTGCGCTTCATGAGTGAC
>JANYJL010000354.1 GCA_025361845.1 Rhizobacter sp.
CTCGCGTTCGCCTTGATAGACCTTGATCGTCACGGCCGGCTGGTTGTCGTCGGCGGTCGAGAAGGTCTGCGCGAACTTGGTCGGGATGGTCGTGTTCTTCTTGATCATCTTCGTCATCACGCCGCCGAGCGTCTCGATGCCAAGCGACAGCGGGGTCACGTCGAGCAGCAGCACGTCGGTGCGGTCACCGGCCAGCACCTGGCCTTGAATGGCGGCGCCGACGGCCACCGCTTCATCGGGGTTCACGTCCTTGCGAGGCTCGCGGCCGAAGAACTCCTTCACCTTGTCCTGCACCTTGGGCATGCGGGTCATGCCGCCGACCAGGATCACGTCCTGGATGTCGGCCACGTTCAGGCCCGAGTCCTTGATGGCGGTGCGGCAGGGCGCGATCGTGCGTTCGATCAGGTCGTCGACCAGGGCTTCGAACTTGGCACGCGTGAGCTTGATGTTCAGGTGCTTCGGGCCCGAGGCATCGGCCGTCACGTAGGGCAGGTTGATGTCGGTCTGCGGGCTGTTCGAGAGTTCGATCTTGGCCTTCTCGGCCGCTTCCTTCAGGCGCTGGAGCGCGAGCACGTCCTTGCCCAGGTCGACGCCTTGTTCCTTCTTGAACTCGGCAATGATGTAGTCGATGACACGCTGGTCGAAGTCTTCACCACCGAGGAAGGTGTCGCCATTGGTCGACAGCACCTCGAACTGCTTTTCGCCATCGACATCGGCGATCTCGATGATCGAGATGTCGAAGGTGCCGCCGCCGAGGTCGTACACGGCGATCTTGCGGTCGCCCTTTTCCTTCTTGTCGAGGCCGAAGGCGAGCGCCGCGGCGGTCGGCTCGTTGATGATGCGCTTCACGTCGAGGCCGGCGATGCGGCCGGCGTCTTTCGTGGCCTGGCGCTGCGCGTCGTTGAAGTAGGCGGGCACCGTGATCACGGCTTCGGTGACGGTTTCGCCGAGATAGTCTTCGGCGGTCTTCTTCATCTTGCGCAGCACTTCGGCGCTGACTTGTTGCGGCGCGAGGCGCTGGCCGCGCACTTCGACCCAGGCATCGCCGTTGTCGGCGGCGGCGATCTTGTAGGGCATCAGGTCGATGTCCTTCTGCACTTCCTTCTCGGTGAACTTGCGGCCGATCAGGCGCTTCACCGCGTACAGCGTGTTGCGCGGGTTCGTGACCGCCTGGCGCTTGGCCGAGGCGCCGACGAGGATCTCGCCGTCTTCCTGGTACGCAATGATGGACGGCGTGGTGCGCGCGCCCTCGCTGTTCTCGATCACACGCGTGGTGTTGCCTTCCATGATGGAAACACACGAGTTGGTGGTGCCGAGGTCAATGCCGATGATCTTTGCCATGAGGGTGCTCCTGGATTCAGTGAATCTGATGTGTTCGAGTTGTGGACAAGGTGTGGATTTTCAAGCGCTGCAAGCTTGATTCAGCGCATGAAGATCAGCGTGGCGCGGCGACCGTGACGAGCGCCGGCCGCAGCACGCGGTCGGTGATCGCGTAGCCCTTTTGCAGCACCATCACCACGGTGTTGGCGTCTTGTTCGGCCGGCACCACGCTGATCGCCTGGTGGCGATGCGGGTCGAACTTTTCGCCCGCGGGCGGGTTGATTTCGAGCACCTTGTTGCGCTCGAGCGCAGCGCTGAGTTGCCGCAGCGTCGCGTGTACGCCTTCGAGCAATTGTTCGTTCGTGGCGGACTGGATCGCGATGGCCGCTTCCAGGCTGTCCTTCACCGGCAGCAGGCTGTCTGCAAAACCTTCGACGGCGAACTTGCGGGCCTTGGACACTTCTTCTTCGGCACGCCGCCGCGTGTTCTCGGCTTCGGCCTTCGAACGCAGATAGGCGTCGGCCATTTCGGCGTGGCGGGCTTCGAGTTCGGCGAACTTCTGCGCCAGGTCCGGCTCGGTTGAGGCGGCCTGGGCTTGTTCGAGGGAGGCGTCGAAGTCCGGCTGTTGCTCTGGATTTGTCATGGGTGAGTAGGGGTGATTCACGGTACAGCCCGGCATCTGGGGCAAGAGGCCTGACTTTCAAGAGGGAATTGCTCGTTCGCGCGCAATTTTCGACAGCTTGAGACATCACGCGAAAGACTTGGGAAATATTCCCATGCGACAATTCATCACCTGATGAAGCCGCCGAGCCCCCGACCCACCCGCAGCGTTGTTCCCAGCGAGGAACACGCCCAGCTCGCCCTGCGCGAAGCGCGCGGGCTGATGCTGCCGATCGTGCGCTGGTTGCTGCGCCATGGCGTCTCGTACAGCGCCTTTGCCGACATGCTCAAAGGTGTGTTCGTGCAGGTGGCGCGGGAGGAACTCTCGCAGAGCGGCGCCAAGCCCAGCCATTCGGCGCTTAGCGTGCTGTCGGGCGTGCACCGCAAGGACGTGCGCCTGCTGGCCGATGCGCTGCCGCATGCCGGTGCGCCGCGCAACATTCCGCTCGCTTCGCAGCTCTTCACGCGCTGGCTCACCGACCCGGCCTGCCGCGGTGCCGATGGCCAGCCGATCAGCCTGCCGCGCGCTGGCGCCGAGCCGAGCTTCGAGGCGCTGGCGCGGCAGCTCTCGACCGACGTGCACCCCCGTACCTTGCTCGATGAATTGGCGCGCCTCGGGCTGGTGCGAATCGACGGTGACGTGGTGGTGCCCGTGGCCACGTCCTTCGTGCCGGCGGCGGGGCTGGCCGAGCTGACCGCGCTGTTTTCCGCCAATGCGGCCGACCATTTGGCCGCGGCGGTGCACAACCTGACCGAATCGGGGCCGACGTTTCTCGAACAGAGCGTCTTCGCGAACGGCTTGAGCGAGGCCTCGACCCGAATGCTCGCGCAGACCGCGCGGCAGGCCTGGAAGCGAACCTTCGACGAACTCGCTGCGCAGGCCACCGAACGCATCAAGGCGGATGCGGCGACGCCCGAGAACTACCGCATGCGCTACGGCGTGTACTTCTACAGCGAGCCGGTGGCCGATGCGCCCGCCGCCGACCCCAAAACCGAATCAAGGCCGAGCGCCTGATGACGCAGGAGAACCGCATGTCCCCGACCCACTTGCACCGCATCAGCCAGGCCCTGGCGGCGCTGTGCTGCGTGATTCTGATGGTCGCGTGCGGCAGCGCCGGTGAACTGGGTTCGGGTGGCACGGGCACCGGCAGCAGCGCCGCGCTCGGCACGGTCACCGGGCTGGGTAGTGTGTTTGTCGATGGGGTGCGGTTCAATGACAGCAATGCGGCGGTGCAGATCGACAACCTCACCGACACGCCGGACACCACCGAGGCGAAGCTCGGCCAACGGGTCCAACTGGCGTTCACGTTCAACGGCGTGGAAAGCTTGGCGCAGACGGTGAACATTGAGCCGGAGCTGGTCGGAGCGGTCGACACGTTGGTCTCCAATGGCTTCGTCGTGCTCGGCCAGACGGTTGTGATCAACACCGACCCGGTGGCCGGGCCAGTCACGCAGTTCGATGGTGGCTACACCGGCCTTGGCGACGTGCAGATAAGCAACCTCGTCGAAGTTCACGGCGTGCCGCGGACCACCGGCAGCGTCACCGTGATCCAGGCCACGCGGGTCGAGAAGCGCATCGCACCGGGCTACCTGCGTGTGGTCGGCGTGGTCAGCGCCTTGTCGAAGGATGGTGCGCAATTCAGCCTCGGCGGGCTGGTGGTCAACGCATCGGATGCAGTGCCCGCGCCGGCCGGCCGCGCCCTTGCCAATGACCAAACGGTCGTGGTGCTGGCATCGGCGAGCGGCTTGCAGTCCGGCAGTGGAGCGCCGGTACTGACGGCCGGTCGCGTACGCATCCGCGAGCGGGTGAACGGGCCGGAGCAGGCCTACGTGGGTGGCGTGGTGTCGAACTCTGTTGCCGCCACGTCGTTCAACCTCGGTGGCATGGCGGTGAACTACGACAGCGCAACCGAGATCACACCGAAAGGGGCCACGCTTGCCAATGGTGCTTACGTTCAGGTGCGTGGCAACTTCGCGGCCGATGGGAGCTTGAGTGCCAGCCGAATCAAGTTGCGCGACGGCATCTTGGATGCCGAACTGCGCGGCACCGCGATCGGCTATGTCGCGCTGGCCAAGACCTTCACCGTGCGTGATGTGCCGGTGAGTGCCGCGGGGACAAACGTGATCGACAGTTCCTGCCCGGCCGACTTGAGCGGGGTCTACGTCGAAGTCAAGGGAACGCTTCGTCTCACAGGCATCCTTGCCGCGTCGGTCAAGTGCAGCGCCGATCCAGCCCCAGCCGGCGCGGTGATCGAGCGGCGCGGTTTGGCGAGCGTGACACAGGTCGAGTACGCGACCAACAGTTTCACGCTGACCGTCGACGGCGCGCCACTCAAGGTGCGCTGGACGCCGCTGACCTTCTTCAAGGACCTTGCCCGAACACGCGAATCGCTCAATGGCACGTCGCTGCGCGTCGAAGGTGTTTTGAACAAAGGCACCGGCGTGCTTATCGCCACCAAGATCCGCCTCGATCACTGACGCGGCAACCCGCCCGGCTCACTCCGGCTCGACCGACGCACTCCAGCGGTTCCAGTCCGCCAGTTGCCGGCGGTCGCGTTTGGTCGGGCGGCCTTGTTCGAGCGATTGCGCGGGCTCGGTGCCTTGACGACGCTGCTCGGCTTGGCGCGCGCGCTGAGCGATGCTCTCGGCAGTCTCTTCGTACAAGGTCTGCGCTACCGTCGCCGGCCCACGCATCACGCTCAGTGCCAGCACGACCACGCTGCGTGCCACCGGCCCTTGCCGCAGTTCGATCACGTCACCGACACGCACTTCACGTGAGGCCTTGGCGGCCTGCCCGTTCACGCTGACCCGGCCCTTGCCGATCTCGTCGCCCGCCAGACCGCGCGTCTTGAAGAAGCGCGCGGCCCACAACCACTTGTCGATGCGAACGCGTTCGCCTTCGGGGAGGCCTGAATCGGAGGTGTTTTTCATCAGCCTCGATTCTGTGCCAAAGGCGGGCATACCTCGGCACCGAGAGCGGCGAGCCCTCGTGCGCGCGCTTGATGGCGTTGTGCAAGAGCTTGCGCGCGAGCTCGCGCAGCGCCCACTCGTGCGCGCGCACCGGGGTGGCCGCGGCGGCCTGTTCGAAGTCGAGGTGCCGGTGGGCCACGACCTCGATGGTTTCGGGCTGCACCGGGGTCTGGCCGGGAAACACCAGGTCGAACAGACGCTCGCGTGTGACGGCCCGGCACGCCTGCGCGAGCAGTGGCCGCAGCAGGGCCGATTCGCGAAGGGCCAGGTCCATCGGCTCGCCGTTGAAATACACCGCGCCGTTCGGCGTGGCGCAGTGCATGCCGCAGAAGCTGGCCACGTTGGCGGCACTGCCGCGGCGGGCGAGGGCGCGCACGAGCGCTTCGAGTTCATCCAGGTCAAAGGGTTGGGCCAGGTCATTGTCGGCGCCGGTTTTCAGGCCGAGGACGCGGTCGCCCACCGTGCCGCGGGTGGCCGGTTTACAGCGGGAGGGAATAGCGGTAACTCAAACCCAGGCCGAGAGACGTCGATCTGAATCTGTACTGTTTGGGGTAGACACCCAGGTTGTCCAATGACAAGGTGCTGCCCACCTGCCCATAAATCGCCAGGCGATCGCTCAGGCCCACATTCATGCCCACCGCCGGCTTGACGATCACGCCGTGAATATTGGTTCCTATCAACAGCTGGGCAAAGGTCTGAAACGGGTTATCTGCGGAGTATTTGCTCTGTAATCCAACGCCAGCCAGAACCTCACCATACCCAGGATACCCGAGGTAGTTGTCGTAAGCGATACTACCTTGAACAGGGATGTAAATGTTGTCGCGTCCCATGTTGTCGACTTGGATCGACAACAATTTGAGTTCACTCTGCCTTTTATCGCCGACTTTCACTTTGTACTCGGTTTGCAAAAAGGCGTGAAAGCGATGTCCGCGGTATTCAACCTCGTTCGCCGCTGAGTCCCCGGGTGCGCTCCCGCCGCTTCGCGAAGTGTGATACACGAGCGCCGCACCCAAGGTCAGATTTCTCGACGACCCACGCGGTGCGTAAAGATATCCGGTTGACAGCGACAGGCCAAAGTTGTCGTTCAGCTGATATTCGGTGGACAGCTTGGGGTAGATCAGCAAACCAGAACCGGTATCGATCTTGGCAGGCGAATAGCCGCCAGATCCGACGGCGAACTGGAGATTGATGTTGGAACGCTCGGAGTATGCATACCTGTACCCGAGGCCGCCAAAAACCTGGTTGTAGCCTGCGATGCCGTGGTAGCCGACACTTCCGCCGAACAAGATATAATAATGTTCCGTCAGGAAGTGGTTGTATTGCGCGTCCACCAAATTGACAGCTTGTTTGCTCGATCCTTTCGGATTGATTTGAATGATGTTGTCGAACCCGAAGGTGACGGTGTCGTTGTCGGCGTGGCTCGACGTGGTGCTTGAATCCGATGCCCGGTTCGAACGGAGGTACCGGCCGGCATTTTCATACGGTGCAGCAGAATATGAAAATGGCGTCTGAAGATAGAGGCCGAATTGAGAACCGTGGATCACCGAGTTGGTGAACAGAATTCTCGAATAGTTCACGCCCAGGGACATGTCGCTGAACTTGTAGCCCAACCCAACGTAATTTTTGACAAACCCGCCCGAGCCTGAAATTATTTTGCTCTGTTCGGTGTTCTTGCCTCCACCGCCCCCGCCCAACGAGGTGCCGACCGCCGCGGACAGATTCCCGAACAGCCTTCGCTCGGCGTGAAGGGTGACGTCGAAAGCCATGAAGCCGCCATAATTTCCGTTGAACAGGGGTGCATGGCCACCCACACCAAGATAAAGCCAGTCGTTGAACTTGTTCAGGAAATGGAATCCGAACAGATCGAGGGATTGATAATCCTTGATCTTGACGGTCTGATAATCCAGCATCACGAGCCCCGTGGCCCTTGTCGGCGTCGGCATACCGGGTGATGCATCGGCATCCGATTTGTGAAGATCAGGCTCGGTCGCGTTGTTTGCATCCTCCGATCCCAACGCGGCTTTGCTCAAGACCACGGCGACGATCAAGAGCGATGCTCTGAGTGATCTCCGGCGCAGGCCCTCGGCTTTTCGGCCATCTGTGGGGACATGAAGGATCCGCATACGAACTCCGGGTTGCCGCAACGAACTGACCTGAGGCGATCAGTTTGATTGAAGCACGCCAGCCACCCCAGCCGTCACGGCAACAGTTCGACCTGGCTCGCGAT
>JANYJL010000380.1 GCA_025361845.1 Rhizobacter sp.
TGCACGCGCGAACGCATCGGCACGGCCTGCGCGGGGTTCATCGCGGCCGGGTTGCCGGGCTCGACCACGGGCAAACGCGGCGCGTCACCGGCCTCGCGCTCGCGCGGGCGCTGCGGCCGGTTCGGCGGCGAAGGCGGGCCATCGACCGAGCGCACCGGCGGCGACGGTGCGGCCACCGGCGGCGCGATGAGCGCCACGTGGCGCCCCGGCTGCTCGGCGATTTCACGCAGCCCGGGTGTGTCGCGCTGGCGCATCGCCGGGCCGCCCACTTGTTCTTGCCCAGTCATCACGCTCGCTGGCACCACCGTCACCGCATGCGGGAACTTGCGGTTGCTGTAGTCGCGCCCCTCGCTGCCGGCCTGCGGGTTGTTGACGATCTCGTTGATGTTGGTGATGCGCGTGACGTGGGTGATGTTGATGTTCTGCACGTAACGCGGCGTGACGCGGTAACTCGGCACGTAGATTTCGCGCGGCCCGAGCGGGAACCAGCCGACCGCCGGCGCTGCGCCAATGTTGATCGACACACTCAGCCGCGGCCCACCGACCCAGGCCACCAGCGCAGGGGCATAGACCGGCCGCGCCACGTAGGTGCCGGGCGCCCAGCCCCAGGCGTCGCGATACCAGACCCAGCGGCCGTAGTGGAAGGGGGCGAAGCCCCAGGGCGCGACATCGACCCAGGTCCAGCCCCAGGGTCGCACCCAGGCCCAGTGGCCGGTGCTGTAGGGCGCCCAGCCGGAGGCGACGGCGCGCGGGTACCAGAGCGCGCCATATTCGTCGCTCTGCTCCCAGCGGCCGTGGCGGTCGAGGTCTTCGACGCCGGTCATTTCGGGCGACACATAGCGCGCCGATGCGCTGCGATCATCGCCGCGGTCGCGTTCGCTGTTCCAGGCCGAGAAGGCATCGCGCAGCGGCTCGGTGATGCTGTATTGCGCGCTGTTGCCGGCATCGATCCAGAACTCGGCCCGCTGACCGCTGTTGACGGTCAAGGCACTGCCCGGCCCTTCATAGAGCGCCTGCCCGTTGTAGACGGTGACATGGCTCGCTTCGTCGATGCGATCGAAGCGGTAGCGGCCGGTGCGCAGCAGCTTGAATCGGCCCTCGCCGGTCTTCAATTCGAACTCGGCCGCCGCTTCGCGGTTGCGCAGTCGCGCCGACGCGCTGCCGTTGTGCAGTTGCAGCACGACCCGGTCGTCGTCCAGGCGCAGCACTTCAAGTTCGCTGCCGGAGTCCAGCCGCACCGTGGTCGAGCCGATGCGAACCTCGGCGCGCGCGCCGGCGTCGGTGGACAGGCGGTCCCCGGTCGTGAGCGGGCGGTTGCGGTCGGCGGCGATCCAGTCACCCGAATCAGGGCTGAACAACCACACCTGGCCCATCAAATCCGACAAGCGGCCAACGCGGCCCGGCGGGTCACCGGCTCGGTCGCCCTGCGATTGCGGGTCGTTTTGATAGTCGGGATTGCCCGCCGGCTGCGCATCCGCGGCGCCGATGAACAGGCAGGTCAGGGACGCGGCGAGCGCCATGCCCCAACGGCCGGTGACGCGTGGGTTCGAACGATGTGCGAGCTTCATTGTGCAGGCCTCAAACAAATTCAGTGGCGCCCACAGGCCACGCCTGTGCCACACAGAGTCAACGCAACGTGCGGTGGTCGCGACGACGCGGGCGGCGCCGATGATGCGCCTTTACAAATCGGCAACAGGTGAGCGGGCCGGCGCCGCAGCCGCATCAGTCGTCGTCGCCCGGGTCGAGGTCCGGGAACAGCACGCTGGTGTAGCCGAAGCGGCTGAAATCGCGCACCCGCATCGGGTAGAGCTTGCCGACGAGGTGATCACATTCGTGTTGCACGACACGGGCGTGAAAGCCGTCGGCTTCGCGCTCGATGGGCAGGCCCTGCGGATCGAACCCGCTGTAGCGGATGCGCGCCCAGCGCGGCACCATGCCACGCAGGCCGGGCACCGAAAGACAACCTTCCCAGGCCTCTTCTTCGGCATCACCCAAGGGCGTGATGACGGGGTTGATCAGCACCGTTTCGGGCACCGGCGGCGCGTCGGGGTAACGCTCGTTGCGACGGAAGCCGAAGATCACGACCGCCAGATCGACACCGATCTGCGGCGCCGCCAGGCCGGCACCGTGGGCAGCGTGCATGGTATCGAACAGGTCGGTGACCAGAGCGCGCAGTTCGGGCGTGTCGAAGCGGCGCACCGGCTCGGCGACACGCAGCAGGCGCGGGTCGCCCATCTTGAGAATCTCGCGGACGGTCATGGTCGGGATCGGTGTGTGTGAGGCCAGATGCAGCCGGCATTGTCGGTCACGAGGCCAGCACACGCTGCCGCCAGCCAAGGTGTGCGCCGGGCTACAGCCCCCCCTTCTTGAGGTGGCGCAGCGGTGCG
>JANYJL010000387.1 GCA_025361845.1 Rhizobacter sp.
TTCGCCTACGGCAACTTCATCACCATCGCCGTCAACTTCATCATCCTGGCATTCATCATTTTCATGATGGTCAAGCAGATCAATCGCATGAAGAGGGAAGCGCCGGCCGCGCCGCCCGCCACGCCCGCCGAGGACGTGCTGCTCTTGCGTGAAATCCGCGACGCCCTGCGCAAGTAAACCCCTGGCGGCGGGAAAACCGCCGCCTTCTCCCCCCACCAGGCGGGGCTGACCGGCAGCATTTCGCGTCATACTTGGGTGCTTGAAGGAACGTCAATGTTTCCTTCCTGCGCAGAGCCCACCTTCGGGCGTGGCCGCCCCCGAGATGAACCCGAGCGAACCCCGAGTGCAAGTCGCGATCGACGCGGCCTTGAATCAAATCCGGACGACAGTGTCGTCCGTGGCGGATCGCACCTCGGAAAGCCTCGGGGTGCTCGCCCAGTCGGCCCTGCGCATCGCCGAACGCGACTTGATGATCGCCGCGCAGTTCGACCTGCGGCGCAACATGGGCCAGTTCCAATCGGTGTTCCAGCGCACCCTGGGCGACAAGGTTCGCCAGGAAATGGGCACCCAGCCGAACCCGAGCGCCCGCCGCACGCTGGCCGCCACAGATTGGCAATCCCTCAGCCTGGTCGAAGACCGCGAGGTCGAGGAGCGCATGCACTTCGACCGCATCGCCCAGATGATTTCGCACGAGTGCGAAGCCGAACTGCGAGAACTGTCCACCTACACCGGCGCCTTGATGCGCACCCGCGCCGACGAGGAACACGACCCGTTGCGCCCCGATGTGCTCGGCATGGCGCTGTACCGCGCCATCGAGGCTGTTTCCGACCAGGCGGAAATTCGCAAGCTGCTGGCGCGTGACATGGGCCACGCGATGGCACGCGCCATGCCCGCGTGCTACAGCGCCATCATTCGTGAATTCCAGGGCCGCGGCATCCAGCCTGTGAGCCTGAGCGTGCGCACCTTCGAAGGCCCAGGCCACCAGCTGCCCGGGGTGAACTCCGCGTACGCGACCTTGCCGAAGGCCGAGTACCACAGCTCGCGCGGTCAGCCCACCGACATGGAAGGCCACACCGGCCCCAGCCAGTTCGGCGTGTCGGGCATGGGCAACGGGCGCCAATGGACACGCGGGGCCGCCACAGCGCCCGCGGCGCTGGGTTCGGGTTCGCCGGGCTCGGGTGGGCACGGGGGTTCGGGCTACGGCGGTCCAGGCGGCTCCGGCCGCAGCAGTGCGGGCAGCGACCGCGCTGCCCTGGGGGCACGTTCAGCGGCAGCCGCACTTCAGGCCGATGTGCAATTGATGAACCTGCTGCGGCGCCTGACGGTGCTGGCCAGCCAGCCCGGCGATCTCGACGCTGCGCCGCGCGCGCCTGGGCGCGGCACCCTCGGCGGGCCGAGCAGCACTCGCGGCAGCAGCGGCTCGATGAACCTGCGCCCGGGCGGCATCGCCGGCCCCGACTACAGCGAGGAACTCACCGGCCTGATGGCGGTGAACCTGATCCGCGCGCACCGCGAAGAGTTGATGCAGGCCTCGACCGGCAAGCTCGACCACATGGTGATCGACGTGGTGGGCAGCCTGTTCGACCAAATCCTGTCCGACTCGCGCGTGCCGCCCCAGATGGCGCGGCAGATCGCCCGCCTGCAACTGCCCGTGCTGCGTGTCGCGCTGAACGACTCGACCTTCTTCTCCTCGCGGCGCCATCCGGTGCGCCGTTTCGTGAACCGCATCGCCTCGCTGGCGGTGGCCTTCGACGATTTCGACGCCGGCCCGGGCAAGCTGCTGCTCGACCGCGTGCGCAGCCTCGTGCAGGAGATCGTCGAAGGCGACTTCGATCAGGTCGATCTCTACATCGCCAAGCTCGCCGAGCTCGAAGGCTTCATCTCCGAACAGACCCACGAGGATGCCCAGAAGGCCGGCGCAGCCACCACGCTGGACAACAAGGAGTCCGAGCTGCGCCTGCAGCAGCGCTACATGCTGCAACTGCAATCGGCGCTCGGGCCGCTCGCGCTGCCCGACTATCTGCGCGAGTTCCTCTCGCAGGTCTGGAGCCAGGCGCTCGTGCTCGCCACACGCCGGGACGGCGCCGAGTCGGAACGTGCCACGCGCTACAAACGCGCCGGCCGCGACCTGGTGATGAGCGTGCAGCCGAAGGGCTCGCCGGCCTTGCGCAAGAAGTTCCTGATGCAGTTGCCGCCGCTCATGAAAGACCTGAACGAAGGCATGCAACTTGTCGGCTGGCCGGTCGCGGCGCAGAAGGCCTTCTTCGCCAAGCTGCTGCCGGCGCATGCCGAGTCGCTGAAGGGCCAGCCGCTGTCGGACCTCGACCACAACATGATGGTCAAGCAGCTCGAACACGTGTTCGCAACGCCGGTGCCGGGAGTCGATTCCCTGTCGTCCGCCGACCCGGTGCCCGACGTCGACGAAACCGTCATCGAAGCCCGCTTCACGCCGGAAGAAGCCCAGCGCGTGGGCCTGGTCGATCAGGCTTCGGTCGACTGGGACGGCACGATCGACATCGAGCTGGGTGGCACCGAACCTACCGCCGCCGCTGGCACCGAAGGCGAAGCGCCCGCGGAGGCGGACACCACCGACACCGCATCACTCGACCTCGGCCTGGACATCAACCTCGATGCGCAGCCGGCCGAGCCGACGCGGGGCTTGCAGCTGTTCGACCACGTCAAGCTCGGCTTCGCCTACCAGATGCACCTGAAGGACGAATGGCAGAAGGTGCGCCTCACCTACGTCAGCCCGGGCCGCAGCTTCTTTGTGTTCACACGCGGCCAGAAGCACCAGGAAACCATCTCGATGACTTCGCGCATGCTGGCGCGCATGTGCGAGACCGGGCGCATGCGCGCCGTCGAGAGCACCTACCTGATGGAGCGCGCCACGCAGCGGGCACGCAAGCAGCTCGCGGCGTTGAAGCCGGTGACACGCCAGTAGGGCTCAGCGCGGCGAGAGGCGCCGCGCCATGCGCAGTGCAGCGCGCAGGCTCGACGGGTCCGCCCGACCGGTGCCCGCGATATCGAACGCCGTCCCGTGGTCCGGGCTGGTGCGGATGAAGGGCAAGCCGAGCGTCACGTTCACGCCCTCTTCCACACCGAGGTACTTCACCGGGATCAGCCCATGGTCGTGCGTCATCGCGATGACGATGTCGAACTCGCCCGGGTGCTCGCCGGTGTGGCGCGCTCGCATGAACACCGTGTCGGGCGCGAACGGGCCGCGCGCATCGATGCCTTCGGCGCACGCCGCCCGCACCGCGGGGCCGATGATGCGGATCTCTTCATCGCCGAACAGGCCGCCCTCACCGGCATGCGGATTCAGGCCCGCGACGCCGATGCGCGGCAGCGGCTGGCCCCACAGACTGGCGCTGCGGTGGGCAATTCGGATCGTCTCCAGCACCGCCTCGAACGTCACCGCGTCGATGGCTGCGCGCAGGGCCATGTGGATGGTCACGAGCACGGTTCGCAGTTGTTCGTTGGCGAGCATCATGCGCACCGGCAACAGCGGCCCGCCTGCGCTGGCCAGTGCTTGCAACATTTCGGTGTGCCCCGGAAAGCGCACGCCGGCAGCGGCCAGCGCTTCCTTGTGGATCGGCGCGGTGACAACGGCGCTGGCCTCCCCCGCCAAGGCCAGGCGCGTCGCCTGTTCGATGCAGGCCGCGGCGGCCGCACCAGCACGTGCATCGATTTGCCCAATAGGCGCGTCGATCAGATCGGCCGGCAAGTCTGTGGCCTGCATCAAGGCGATGCAGTTCGGCGGCACGGCCCACACGTCCGCGGGCCGCTCGATGCGAGCCAGCGCGAGCATGCCGCCGGTGAACGATGCGGCGCGGCGCAGCACGGCCTCGTCACCCAGCACGAACGCGCCGCGGGCGTCTTCGTTCCTGAACAGTTGCGCAAGGATCTCCGGGCCGATGCCGCAGGCATCGCCCATCGTCAACACCACGGGTCGTTCAGCGCGGCTCATTGAGTGATGCTCATGCTGGATTGTCGACCTCGATGAACTCGTGGTCGATGCCGAAGGTCTGCGCCACATGCGCGGCCACGGCCGGGGCGCCGTAACGTTCGCTCGCGTGGTGGCCGCAGGCGATGAAGGCCACGCCGGTTTCGCGCGCGAGGTGCGTTTGCGGTTCGGAAATCTCACCGGTCAGGTACAGGTCCGCACCGGCTTCGATCGCCGCTTCGAAGCGGCCCTGTGCGCCGCCCGTGCACCAGGCCACGCGGCGGATCGGCCGGCCATCACCGGGCACGACGGTCGGGCGCCGCGCCAGGCGCTCGTGCACCAACGCGCCGAGCTCCTGCGCGCTCGCCGCCTCGGCCAGCGTGCCGATGAAACCCAGCGCCTGGTCGCTGAAGCGGCCATCGGCCACCCAGCCGAGCCGCAGCCCGAGCTGCGCGTTGTTGCCCAACTCGCCGTGGGCGTCCAGCGGCAGGTGATAGGCGTACAGGTTCACTTGATGCGCCAGCAGTCGTTCGAGCCGCGCCTTCATCCAGCCCGTCACGCGGCCGTCCTGGCCCTTCCAGAACAGGCCGTGGTGAACCAGGATCGCATCGGCACCGGCCGCAATGGCCGCTTCGATCAATGCGAGGCTCGCCGTCACGCCGGAGACGAGCTTGCGCACCTCCGGCTTGCCTTCGACCTGCAAACCGTTCGGCCCATAATCGCGAAAACGGCTCACCTCCAGCAGTGTTGCGAGGTGCGATTCGATGTCGGAACGTTGAGCCATCTGAGAACTTTCATGCGCAAGACCTGGCTCATTTTCTCGCAAGCCGTGACCGTGGCCCTGGCGGTGCTGTTCGTCATCGCCACGCTCAAGCCGGAATGGCTGCAGCGCCAGGCGGGCGGAGCGCCCTCCGCCGTCGTCTCGGTCACCTCGTCGCCCGTCACGCCGGCGATGTTCAACGCGGGCGGCGCTCCCGGCAGCTACAGCGCCGCGGCCAAGCGGGCCACGCCGGCGGTGGTGAGCATCACGGCCAGCAAGGCGCCGGAACGCGCTGCGCACGGCAACGACCCGTGGTTCCAATTCTTCTTCGGTGACCAGGCGCGCCAGAACCAGGAGCCGCAGGTCGGCCTGGGCTCGGGCGTGATCGTCTCGCCGCAGGGTTACCTGCTGACGAACAACCACGTGGTGGCGGGCGCCGACGACATCGAGGTCATGCTCACCGATGGTCGCCACGCCAAGGCGCGTGTGATCGGCACCGATCCCGACTCCGATGTCGCCGTGCTCAAGATCGACCTCGATCGCCTGCCCACCATCAGCTTCGGCGACGCCGACAACATCCAGGTCGGTGATGTCGTGCTTGCCATCGGCAACCCCTTCGGCGTCGGCCAGACGGTGACCTCGGGCATCGTCAGCGCACTCGGGCGCAACCAGCTCGGCATCAACACCTTCGAGAACTTCATCCAGACCGATGCGGCCATCAACCCCGGCAACTCGGGCGGTGCGCTGGTCGATACGAGCGGCAACCTGCTCGGCATCAACACCGCCATCTACTCGCGCAGCGGCGGCAGCATGGGCATCGGCTTCGCCATTCCGGTGAGCACGGCGCGCCAGGTGATGGAAGGCCTCATCAAGGACGGCCAGGTCACACGCGGCTGGATCGGGGTGGAGCCGCGCGACCTGACACCCGAGATCGCGCAGACGCTGAACCTGCCGATCCAGCAAGGTGTGCTCATCACCGGCGTGCTGCAAAGCGGCCCGGCCAGCGCAGGTGGTTTGCGCCCCGGCGATGTGGTCGTGAAGATCGCCGACACGCCGGTGACGAACACACGCCAGTTGCTCAATGCGGTAGCGGCGCTGAAGCCGCAGGCGAGTGCGGTGATCGGCGTGCAGCGTGGTGACAAGGCGCTGGAACTGAACCTCACCGTGGCGCAGCGGCCGAAGGCGCAGGCGCGCGCAGAGCAGTAACCCAGACCCGGCTGGTCACCCGATGCAAGTACGGTTCTTGCCGGTGCGCTTGGCTTCGTAGAGCGCCTGATCGGCGCGCTCCAACGCATCTTCGATGCGCTCGCCTTCGCGGTACACGGTGACTCCCGCCGAGAAGGTGACGAGCACCTTCTTGCTCTCGTGCATGAACAAGCCGCCCGAGAGCGAGCGCTGCAAACGCGTCAATATCTGCTGGCCTTCATCGACCGGCGTCTGCGGCAGCAACACCACGAATTCTTCGCCGCCGTAACGCGCCACCCGGTCGGTCGGCCGCAGCGATTCACTCACCACCGTGGCCAGCGACTTCAAGGCCACGTCACCCGCGTTGTGGCCGAGCTCGTCGTTCAAGCGCTTGAAGTTGTCGATGTCGAGCAGACCGACGGCCAACTCGCCGCCCTCACGCGCCATGCGTGCACGTTCGATGTCGAAGGACTGCATCAGCCCGCGCCGGTTGGCGATCTGCGTCAGCGGGTCAGTGGACACCTCGTCCGACAGGCGCCGCAACTCCACCTCGAGTTCGACGACGCGGTGCGTCAGGTCGCTCGCCTTCGAGTGCTCGGACTGCAAACGCGC
This sequence comes from Rhizobacter sp., assembly GCA_025361845.1. Classification (GTDB taxonomy): domain Bacteria; phylum Pseudomonadota; class Gammaproteobacteria; order Burkholderiales; family Burkholderiaceae_C; genus JANYJL01. The sequence goes on from JANYJL010000387.1 coordinate 6,501, forward strand.
CTGCGTCTGCTGCACAAGTTGCTGCACGGTGCGACTTTCTTCGACCATCTCGCGCACCACGCCGGCCAGACTTTCGAGCGAATCGGCTTTCTCGATCACGTCGGCATACCGGCCCACGCTCTCATGGAAACGACCGGTCTGCGAGCCGAGTTCGCCCAGCTCGCTGAGCATGCGGTTGATGAGCAGCTTGAGCGCGTCGCGCGCATGCGAACGCTCCCGCTGCAAGCGGCCCTGGCGTTCGCGGGTCGACTGCAGCAAGTCGGAGACGGAACGCACGTTGCGCGCCGTCAGGCCTTCGTCGAGCCGCGCGCTCATCGCGCTGCACTGGCCCTGCGCCCAGCTGTCGTCCTCGGCGAGGTCGGTCAGGCCTTCGGTGAGATCACGGCACAAGCCGCCAAGCTGATCGACGAGGTGGTGGCGGTGCTGAAGAACCTGCGCAGCACGTTGGCAGAGCGCGTCCATCTCGTCGGCGAGCGGCGAGGTAGCGCCTTCGGCAGTGACCCGGCGCGTGAGCGCGGCCAGCGCAATGGCCAGCGGGTGCTCGGCGCCCTCGCTGTTCGGCAGGCCCTGACGCACGGTGCCATCCAGGCGGCTGACGACGCGGTTCCATTCGAGCATCGTTGCGGACGGCGCGGCCTCCGTGGTTATCGAGGCCAAGGGCACCGGCACCGGCACCGGCGTCGCATCACCGAGTTCCACGCCGCCATCGAAGCGGTCCGTGTCCCAGCTCATGAGCAGTTGGGACAAGCGTTGCTGCAAACGCTGCGCATCGCTGCGGCTGCCGGCGAGCACACGTTGCAGGCTGTCCTTGCGGCGCGCCACGGTCCACTCACGACCGCCGCGCTCGACGCCTTTGACGATGCGCTCGATCAGCGCCGCCAGGCCCGGGCCGTCGATCACGGGCGCGGTCGCCTCAGCGTGTGGGCTTGCCACGCGGCGTGCGCCGGGCCGCCGGGCGCGCTGTGATGGCCAGCACTTCCGCATCGGCATCGCTGGCCGCGCCGATCCACGGTGCCTTGCGCGGCAGCACGGTCTGCTGCAACCAGATCTCGATGTCTTCGGGCGGCTGCGGCTTGCTGAACAGGAAGCCTTGCATCACACCGCAACCGAGGCGGTGCAGCACTTCCATCTGGCGCAGGTTCTCGACACCTTCGGCAATCACGCGCAAGCCGAGCGATCGCGCCAGCGCGATGATGGCGGTGACGACGGCCGAGCTTTGCGGCGTCATGCCCAGGTCGCGCACAAAGCTGCGGTCGATCTTGAGTTCGCTGATCGGCAGCGCGGTCAGGTAGGCGAGCGAGGAATAGCCGGTACCGAAGTCGTCGATGGAAATTTCCACACCGATCTCGTTCAGGCGGTGCAGTGACGGGATGACGTTCTGCAGATCCTTCATCAAACCCGTTTCGGTGATCTCGAGTTCGATCGCGTGATGCGGCACACCATAGGTCGTCACCGCGTTGTGGATGTGCTCGACCAGATCGGTCCGCTCGAACAAGCGGCTCGGCAGGTTCACCGCGATCGAATCGGAGAAGCCGAAGTTGTCCTGCCATATGCGGGCTTGGCGCGCCACTTCGCGGATCGCCCATTCGCTGAGCGGGATGATCAGGCCGGTTTCTTCGGCCAGCGGAATGAAGTCGGCCGGCGGCACCAGCACACCGCCGCGCTGCCAGCGCATCAGCGCTTCGGCACCGACCATCTTGGCGCCGCGCACATCGACCTTCGGTTGGTAATGCAGCACCAGTTCATTGCGCTCGATGGCCTTGTGCAAGGCGCTTTCGAGTTCGAGCTTTTCGCGCCCCCGGCCGGCCAGCGCGGGCCGGTACAGCGAGGCCGAATTGCGGCCCGCCGCCTTGACGGCGTACATCGCCACGTCGGAGTTGCGCATCAGGTCGGCGACCGAAACACCATCGCGCGGGAACAGCGCGATGCCCACGCTGGCGGTCACGAAACACTCCTGGCCGAAGACGTAGATCGGCTCGCGCATCAGATCGAGAATGCGCGAGGCCACCCGTTCGGCATCACGCTCGTCGGCGACTTCGGGCAACAAGGCCACGAACTCGTCGCCACTCAGCCGGCCGACCGCTTCGAGCGTGCGGTGCGAACGCGAGCCCATCGATTCGAGCGAACTTTCCATCACCTGGTCGGAGTGGCGCACACACGAGCGCAGGCGCCGCGCCACCTCGACCAGCAACTCGTCGCCGGCGCCGTGGCCGAGCGTGTCGTTGATGATCTTGAAGCGGTCCAGGTCGATCATCAGCAGCGCCACCTGGTGGTTCAGGCGACGTGCGTGTTCGAGCGCACGCTCGGTGCGCCAGATCAGCTGGCGGCGGTTCGGCAGGCCGGTGAGCGCGTCGAAGTTCGCGAGGTGGCGGATCTTGTCTTCGGCCAGGCGCCGGTCGGTCACGTCCTGCACGATGCCGGTGTAGCCGATCAGGTTGCCGTGTTCGTTGAACTCGGGTTCGGCTTCGACGTGCACGATGCGCTGGCGCCCGTCGACCAGCGTGACCGGGATGTCGGTGGCCAGCACCGAGCTGTGTTTGATGACCTCGTGCAGCACCGTCATCAAACCGCTCAGTTCGGCGGCCGGCAGCATGCGCAAGAGCATGCGAAAGCCCAATGCGTCGCCCGGCCCGAGGCCGAACACACGCAGGCCTTCGACCGAGAACACCGGCCCCCCGTGGCCGCGCTTCCAGTCGAAGCTGCCCATGCGCGCCAAGTCTTGCGCACGTGCCAGCTTGGACTTGCTGCGCTCCAGCTCCAAGCGCGTGCGCGACGAACGCAGCAGGTAGCGCAACCGCCCGGCCAACAGGCTCCATTGGGTGGACTTGACGAAGAAGTCGGTGGCACCGGCCTCGTAGGCACGCGTGATCGAAGCGTCGTCGTCAAGCCCGGTGAGCATCAGCACAGGCAAGGATTCGAAGCCCGGCAAGCCGCGCAGCACGCGGCAGGTTTCGAAGCCATCCATTTGCGGCATCAGTGCATCGAGCACCACGACATCGGGCACCCAGTCGGCCAGCACTTGCAGGGCCTGTTCGCCACTCGTCGATTCAGTGACCGAAAAGCCGCGCTCGCGCAACGCGATCGAGGTCAGCAGCAGATTGACCTCGTCGTCATCGACCAGCAACACCCGGGGCTGGCCGGGAAGGTCTTCGTCGCCCGCCACTGCGCTTGCGCTCATCGCTTCTCATCCAGCAAGAGGTCGTTCAATGCCTTCAGCACCTGGTCGATCTCGACACACATCGCATCGACGCGGGCCGCCAACGAATCGACCTGGTCGAGGCGGATCATGGTTTCGAGTTCAGCGCACATCTGCGCCAGCTGCATCGCGCCGATGCTGGCAGAGGAAGATTTGAGGGTGTGCGCCACATGCCGAACCCCAGCCAGATCACCAGCCGCACTGGCCGTACGCACTTGCGGCACCAAGCGCGCGATGGAGGCCTTGAAGGCGGCCAGCACCCGCGGCAGCAGCTGGTTCTCGCCCTTCGGATCGAGCTCGCGCAGGCGGCCGAGCGCGGTGGCATCCAGCACAACGGCCGCCGCCACGCCGGTGCCGGCCGGTACGGGCAGTGCGCTGGGTTGCGGGTCGTGGGTCAGCATGTCGTGCAAGAGGCCGCGGCGGGACGGGGGTTCGAGAGCCGCCATTGTCTTCCACAACCGGGCGGCTGCGGGCGTGCCGCGGCTCCACACAACTGTGGAGTCGCGTTGCGGTCGCAAGTGTCGGTGGCTCGGTCGAACATGGTGAGGCGGCGCCCATGCAAAGCAGTCCGCGGGCCGTTCCCGCAGACGTCGGATGCGTGCATTTTCGACAAACCGGCGCCGAACTTGACCTCCGGGTGCGCCGAAGGACCTCCTTACAATGATTCCGATGGATGGACTTGTGTGGTTGTTGGTGGTCCTGGTGCCTGGCGCGGCCATCGCCACGCTGTGGATCACACGCCGCGAGCAGCACCTGAAGGCCCAGTTGCGGCAGGCACGCACGGAATTGCACGACCTCGCCGACATGCTCGATGTCTGGCAATGGCAAAGCGACCGTGAGCACCGTCTCGTCTCCCTGCGGCCGCCACACGGGGACACCGGCGCCGCGCGGTCCGGCGCCAAGGCGCAACCGCCACTCTGGGATGCGTTCGAGGCGGGCGACGTGGCAGCGTTGAAGGCACGGCTGGCAAACCACGCGCCGCTCGACGATGTCGACGTGGCGGGGCCTGCCGACAGCGGCCTGCCGCGGCGCGGGCGCCTGCGCGGGCGGGTTCGCATCGACAGCCAGGGCGCATTCGCCGGCTACACCGGCACCTTGCGGGACTGCGATGCCGTGGCCCCCGCTTCGCACCCTGCCCTGCCGGACACCGAGCGCGACCACGAATCCTTCAGCTACACCGTCTCGCACGACCTGCGCGCACCGATTCGCGTGGTCGAGGGCTTCACGAAGATCCTCAAGGAAGACTACGGCCGCCTGCTCGACCGCATCGGCAACGATCACCTCGACCGCGTACTCGGCGCCGCCGCCCGCATGAACGCGATGATCGATGCGCTGCTGGCGCTGGCCCGCCTGTCGTCCCAGCCGCTCGCCTCACAGCCGGTCAACCTGTCGCAACTGGCCGGCTACGTGGCCGAAGACCTGCGCCGGCAATGGCCCGAGCGGCCCGTGGTGCTGCACATCGAGCCCGGCCTGCTGGCCCAGGGCGACCCGACGCTGCTGCGCGTGGTGCTCGAAAACCTGCTCGGCAATGCCTGGAAATACACCGGCAAATGCGCCGTGCCCGAGGTGTGGTTCGAACAGGGCGCGAGCCGCGGCGCCTACACCGTGCGTGACAACGGCGCGGGCTTCGACATGCGCTTCTCAGACCGCTTGTTCGGCGTGTTTCAGCGCCTGCACAGTGCCAGCGAGTTCCAGGGCACGGGCATCGGCCTGGCGTCGGTCCGGCGCATCGTGCGGCGCCATGGCGGTGATATCTGGGCCGAGGCCGAAGTCGAGCGCGGGGCGCGCTTTCACTTCTCGCTGCGTTGACCTCACGGCGCTGAACGCGCCGCGCGGAATTCGCCTCGCTACTCGCCTGCAGGCTTCGAAAGCAGTTCGAGCGCTTCGAGCACCCGTTCGGCCTGCGACGCCAGCGGCAGGTGTTCGGCATCGGCCATCTGCTGAAGCCGCGCCATCGCCGGCCCACGGGCCAGCGAGTGGCGGTGCATCAGCACGCCGACCGCCATCGCGACGATCGTGTCGAGCACGCCCGTGGCGGCCATCGGCAGCGTCTGGGTCGGCGCACGTGCGCGGATGTTGGCAAACGCGGCCTCGACCGCGGGCACGATCTGGCGGATGTCGAGCGGCTTGACCAGGTAAGCCACGGCGCCCAGCGCCTGCACTTGGGCCACGGTCGCGTCGTCTGAAAAAGCCGAGAGAAACATGAAGGGCATTTGCAGCGATTTGCGCAGGTAGGCTGCCACGTCGAAGCCGGTCATGCCCTCCATGCGGATGTCGAGCAAGGCCAGGTCGGGGCGGTGCTCGCGAGCCAGCAGGATCGCGTCGTCGCCGTTGTCGGCGTCGATCACGTCGTAGCCTGCCTGTGTGAGCCCGTGCGTCAGTGTTGCCAGCACCAGCCTGTCGTCGTCCACCACCAGTATCGTGCCCTTGTGCGTCGTCACTGTCGCTGCCTGTCTTGTCGTCTGCGCTTCGCGCCCACAGCCACATTGGCCGAAGTGAGCTGATTCTCGGTGAATGCCCCAACCGAGACCACACCGTGTTCACGGGCACTCGCTCGGGGGGCACTCATCCGGGGGGCATGGTCACAGCCGGCTCCAGCCGCCGCACGCCGGGCGGCTGCAAGGCCACGGTGGCCACGACCCAGGCGCCACGCTGCTCGATGCTCAGCGTGGCACTGCGCCGCGGCAGCAGTGCGCGCACCAGACCCAGGCCCGACACACCACCCGGCACACGCGCCAGGCTGAAGCCGGCGGGCAGGCTGGCCACGTTCGAGATGACGAGTTGTACGCCGCCCTCGGCCGATTCGAGCGTGCAGTTCACCTCGGCCGCGGTGGTGTCGGCGAGCGTGTCGGCCTCGATCGCGCTGTGCTTGATCGCATTCGTCAGCAGTTCGTTGAGCGTGAGCGCGATCGGGATCGATTCGGCCTCGGGCAAGGCCCAGTTCTCGGGCGCCGCACCACGCACCTCGAAGCGGATCGGCCGGCCGAAGGTGCGCTGCAACGAGGCGACGATGGCCTCGGCCACGCTGTGCAGCCGCAGCGTGCCGCCTGCGCCCACCTGAAGGCCATAGACCTGCGCGATGGCCTGCACCTGGCCCACCACTTCCGAGATCGCACCGGCCACCTCGGGCTTGCGCTGCGCGATCTGCTGCAACAGCCCGGCCACGCCTTGCAGGTTGTTCTTGATGCGGTGGTGCACTTCCTTCACGAGCATTTCGCGCTGCGCGAGCGCGGCCTTGAAGCGCGCCTCTTGCGCGGCACGCTGCTCGGTCACGTCGGTGGCCACCAGCAGCAACTGGTCCGGTGCATGGTCCGGTTGGGCGAGCGGCAGGTAGCGGGCGTCCCAGACCTGGTCTTCGCCGTGGAACTGGGTGCTGTATTCGCGCTGCGTCACGTCGCTGGAGCGCAGCGCCTGGGTCATGTCCTCGCGCATCATTGCAGCGACCTCCGCCGAGTACAGGTCCTCGGGCGTGGCGCCGATCACCTCTTCCCTGGGGCGGCCCGTGGTCGCCAAGGCCACGTGGTTGAGTTGCAGGATGCGCAGGCTGTGCGCATCGCGCAGGGTGATGGCCAGCGGCGCCGCTTCGATGATGCGTTGCAGCGAGTTCTGCGCCTCCGACATGCGCGCCTCGGCCTGGCGGCGGCGTTCGATGTCGAGCAGCGCATACGTGAGCTGGCGGCCGCTCGCTTCGCGTCCGGTCGACACGACATTGCCGACGATCCAGAACTCGCGCCCGTCGCGCGCGATGACACGGCACTCGAAGGTCTCGGCCTGGCCCTCGACCAGGTCGTTCAGGTAGTGCGTCTGGCGAAATGGATGTTCGGCTTCACCCGTGGCCACGGTCGAGATCGGCTGATTCACGAAGTCGGCCAAATCGCCCCCGAACATGCGCCTCGCCGAGCGGTTCATCCACTCGATGCCGAGCCCGCCGACGGTCACGATGCCGACCAGCACCGAATCGAGTATCGCCCGCGTGCGCGCGGCCTGCAGCGCGACCGCCTGCTAGGCGCGGTGACGCGCATCGACGTTCACGTACGAGGCGATCATGCCGCCGGCCGGGCGACCTTCGGTGACCAGCCGCTTGGCCGCCTGCACCCACAGCAACCGGCCATCACGCTGGCGCAACTGGCGCTCGCCGCTCCAGCGGCCATGGATGCGCAGATCGCGCTCCTCCTGGGGCCAACGCTGCTCGAACTCGGCATCGTCGGGGAACAGCGCGCGCATGTCGAGCGACGCCAATTCGGTGGCCGACCAGCCGGTGAGCTGGGCGAGCGCTTCGTTCGCACGTTCGATGCGGCCATTGCGCACGAAGGCGATGCCGACTTCGGACAGGCTGAACATCAGCTCGCGGTCACGCGCCAGGATTTCGAGCTCGGTCTGTTGCAGCTTCAGGCGGGTGATGTCGGTCAGCACGGCGATCGCTTCGATCACTTCCGTCACTGGCCCGGTGCGCCGCACCGACAGCGCGTACCAGGGCCGCGACGAGCTGTCGCCAGGCGGCGCGGCGACCTCGAATTCGGTCTCGAACAGGTCGCCTTCGGTCAGGGCCTGCAGCGTCTGCTCGGCAATGCGGCGCGCCTGCGCATCGCGGCCGAACAGCTCCAGCGTGTTGCTGCCCGCACCCGCGCCGCCACGCAGGCCGAGCATCGCCTCAAAGCGGCGGTTGCAGCGCACCAGCAGGTCGCCGCGCAGGTAGGCGATGCCGACGGTCGTGCTCTCCAGAATCGTCGTCATCTCGCGCAGCAACTGGGCGCTGCGCTGCTGCGCCTGGTGCTGCTCGGTCACGTCGATCGTGACGACCGAGGTGGTGCGTTTGCCCGAGGCCAATGTGGCCGGCTCCACCCGCGTGAGCAGCCAGCGCTGGCCCAGCTCGGGGTGCCGCACCGCATAACGCAACTCGGCGCGCTGGGCATGGCGCAGCGCGTGTTGCAGCTTCTCGTATTCGGGCAGCGACTCGGGCATCACGATGTCGCGGCTGATGTTCTGAAGCGCGGCCGAATTTGCGCCCTGCCCGCCCGGCAACGCAGCGCCCGCGTGACGCTGGCGCACCCAGCCGGAGGATTCCTGGAAGGTGGCCAGGGCCACGCCGGCCGTGTCCATCATCGCGCCGATCTGCATCTGCGCGAGGTCGCGTTCTTCCTCGACGCTGCGGTCTTCCACCGCGGCCATGTAGCGGTTGTGGCCCTCGGCGGTGCGGTAGCAGCGCACGATCGAACGCAGGCGCAGCAGCCCGCCATCGGCCTGCGGCACGAAGGCATGGCCTTCGAGCGGGCCGGAGCCCGGCTGCAAAGCCGCGAGCGCCTCGCCGTCGACCCAGCCGAGCAACTGGCGCAAGCTCTCCGAGGCTTCGGACAACTGCACCGGCACCTGGCCGGCCAAGGCCTCGAAGGCGGCATTCGTGCGCACCAGCAGGCCACGTGCATCGAACAACACCATGCCGAGCGGGCTGAGGTCGAACCAGTTGTCCAGCTCGCGGGCCGAGCGGTCGGCACGCTCGCGCGCGACGTGTTCGGCGGTCGAATCCTGCAAGAGCGAAAAGATGAGTTTCTCGCCCTCGGCATTGCGCAGCACGTGGCGCGCCGCGCGAAACCAGCGCTCGCGGCCATGCGCATCGACGATGCGCCGCTCCACCAGCGTCTTCACCTCGCCCTCTTCGAGCTGTTCGCGCGCGGCGGCGCTGCTGGCCTGGTCTTCTTCGGGTTGCAGCACCAGCGGGTCGGTGCCGATCAGGGCAGCGCGGGTGTAGCCGGTGAATTCGAGGTAGGCGTCGTTGACATCGACGAGCCGAAACGATGCGTCTTGCAGCGTCGCGGGAAAGGGCGAAGCCCAGGGAATCCGGATCGCCTCGTGCGGCGCAGCCGCATCCATCGGCGCGTCGCTCCGGCTCACTCGAGTTGCGCAGCCGCGGTGAGCGCGCGCAACTGGGCGCGGTTGATTTCACTGACGCTCAACATCAGCCGCTCGGACGCTTCACGGAAGTCGAACAGCGACTCGCTCTCGATTGCACGCACCACCTCCACATAGGGCTGGTACGGGCCGGAGTTGTCAGCCAGGGCCTGGTGCACACGCTCGGGCACGGGGATGTTGGCGAGCAGTTCCGAGAAGGGCTGCTGGAACATGCGGTCGAGCAGGGAGAACACGCCGCAGATGAACATCTCGCCGCGCATTTCCTCGCTGCCATCGGAGCGCACCAGCTCTTCCATCAGCAGGCCGCGGCGCACGGCGGCGAACATCAGCGGCTTCAGGTTGATGTCCTTGCTGGCCGTGACGAGCAGCAGGGCCAGCCAGCGCTTCAGGCGCTTGTAGCCGAGCATCATGATGGCGTGGCGGAACGAACTCAGCTCGACCTGCATGCCGAAGCCGGGCGAGTTGATGTAGCGCATCAGCTTGAAAGCGAGCGCCGGATCGCGCTTGAGCGTGGCTTCGAGCTTCTCGATCGGCTCTTCCTGATCGACCCGGTGGATCAGTTCCATCATCACCCGCAGGTCGGGCTGCGAGGCGGTCTTGGTGCTCTTCTCGGCGGGCGCCGTGACCGGGTCGTCGATCGGCCAGCCGAGCACCGCATGGGCACCGCGGTGGAAGCTGGTCTGCATGTCCTCGACCGAACGCACACCCGCCTGCACGTGCGGAATGCTGCGCGTGATGCCGGCCGGCACCGGGCTGCCCACGTCGACGCGGCGGTCGTCCGCCAGATCGATGATGGAGTACTTGAAGCAAGGCAGCACCTCGCGCGGCAACGGCTTGAGCGGGCGGCCCTTGATGAGCAGGGTGCTGCCGTTGCGGTGCAGGGTTTCGATCGCGGCCACGTTGACCGGGTCGCTCGCCATGAAGGCCGGCACCTCGATCATCAGGTTGGTCGACGGGTTGGTGCGCAGCAGGTCTTGCAGCAGGCTCTCGCTCGCCACGTTGAGCGACACACGCCCGCCGTTCGCCGGCCAGACGCCCCCTACCGCGTGCAGCAACTGGGCCGCATCGAGTTTGACTTCGGGGTGCAGCGGGAACACCGTCAGGCGGGTCGCGATGACGGTGCGGTTGCGGTCGATGAAGGGTGAATAGCCCAGGGCGACCTGCCCCAGTATGCCGACGTCGAGCACGCGAAAACTCCCTGATGGCGCAGCAGCGACCGCCCGCGCTCAACCGTTGAGGTACTGGAACAGCGAAATTCGCTGCACCATCGAATACGATTTCAAGGCGGCATCGTAGCCGGTTTGCTGGTTCTGAAAGCTCGAAATCGCCTGCACCATGTCCAGGTCCTCTGCGCTGGATCTCTCGGTCTGAGCCGCCAGCTTGCGCTCGCCCAGGCGCTGGTCTTCGCTGTCGGCCCGGTTGATCGCGGTGCCGGCGAGCGAACGCGACGCGCTCATCGTGTTCATCACCGAGTCGATGTTGCGCAGGTTGTCGCTGTTGGCCTGCAGGCGCTGCGCGGTGGTCTGGCCGGTGGCGGCGAGGTCGGTGATTGTCTTGTCCATCGTCGCGAACACGCTCAGCGTCGCGCTCGCAGGCACCATGCGGAAGCTGTCGCCGCTGGCCGGCGTGCCGTTCACGTTCACCGCCATGCCGTCGACCGTGATGGCTTGGCCCGAGGTGTAGGGCGCGGCGGTCACCGCGGTCGGCAGACCGTCCTTGAGCACGGCATACGTGGTCGCACCGCCGCCGACGCTGAATTGCAGCGTGTAGGTCGAACCGGTCAGCGCGGCGGGGTCGACCACTTGGCCGGCACCGATCCACGCGCCCGTCACGCCCGCGCCGGCCTGGGTCTCGAACACGCCGTTGCCCGTGCGCGCGGCGAGCCAGGTGGCCGAGCCGTCGGTCGAGAGCGGCAGGCCGCTGCTCGGGTCGGTGCGTTCCTCGCCGGTCACGCCGAGAAACTGCACGCCGCCGGCGGCATCCACGAACGGCGGCTGGGTCGCACCCTGGCCGCTGAAGAGGTGGCTGCCGGCGCCGTCCGAGCGGTTCGCCACGCTGAAGAGTTGATCGCGAATGCCGCGCAGCTTGTCGGCCAGGGACTTGCGCTCGGCATCGCTGTAACTTGCATTGCCCGCGGCGATCACGGTTTCGCGCGCCTGTTGCAGCAGCTCGCCGGCATCGCCGAGCGCCCCTTCGGTCTGCGTCATCGCCACGCGGCTGGCTTCGACCGAGCGCTGGCTCGTCTCGCTGCGCATCACGCCCGCGAGCGCACGCTCGGCACGCGCTGCGGCGGCCGGGTCGTCGCTGGCGCGGATCACGCGCTTGCCGCTCGTCAGGCGCGTCTGCGCTTCGCTGAGGTCGCTCTGCCGGTTCTGCAGGTTCGTGATGCCGGCGTCGAAGGCGTTGGCGGTGCTGATGCGCATGGCTTTTCCTGAGTCAAGGTGAAGATCAGCTGCCGCCCAGTTGCAGCAGGGTCTGCAAGACCGACTGCGCAACTTGCAGCATCTTGGCCGCAGCCTGGTAGCTTTGCTGGAACTGGATGAGGCGAGCCGCTTCTTCGTCGAGGTTCACGCCCGATTTGTCGGCCACCGCGGCCTTGGCGTCGGTGGACACCGTGGCCGATTGCGCCGCCGCGAGCTTGGCGCTCTGCACCTTCACGCCGACGTTGGCGAGCAGGTTGGCGTAGGCGTCGGTCACCGTGTCGCCGGGCACCACGCTGCCGCTGGCGAGCGTCTCGCGGCCGACCAGGCTGGCGTCGCGCAGGCCGATCATCGCGTTCGCGTTGCCGTTGTCGGTGGCCGGGAACGCGGTCTTCTGCACGTTGACGAGGTCGCCGGTGCGCGGCACGCCGCTGAGTTGCAAGTCCCAGCCGTTCAGCTCGATCGGCTGGCCCGCCGTCCACGTGCCGGTGCCGTTCGTCGTGGGCAAGGCGCCGGTGCTGTCGACCAGGCTGTAGCTGTAGCCGCCGACGTTGTCGGTGAAGCTGATGGTCGCCTTCAGGTTCGGGTTCAGCGCCGTGCTGGTGGCGCGCACCGAGGCCACCGCCGCGGTGCCGGTGTTGGTGGCCGGCATGGTGGCATTGACGGGTGCTGCCGCGGCAATGCCTTTCGGGTCGGTCAGCACCCGCTGCATGCCCGCCGCGGCCGGGCCGACCGGGCGCAGCAGGAAGCGGTCGCCGGCCACCGGCACGGGGCTCGCCATGTTGACGCGGAAGCCGTCCACCACGTCGCCATCGACCACCGTGCGCACGTTGCCGTCGGACAGGCGCGTGAGCTGGTAGCTGCCGAGCGTGCCGGCGGGGTCGGTCGTGAGTTCGTAGTCGCTCGCGCGCAGCTCGGCCGCGTTCACGATGGTGACGCCGACGCTGGGCACCCGCGTGCCGCTGGCGTTCACGTACGAGGCCACCGGGATGCCACCCGCACCCGCCGCGTTGCTGGACGAGGCGGAAACACCGGGCGCGCCGGTCGCAAAGATCGGGCTGCCACTGCCGGCAGGTTGGCGCAGGTCCAGGCCGAGCGCCTGCTGGTTGTTCACCGCGCCGGCAATCGCTGCGGCCATCTGGCCGAGCAGGTTGCGCGCATCGGCGAGGTCGGTGTTCTGGAAAGTCAGCAGGCCAGCCACGCTGCCGCCGCTGAGCATGTCGTCGGGGATGATGCGCGGGCCACTCGGTTGCACCATCGCGATCTGCATGCGCGACGGGTCCAGCGGGTTCGCCACCGCGGCCAGCTTGGTCGGGATGTTGCCGAGCACGAGCGACTGACCGCCGCCGAGGAACACGCTCGTCGTGCCGTCATCGGCCGCGATGGTCGTGACCTTCACGTACTCGCTGAGCTGGCTGACCATCAGGTCGCGCTGGTCGAGCAGATCGTTCGGTTCGTGCCCGGCGCCCTTCGATGCAGCGATCTTCTGGTTCAGGTCGGCGATCTGTTGTGTGATGCCGTTGACGGCCTTCACGGCCACGCCGATGTCCTGCGTGACGCCGGACTGGATGTTGTCGATCTGCGAGCCAGCGCTGCGGAAGCTGCTCGCGAGCTCGTCGGCACGCGCCAGCACCACCTGGCGCGCCGAGGCGTCCTGCGGCTTGGAGGCCACGTCGGCATAGGCGTTGAACAACTGGCCGGCGGCATAACCCAGGCCCGACTCGCCGGTCTTGAACACCTGCTCGAGCTGCTGCAACTGGCTGCTGCGCGCTTCGTCGGAGGCAGCTATCGAGCGGGCCGTCGCCGCCTCGTTGGTCAGGTACTCGCTGTGCGCGCGCTCGACGGTCGAGACCAGCACGCCCTTGCCGAAGAAGCCTGCGCCTGTGAACTGGTCACCCGCGGTTTCCATGTTCACGCTCTGGCGTGAATAACCCACCGTGTTGGCGTTGGCGATGTTGTGGCCGGTGGTCTGCAAGGCCGCGTAGTTCGCGGACAGGGCCCTCGTACCCAACGACATCAATGCGGAAGCGCTCATGGCTGGCTCTCGTTCAGGTCACCGCGCGCTGCATGCGCAAGGTGGTGTTGATGACACGCGTCAGCTTGTCCGCGTAGGCCGGGTCGGTCGCGTAGCCCGCGCGTTGCAGGCCCTGCGCGAAGCCCTGCGCGGACCCGGCGTTGGCCACGACTTGCGCATAGCGCGGGCTGTCTTTCATGAGCTTGGCGTAGTCGCTGAAGGACTCCGCGTCGGAGGCGTAGGCGCGGAACTTCGCTGTCACCTTGCGCGCCTGGCCGTCGACCACTTCGGTGGTCGTGATCTCGGCGACCGGCCCGGTCCAGCTCGCACCGGCCTTGATGCCGAACAGGTTGTGCGAAGGCGTGCCATCGGCGTTCTTGATGTTGCGCTGGCCCCAGCCGGTTTCGTGGGCGGCCTGGGCCACCATGAAGGTGGCCGGGATGCCGCTTTGCGATTCGGCCGCCAAGGCCGCGTTCAGGTGCTTGTGCAGGAAATCGGTCTGGGCTTGCGAGACCTTGGCTTCGGGCGCGGCGGGTGGGGCGGCAGGCGCATCGGCGGCCGCCGCAGCAGGTGTCGCCGCGGCCGGCGCGGCGGTGCCACCCATCTGCCGTTCGAGCTGGCGCGCGATCGCGTCCGCCAACCCGCCGGGCAGGCCGGTCATCTGGGTCGAGAGCTTGTTGTCGAGCATCTCGGTGCCCATCTTCGTGCCCTCGTTGTCGAGCATGCCGGAGGCCATCGAGGCCTCGCGCATGCTCTTCATCAACTGCTGCATGAAGAGCGCCTCGAACTGTTTCGCCGCTTCCTTGATCGCCGCCTTCGGGTCGCGTGCGGCGCTGGCGCGCAGGTTGTCGATCGAGCGCGTGTCGGTCGAGAGCGTGGTCGACGGCGTGCTGCCCACGACGTTCATCAGATCACCTCCAGTTCGGCGTTCAGCGCGCCGGCCGACTTCATCGCTTGCAGGATCGCGAGCAGGTCTTGCGGTGTCGCACCCAGCGAGTTCAGTGCCTTCACCACGTCGGCCAGCTTGGTGCCGGCGGGCAGTTGAATGAGGGAACCCGCCTGCTGGTTGATCGTGATGTCGGCCTTCTCGGCCTGCACGGTCTGGCCACCCGTGGACAAGGCATTCGGCTGGCTGATCACCGGCGTGGAGCTGATCGTGACGGACAGGCTGCCATGCGCCACCGCACACGAGGACAAGGTGACCGCGCTGTTGACGACCACCGAACCGGTGCGTGCATTGATGACCACGCGCGCGGCCGGCGCGGCCTGATCGATGTTCAGGTTCTCGATGTCGGCCATGAAGCTCACGCGTGCGTCGGGCGTGGCCGGCATGCGCACTTTCACGACCCGCCCGTCCATCGCCTGCGCGGTGCCGGCGCCCATGCGGCCGTTGATGACACGCGCCACTTCGCGCGCGGTGTTGAAGTCGCTCGAATTCAGATCGAGTTGCAGCGAGTCGCCCTGGTTCAGCGGTGTCGGCACGGCGCGCTCCACCGTCGCGCCTTCGGGCACGCGGCCGGCGCTGAGGTGGTTGATCGTCACCTTCGAGCCGCCCGCCGAGGCGCCCGCGCCACCGACGATGAGGTTGCCTTGCGCTAGCGCATAGATCTGCCCGTCGGCACCTTTGAGCGGCGTGGAAATCAGCAGCCCGCCGCGCAGGCTCTTGGCATTGCCGAGCGACGAAACGTTCACGTCGATCGTCTGCCCCGGCTGCGCGAACGCCGGCAACGCCGCCGTCACCATCACGGCCGCGACGTTCTTGAGTTGCATGCTGGTGCCCTGCGGCACCGTGACGCCCATCTGTTGCAAGAGCGCAGTGATGCTCTGCGTGGTGAACGGGGTCGAGGTGGTCTGATCACCTGTGCCGTCGAGCCCGACGACAAGGCCGTAGCCGACCAGCGGGTTGCTGCGCACACCCTGGATGCTGGCCACTTCCTTGATGCGCGCGGCGTGCGCCGGGGCCGGCCACCACAGCGCGGAGCTGGCCATCAAGGCGGCCAGGGCGATCAACGTGCGCAGGAGTTTGTCGGTCTTGTCCATCAGGGGTCCACCTCGGGGGTAGACCCATTCTGGGGAAACTTAAATCGGCAGAACGTTCAAAAAGAAGCGTCCCAACCAGCCTATTCCGTTCGCTTCGGCCTGGGCGCCGCGGCCGCGGTGCTCGATGCGAACGTTGGCGATCTGCGCCGAGGCCACCGAGTTGCCCGGCTGGATGGCACGCGGGTCGACCTGGCCCGAGAAG
>JANYJL010000310.1 GCA_025361845.1 Rhizobacter sp.
CAAGCCGCTCGCCGAGGCGAAGGGCGAAGTGGCCTATGGCGCGAGTTTCATCGAGTGGTTTGCCGAAGAAGGCAAACGCATCTACGGCGAAACGATCCCGAGCACCGACCACGGCAAACGTTTCCTGGTCATCAAACAGGCGATGGGTGTGTGCGCGGCCATCACGCCCTGGAACTTCCCGATCGCGATGATCACGCGCAAGGTGGCGCCGGCCCTCGCCGCGGGTTGCCCGGTCATCATCAAACCGGCCGAGCAGACACCGCTGTCGGCCCTGGCCGTGGCCGAACTCGCCTTGCGCGCCGGCATGCCGCCGGGGGTGCTGAACGTGATCACGGCCGATGGCGACAACTCGATCGCGGTCGGCAAGGTGCTCTGCGCGAGCGACATCGTTCGCCACCTGTCCTTCACCGGCTCCACCGAAGTCGGCCGCATCCTCGCGGCTCAATGCGCGCCAACCGTCAAGAAGCTCTCGCTCGAACTCGGCGGCAACGCGCCCTTCATCGTCTTCGACGATGCCGACATCGACAGCGCGGTCGAAGGCGCCATCATCAGCAAGTACCGCAACGCCGGCCAGACCTGCGTGTGCGCGAACCGCCTCTACGTGCAGGACGGCGTCTACGACCGCTTCATCGAGAAGTTGGCCGCGCGGGTGAAGACCATCAAGGTCGGCAATGGCTTCGAGGCCGGCGTGAACCAGGGCCCGATGATCGACGACCAGGCGCTCGCGAAGATCGAACGCCACGTGGCCGACGCCACCGCCAAAGGCGCCACCGTGCTGACCGGCGGCAAGCGCATCGGCGAACGTTTCTACGAACCCACGGTGCTGGCCAATGCGACGAGCGACATGCTCTGCGCGAACGAAGAAACCTTCGGCCCGGTGGCGCCGGTATTCCGCTTCAAGACCGAGGCCGAAGTGATCGAGCTCTCGAACGCCACCGAGTTCGGCCTGGCGAGTTACTTCTACAGCCGCGACATCGGCCGCATCTTCCGTGTCGGCGAGGCGCTGGAGTACGGCATGGTCGGCGTCAACACCGGCCTGATCTCGACCGCGGAAGTGCCCTTCGGCGGGGTCAAGCAGTCGGGCCTGGGGCGCGAAGGTTCGCACCACGGCATCGACGACTATGTCGAGATCAAGTACCTCTGCCTGGGCGACATCCAGAAGTAGCTGCCGGCCGGCTCAGTCGTCGTTCGCGGCTCCGGGCAACGGCCCGCCGCCCGCCTGCGGGCTCGACAAACCGAAGCGCCCATGCGCCTGCGCCGAAGCAGCCAGGCCGATCGCGCGGCGCAGCAACGCATCCGGCTGGGTGCCATCGAGCGGGTACTGTGCGATGCCGAGCGCCGTGGCAACAGCCATGTCCTGCCCGTTGATCTTCACCGGCGCGTTCAGCGCCCTCAGCAGCTTGGCGCCGACACGCTCCGCATCGGCCGGCGCCAGCATCGACGCCAGCAACACGCCGAACGAATCGTCGTTCAGCGCGGCCACCACGTCGCTGGCGCGCACGCCGGCGCGCAGCCGCACACCGATCTTGCGGCGCAGCACGTTCGCGGCTTCCACCCCGAGCCGCGCCTGCGTCTTGGCCAGACCCTCGATGCGCAACACCAGCAAGGCCATCGGCGCCGGCTCACGCTCGCGCAAGGCCATCAGGTGGCTCATGTGTTCGACCAGTTGCTGCTGGTGCGGCAAGCCGGTTTCCAGGTCGGTGGCGTAGGCCTTGCGCGTTTCGCGCTCGTGCTTCTTGCGCTCGATCGCGGCGCGCAGGCGCGCGGCCAGCGAGGCGCCGACCACATCGCCCGGTGCCAGCAGATCCTGCGCACCGCGGGCGTACCAGTCGCTCATCGCCGCGGCGCTGGGTGTCGGCACGAGCACCAGAGTGGCGAGGTCGCTCGCCAGCGACTCGATCATTGCCACGCTCAGCCCGCTGGTCTGCGTGTCGATCACGAGCGCGTCGAAGGCCGTGGCGGCCAGCCGCGCTGGCAACTGGCCGAGATCGCCGCACCGCTCGACCGCGAAGGCGCCGACCGGCGTGATGGCGAGGGCGGCGAGGCTGTCCCCCGGCACGGTGGCAAGAACGAGAATCTTGAAGCTGCGGGTGGGCATCGAGGGGTTCCGGGACGGCGCGGTTTGCACTGCGCCGCCATTAAACCGCACCCGCGCCCCGAGGCGGTGGCGTGGAACCGCTGAGGCACTGACCGGGGCTTGGAGCGGGTGAGGGGAATCGAACCCCTGTATGAAGCTTGGGAAGCTGCCGTTCTACCATTGAACTACACCCGCGAGCTTTGCGGATTCTAGCGCGGCAGCTCCGCGCATCGAGG
>JANYJL010000125.1 GCA_025361845.1 Rhizobacter sp.
GCAAATGCAGCGCGACGGCAAGGGCCGCGTGCTCGACCAGTTCGCCAACGCCGACAACCCGCGTCACTACGAGACCACCGGCCCCGAAATCTGGCGCGACACGCAGGGCCGTGTCACCCACTTCGTCAGCGCGATGGGCACCACCGGCACCATCACCGGCGTCTCGCGATACCTGAAGGAGCAGAGCAAGGCGGTGCGCGTGATCGGCGCGCAGCCGAGCGAAGGCTCGCGCATTCCGGGCATCCGCAAATGGCCCGAGGCGTATCTGCCGAAGATCTACGACCCGAGCGGCATCGACGAGGTGGTGCAAGTCAGCCAGGCCGATGCCGAAACCATGGCGCGGCGCCTCGCGCGTGAAGAAGGCCTGTTCGCCGGCATCTCGGCAGCCGGCGCCTGCTGGGTGGCCCTGCAGGTCGCGAAGCAGGTCGAGAACGCGACGATCGTGTTCATCGTCTGCGATCGCGGTGATCGCTATCTGTCGACAGGTGTATTCCCCGCATGAGCGCGCCGCCGGCCTACAAGTTCTGCCCGGCCTGCGCCACGCCGCTGCAGATGCTGGTGGAGCAGGAAGACGGCGGCCCGAAAGCGCGCCTGCGTTGCCCGGCCTGCGGCTGGACGCACTGGAACAACCCGACGCCGGTGCTGGCCGCCGTGATCGAACTGGCCGACCGCGATGGCCAGGTGCTGCTGGCGCGCAATGCGGCCTGGCCGGGCAAGTTCTATGGGCTCATCACCGGCTTCATGGAGGCGGGTGAAACGCCGGAGGGCGGCATCACCCGCGAGATCGGCGAGGAGACTTCGCTGACGGTCGATGCCCTCAAGCTGATCGGCGTATACGACTTCCAGCGCATGAACCAGCTGATCGTGGCGTATCACGCGGTGGCGCGTGGCGAGATCGTGCTCTCGCCCGAACTCGTCGAGTACCGGCTGTACGCACCGACCGAACTGCGCTGCTGGCCGGCCGGCACCGGCTACGCGCTGGCCGATTGGCTCACGTCACGCGGGCATACGCCGCAGTGGATCGAGTTGCCGCCGCGCGACCCGGCTGAGCCGGCCTAAAATCAGCCAACACCGAGGACGCCCATGGAAGCAAACAGAGAACTCGACACCCGCGGACTGAACTGCCCGCTGCCGATCTTGAAAGCCAAGAAGGCACTCGCCGACATGGAAAGTGGCGAGGTGTTGAAGGTCATTTCCACCGACCCGGGCTCGACGCGCGACTTCCAGGCCTTCGCCCGCCAGACCGGCAATGAGCTGGTCGGCCAGTCGACCGAAGCGGCCGACTTCATCCACCTGCTGCGCCGCCGCTGAAGGCGGGAGCGCGAGGTCAGATGTTCAGGCCGGCGAGGAATTCGCGGAAGCCCGGCCCCAACTGCGGGTGCGCCAGCGCCAGTTCCACATTGGCCTGCAGGAAGCCTTCCTTGCTGCCGCAGTCGTAGCGCTTGCCTTCGTAGCGGAACGCGAACACCTTCTCGCGTCGCAGCAGACCGGCGATGCCGTCAGTGAGCTGGATCTCACCACCCACACCGCGCGGCTGGTTCGCAATCTCGAACAGCACGCCCGGCGTCAGGATGTAGCGGCCGGCCACGCCCAGGCGTGAGGGCGCATCTTCCGGCGCGGGCTTTTCGACGATGCGGCTCACGTCGATCATGCGATCACTGACCGGCGTGCCGGCCACGATGCCGTAGCGCTGGGTGTGTTCGGCAGGCACCTCCTGCACGGCCAGGATGGAGGTGCGCCATTCCTGGAACTGCTCGACCATCTGCTTCAACACCGGCGTGTCGCCGACCATCAGGTCGTCCGCCAGCAGCACGGCGAAGGGCTCGTTGCCGATCAGCCGCTGCGCGCACAGCACCGCGTGGCCGAGGCCCAGCGCCTGCGCCTGGCGCACGTAGATGCACTCCATGTCGTCGGGCTTGACACTGCGCACCACGTCGAGCAGTTCCTGCTTGCCCGCCTGTTCGAGGGCTACCTCCAGCTCGAAGGTCATGTCAAAGTGGTCTTCGATGGGGCGTTTGTGGCGGCCCGTCACGAAGATCATCTCGCGCACACCGGCGGCATAAGCTTCTTCCACCGCGTACTGGATCAGCGGTTTGTCGACCACCGGCAGCATCTCTTTCGGCTGGGCCTTGGTGGCCGGCAAGAACCGTGTGCCGAGGCCTGCTACAGGGAAGATCGCCTTGTTGATTTTCATTTGCTTACAATCCCGTTGCCGCTGACTTTTTTGATTTCTGATTCTTGCATGAACCCATGACGGTTCAGGTGTGAACGAACCCCTCGGACCCATGGACCTGTTGATCGTCGAACCCCTCGAAGACGAGGTGATGCAGTGGCTCGGCGCGCGCCACCCGCTGCGTTACGCGCCCGAGCTCGCGCTCGACCCGCGCGCCTTCCGCCAGGCTCTGTACAACGTGCGTGCGGCCATCGTGCCGCCGAGCGTGCCGGTGGACAGCCAGGCGCTGCACGGCGCCCCCATGCTGCGTGCGGTCGGGCGGGTCAGTGCCGGGGTCGAGAACATCGATGTGGAGGCCTGCGCCCGCGCCCGTGTCGAGGTGGTGCGCAGCGGCCAGGCCACCGCGCCGGCCGAGGCTGAGTTCATGATCGGCGCGCTGCTCTCCCTGTTGCGCCGTGTGCCGGTGATCGGTGCCGACGGCCTGTGGGTCGGTCGTGAGTTGGGTGCCGCCACGGTCGGCCTGATCGGCATGGCGCCAGCGGCGCGCACGATTGCGCAGATGCTTGGCGGCTTCGGCTCCCAGCTCGTCGGCTACGACCCGGCCCTGCACGCGAGCGATTCGCTCTGGGCACGCTGGCGCGTTGCGCCCCTGGGCCTGCGTGAACTGCTGGAGCAGTCGGACGCGGTGTGCGTTCAGCTCAGCTACTTCAGCCGATACCAGGGCCTGCTGGGCGCGCGCTTCCTGCCGCACTGCAAGCCCAGCCAGGTGATCGTCTGCATGACGCCTTCCGGCATCTTCGACGAAACGGCGTTGGCCGCCGAGCTCGCCAGCGGGCGCATCGCCGCCGCGTGGCTCGACAGCCTGGAGCCCGGCGCGCTCGACGAGGGCCGGCCGCTCGCCGGCATCGACACCTTGCAGATCACGCCCTGCCTGGCGAGCACCACGCGCGAGTCGCGTTGGCGCAGCGCCTGGGCCGTGGCCCGGCGCATCGACGATCTGCTGCGCGCCGCGCCGCAGCCGCGCGCCTTCAGAGCGTCTGCGCCAGGCGTTCCAATTGACCTTGCAGCTGGCCCAGCGTCGCCGTGAAGTCGGTGATGCGCTTCTTTTCCTGATCGACCACGGCAGCCGGTGCGCGCGCCACGAAGCTCTCGTTCGCGAGCTTGGCGTGCGCCTTCGCAACCTCGCCGCTCAGGCGGTCGATTTCCTTCGACAGTCGCAACGTCTCGGCCGCCACGTCCACCTCGACATGCAGCGCCAGACGCGCCTCGCCGTGCACGGCCACCGGCGCGTTGCGGGTCGCTTCGGCAAACAGCGCATCGTCGGCGTACACCTGCACGTCCGACAACTTGGCGAGTGACTTCAGCAGCGGCGTGGCCTGGGCGATGAACTCGCCGTCGCCACGTGTGAGCAGCGGCACACGCTCGGCCGGCGAGAGGTTCATCTCGCTGCGCAGGTTGCGGCACAAGCCGACCATCGCCTTGAGCTTGACAACCCACTCGCAGGCCGCGGCGTCGATGCGATCGAGCTGCGCTTTCGGGTAGGCCGAGGTCACGATGCTCTGCCCCGGCGCCATGCGACCGGCCACCGGCGCAACACGCTCCCACAGCTCGGCTGTGATGAAGGGCGTGATCGGGTGCAGCAGGCGCAGCACGGTTTCCAGCACGCGGATCAGGGTGCGGCGCGTGGCGCGCTGCTGCGCGGGCTCGCCGTTCTGGATCTGCACCTTGGCGATTTCGAGGTACCAGTCGCAATACTCGTCCCACACGAAGGAATAGGCCGCGCCCGCCACGTTGTCGAGCCGGTACTCGGCGAAGCCCGCTTCGACCGCTGCCTCCACACGCTGCAATTCGCTCGTGATCCAGCGATCCGCCGGCGAGAAGCTCAGGTAGTTGTGGAACTCCGCACCCGGCGCGCACTGCGCCTTCGTGTGTTCGGCGAGGCCGCAGTCCTGCGCCTCGCAGTTCATCAGCACGAAGCGTGTCGCGTTCCAGAGCTTGTTGCAGAAGTTGCGGTAACCCTCGCAGCGCTTGGTGTCGAAGTTGATGTTGCGGCCGAGGCTCGCATAACTCGCCATCGTGAAACGCAGCGCATCGGCGCCGTACGCGGCCATGCCTTCGGGGTACTCCTTCGTCATGCGCGCCGCGACCTTCGGCGCCAGCTCGGGCTTGCGCAGGCCGACGGTCGATTTGCGGATCAGCTCGGGCAGCGCCACGCCTTCGATCAGGTCCACCGGGTCGAGCACATTGCCTTCGCTCTTGCTCATCTTGTGGCCCTGCGCATCGCGCACTAGGCCGTGGATATAGACATGGTGGAAGGGCACCTTGCCGGTGAAGTGGGTCGTCATCATGATCATCCGGGCGACCCAGAAGAAGATGATGTCGAAGCCCGTCACGAGCACGCTGGACGGCAGGAACAAGTCGAGCTCCGTCGTCTGCGCCGGCCAGCCCAGGGATGAGAAGGGCACGAGGGCCGACGAGTACCAGGTGTCGAGCACGTCGTCGTCACGCCGCAGTTGCGGGCCCGCGGCGCGCCGGTTTTCGAGCATGCGGCTAAGCATGCCGTCGTTC
>JANYJL010000378.1 GCA_025361845.1 Rhizobacter sp.
GGCAAGGTCAAGGTGAACGAATTCAAGTTCAAGAAGAAGGTCGACAAGGCTTCGGCCAACCTGTTCACCTACTGCTGCACCGGCGAGCACCCGAAGACGGCCACCCTGATCTGCCGCAAGGCGGGCAAGGACCAGCAGGAGTTCCTCAAGATCGAGTTGTCGCCGGTCTACATCAGCGCCTACGACATCGACGGATCCAGCGGCGACGAAGTGCCGATGGAAGATGTGGCCCTGGCCTTCGGCAAGATCAAGTTCGAGTACAAGCCGCAGAAGGGTGACGGCACGCTCGACGCCCCGATCGCCGGCGGTTGGGACATCACAGCGAACAAGAAGGTCTAGTGAGCGCACGGCCCGGGTGAGCCCGGGCCGACTTCAGCGCTTTTCGAAGGAGGTCCGCCATGCCGATACAGATCAGTGAACTGATGACCGACGCAGGCGGAGGCTCCGGTTCGGACATCTATCTGCACGTGCAGACCAAGCGGGCCGGCAAGGTCAAGGGCGAGGTCACCGTCGGCGGGCACACCGACGACATCCAGATCCGCGGCTGGACCTGGGGCGCCTCGGCCTCGTCGGCGATCGGCTCGACCCAGGCGACCGGGCGCCGCAGCTACCGGAATCTCGTTGTCAGCAAGCGCATCGATTCCGCTTCCACGGCCCTGCTCAGCGCGCTGGCCACCAATGATGAGGTGAAGGAAGCCAAGCTCACGATGTGCAAGGCCGGCGGCAAGGCACTCGACTACTACAAGCTCACGCTCAAGGGCGCGCGCGTGGTCAACATCGACATCACGGTCGGCGCCGACGGCCAACCCACCGAACTCGTGAGCTTCGCCTTCACCAAGGTCGAGGTCGAGTACACGCCGCAGCAGCGCATCGGCATCGGCTCGGGGGCCAGCACCTTCAGCGATGAAATCCTGCCCGCATGAGCTCATGGCCACTGCTGAAGAACTGATCGCCGCGGGCGACCCCCAGGGCGCGCTGCAACTGCTGCAACAGCAGGTGCGCCAGCGTGCCTCCGATGCGAAGCTGCGCATCTTCCTGTTCCAGTTGCTGTGCGTGCTGGGGCAGTGGCAGCGTGCGTTCACGCAGTTGCAGGTCTGTGGCGAGCTCGATGCGAGCACGCTGGCGATGGTCAACACCTACCGCGAAGCCTTGCAATGCGAGGCGGTGCGCGAGGCCGTGTTCGCCGGCAAGACCACGCCCATCGCCTTCGGCCAGCCGCAGGCCTGGGTGGCCTGGCTGGCGGAGGCCTTGCAGGCCGATGCGCGGGGTGACGCTGCCTCGGCCGCGCGGCTGCGCGCCGAGGCCTTCGAAGCGGCCCCGGCGATCTCCGGCACCCTCAACGGCGAGCCCTTCGACTGGATCGCCGATGCCGATTCGCGCCTCGGCCCGGTGATCGAGGCGATCATCAACGGGCGCTACTGCTGGGTGCCGTTCACGACCCTCGCGAAGATCACCATCGAAGCGCCGACCGACCTGCGCGACATGGTCTGGATTCCCGCCCACTTCGAGTTCCCGAACGGTGGTGACACCGTCGCGCTGCTGCCCTCGCGTTATGCCGGTTCGGGCATGCAGGCCGATGCGGCGTTGGCCCTGTCGCGCAAGACCGAATGGCACGAACTCGCGGCCGACCAGTACCGCGGCTACGGGCAGCGGCTGCTCACCACCAGCGGGCCCGAGCTCGGCCTGCTCGAAATCCGCGAGATCGTGCTCGTGCCCCAGCCGATCGAAGGCGACGCCGAACCCGAACCCGCGGCTTGAGCCGGACACAACGCAGGCATGGCCACCGCCGACGTTCGCGACCGCCTGCAGCCTGCGCTGCTGGACCGCATCACCGACGAGACCCGCGGCGAAAGCGGCTCGCTCGAAGATCGCCGCGTGATGAGCAAGGCGCAGTTGCGCCAGGCCGTGCTGCGCGACCTGGCCTGGTTGTTCAACTCGGTGCAACCGATGGGCGCCGGGGCCGATGGCTACCCCGAGGTTGCGTCCAGCGTGCTGAACTTCGGCCTGCCGGCGCTCTCCGGCCAACTCGCTTCCAAGGTCGATGTGAGCGTGCTGGCGCGGGCCATTCGGGAAGCGATCCTGCGCTACGAACCGCGCATCCTGCCCGATACGCTGGAGGTCGCGGCGATCGAAGCGAGCAGCGTGCTCGACACCCACAACGTCATCGAGTTCGAGATCCGTGGCCACCTCTGGTCGCAGCCGGTGCCGCTGGAAATCCTGCTGCGCACCCAGCTCGACCTCGAAGCCGGCCAGGTCGAGGTGCGCGACGTGGCGGCCGCTGCGCCATCTAAAGTGCGTTAGAGCGCGGCTCGACCATGCGCGCCGCCGTCGATCCCTCGGGTGTCATCGCCTCCTTTGCCGGGTCGGCCTTGGTGCGTTGGCGCGCGTTGGCGCCGTGGGCGTTGACTGCGCAGTCCGGGGCCATCGTGGCGGAACTCTTGCGTGATCTCGATCCAGCCGACTACACCGTTGCCGATGGCATCGCCGTGCATCGCAGCGCGGTGGTCGAAGGCGGCGCGGTGTTGAAGGGGCCGCTCATCCTGGGCGCAGGCTGCTTCGTCGCCAGCGGCGCCTATCTGCGCGGCGGCTGCTGGCTGGCCAAGGGCTGCACCCTCGGCCCGGGCGCCGAGTTGAAGTCGTCCTTCGTGTTCGCTGGCACCAAGCTCGCGCACTTCAATTTTGTCGGCGATTCGGTGCTCGGCGCGAACGTGAACTTCGAGGCCGGCAGCATCGTCTGCAACTACCGCAACGAGCGCGCCGACAAAGAGATTCGCGTTCGCCTGGCCGCTGGCCTGCACCGCACCGGTGTCGATAAGTTCGGTGCGCTGGTGGGCGATGGCGCACGCATCGGCGCGAACGCGGTGCTCGCGCCGGGCGCGCTGCTGCCCGCCGGCGCGGTGGTGCGCCGCGGCGCGCTGTGCGATCAGGAAGACCCTGCCGATGAACCGCGCGACCGGCCGCTGGCCGCGGTTGCGCGCTGAGACAAAAGCGAAACAATCCACCCCATGGACCCGCGCCTGCTGCGCCTCTACAACGACGAGCTGACCCACCTGCGCGATGTGGGGGCCGAGTTCGCGCGCGAGTTTCCGAAGATCGCCTCGCGCCTCGGCATGGAAGGCATGGAGGTCGCCGACCCGTATGTCGAGCGCCTGCTCGAAGGCTTCGCCTTCCTCACCGCGCGGGTGCAGCTCAAGCTTGACGCCGAGCAACCGCGGCTCGTCGCGCACCTGCTCGAATCGATCTACCCGAATTTCCTCTCGCCGGTGCCGTCGATGATGGTGGCGCGGCTGGGCGTGGACCCGAACGATCCGAACCTCGTCAAAGGGTTCTCGGTGCCGCGGGGCAGCCCGGTGCTCTCCGACATGGCACGTGGGCAGGACACGCACTGCGAGTTCCGCACCGCGCACGATTTGACGCTGTGGCCGGTCGGGCTGACCGGCGTGCAGTACTTCAGCTACGCACCCGACCTGCCACCGGCGCGGCTGCCGCAGTCGCAAGGCATGAAGGGCGGGCTGCGCATCAAGCTGCGCTGCGGCGGCGGGCTCACGTTCGCGCAGATCGGCATGGACCGGCTGGCCTTCTACATCAGCGCCAGCGACGACGTGGCCTTTCGCCTGCACGAGCTGGTGCTCGGTGCCGCGATGGGCAGCTGGGTCAGCGCGCCGCCGGCCCGTGCGGCGGCGCAGTGGCGTGGTGCGGAGACCGTGCAGCCGCTCGGCTTCGGTGCGAACGAGGCGCTGCTGCCCGAGACGCAACGCAATTTTTCCGGCCACCGCCTGCTCCAGGAAGTGGCGGCTCTGCCGCAGCGTTTGCTGTTCTTCGAGGTCGGGGACCTGGCCGCGCGGCTGGCCACGGTGCAGGGCGATGAGGCCGAGCTGCTGATCTTCTTCACGCGCGGTGATGCGGCGCTCGAATCGCTGGTTGATGCGGCCAGCCTCTCGCTCTTCTGCACGCCCGCGATCAACCTGTTCCGCAAGCGGCTCGATCGCATCCAGCTCGGGCCGGGGAGCTGGGAGTACCACGTCGTGCCCGACCGCACCCGGCCGATGGACTACGAGGTGCACAGCGTGGCCAGCGTGGTCGGCTTCGGCACGGGCAAAGTCGGCCAGCAAGACTTTCTGCCGCTCTACACCACCCACCACGAGGCGCCGGAAGAAGCGCAGGGTTACTTCACCTCGCGTCGCGAGCCGCGCTTGCTGTCGCCGAAACAGAAGCAGCAAGGGCCGCGCTCCTCGTATGTCGGCGAAGAGGTGTTCATCTCCCTCGTCGATCCGCGCCATGCACCGTACCGCGAGGACGTGCGGCAGCTGTCCGTCAGCGCCTGGGTCACGAACCGCGATCTGCCGAGCCTGTTGCCGCAAGGCGTGGCGGCGGGTGCGGCATCGGGCTGGAAGCTCGACTCGCCCGGCCCGGTGCAACGGGTCGATGCGCTGCGCGGCCCGAGCCGCCCGATCACGCGGCGCCCGGTGGGCGAGCTGGGCTGGAGCCTGGTGAGCCACCTCTCGCTGAACCACCAGTCGCTCGTCGCTGAAACACCGCAGGCCGCCGCTGCCGCGCTGCGCAAGCTGCTCAAACTTTACGGTCCACTGGACGACGGCGCCTGGGCGCGCCAGGTCGATGGCGTGCATGGCCTGACGGCACGCACGGTGGTGCGGCGACTGCCGTTCAAGGGGCCGCTGACCTTCGGCACCGGCGTCGAGATCGTGCTCGAGCTCGACGAGATGGCCTACCAGGGCAGCAGCGCCTTCCTGTTCGCCAGCGTGGTCGAGGTGTTGATGGCGCGCCACGCGGCGATCAACACCTACACCCAGCTCAGCCTGCGCACACCGCAACGCGGCCTCGTGATGCGCTGGCCGCCGCGGGTCGGGCAACGGGAGCTGGTGTGAGCGGCGAACTACGAGCCTCGCGATGAGCCTGCCCGGCCGCCCGAAAGGCGAATACACCGCAGTGCAAAGCACGAAGGTACTCCCGTGAGCACCCCGCGCACTGCCGAACCCGCGCGACCAGCGCAAGCCCTGCAGGTCTTGTTCGACGCCTTGCAAGCCGCCCCGCACGAGCATGATTTCTTCGCGCTGCTGCGCCGCATCGAAGCGCTGACGCCGCAGTCGCCGCGCTTCGGCCGCGCGGCGCGCCCGGCGCAGGAGCCTTTGCGCCTGGGTCAGAAGGCCGAGCTCGATTTTGCCGTCGCCGCGCTCGCCGGCCTGGAGCGCGGCGCGAACGGCGTGCCGCGATTGGGCGTGCGCTTCTTCGGCCTCTTCGGTCCGCAAGGCCCGATGCCGCTGCACCTGACCGAGTACGTGCGCGAGCGCCTGCGCCAGCGCGGCGACCCGACGCCCGAGCGCTTCTTCGACATCTTTCACCACCGGCTGCTCTCGCTGTTCTACCGCGCCTGGGCGCAGACGCAGCCGACCGCGCAGCACGACCGCCCGAACGACGATCGGTACGCCGCCTGGCTGGGGTCGGCGATCGGCGTGGCGGGCCTGGCACCTGCTGGCGATGTTCTGCAGCCGACCGCACGCCTGCACCAGGCCGGCCTGCTCGGCGCGCGCAGTAAGCACCCGGAAGGTTTGGCGAAATTGCTCTCGCGCCACTTCAAGCTGCCGGTGCGCATCGAACAGCATGTGCCGCACTGGATGCGCTTCGAAGCCGACGACCGTTCGCGCCTGGGCTACGCGCGCAACCGCGCCGAGCGGGGTGCAATGCAGGCCGCGCAGCTTGGTACATCGGCCGCGGCCGGCTCCAAGGTGTGGGACCGCCAATTCAAGTTCCGCATCGCACTCGGCCCGCTGACGCTGGACCAGTACCACGCCTTCCTGCCCGGCGGCACCGCCTGGCGGCCGCTGCGCGAATGGGTGCGCCAGTACACCGGGCTGGATCTGCTGTGGGACGTGGAGCTGTGCATCGACCGCCAGCACATGCCCGACGCGCGGCTGGGCCGCCATGTGCAACTCGGCCGCACGGCCTGGGCCGGCCGGCGCGTGCGCGACCGTGTGACAGGTGATCGCCGCGACCTGCGTTTGCGCCCCGAAAACAGCTTTGCAAAAGCTTCGACAGGAGACCTTCATGAGTGAAATCTCGCGTGCCGCCTTGTTCGGCAAACTCAACCCGCTTTGCTACAAGGCGATCGAAGGCGCCACGGTGTTCTGCAAGCTGCGCGGCAACCCGTATGTGGAGATGCAGCACTGGCTGTACCAGATCCTGAACACGCAAGACTCTGACTTGCACCGCCTCATCAAGCACTACGGCCTCGATGCGTCGGTGATGGCCAGTGACCTGATGAACGCACTCGACCGGCTGCCGCGCGGCGCCAGTTCGGTGACCGATCTGTCGAGCTGGGTCGAGAACGCGGTGGAGCGCGGCTGGGTCTACGGCTCGCTGATGTTCGGCGACCTGCAAGTGCGCAGCGGCTACCTGATCGTCGGTCTGCTGAAGACACCGAGCATGCGCAATGGCCTGCTCTCGATCAGCAAGCAGTTCGAACGCATCCAGCTCGACGACCTGACCGAGAACTTCGCGAAGATCGTCGGCGGCTCGCCCGAAGACGCGCAACGCGCCAGCGACGGCAGTGGCGCCGGCTCGCCCGGCGAAGCGAGCGGCGCCATCGCGCCGGCCGCGATGGGCAAGCAGGAGGCGCTCAAGCGCTACGCGGTCGACCTGACCGAGCGTGCCCGCAACGGCGAGATCGACCCGGTGGCCGGCCGCGATGAAGAGATCCGCCAGATCGTCGACATCCTGATGCGGCGGCGCCAGAACAACCCGATCCTCACCGGCGAGGCGGGTGTGGGCAAGACGGCGGTGGTCGAAGGTTTCGCGCTGCGCCTGGCGCGTGGCGACGTGCCACCGCAGTTGAAGGACGTGTCGCTCTACGCACTCGACATCGGCCTGCTGCAAGCCGGCGCCAGCATGAAGGGCGAGTTCGAGAACCGGCTGCGGTCGGTCATCGACGAAGTGCAGTCCTCAGTCAAGCCGATCATCCTGTTCATCGACGAAGCGCACACGCTCGTCGGCGCGGGCGGTGCGGCCGGCACCGGCGATGCAGCCAACCTGCTCAAGCCCGCACTCGCGCGCGGCAAGCTGCGCACCGTGGCCGCGACCACCTGGGCCGAGTACAAGAAACACATCGAGAAGGACCCGGCACTCACGCGCCGCTTCCAGGTCGTGCAAGTGCCCGAGCCGAACGAAGAGAAGGCGGTGCTGATGCTGCGCGGGGTGGCCTCTATTCTTGAGAAGCACCACCGCGTCGCGCTGCTCGATGAAGCGATCGAAGCGGCGGTGAAACTCTCGCACCGCTACATCCCGGCGAGGCAACTTCCCGACAAGGCCGTGAGCCTGCTCGACACCGCCTGCGCGCGGGTCGCGGTGAGCCAGCACGCGACGCCGCCTGAACTCGAAGACTGCATGCGCCGGCTCGAAGCGCTGCGGGTGGAGCGCGACATCATCGCGCGCGAGCAGGCGATCGGCATCGAGGTCTCGGCGCGCGAGCAGCGCGTGGCCGCGGCCATCGACGGTGAGGAAACGCGCCTGGTCGCGCTGCAACAGCGCCACCAGGAAGAGAAAGCGGTGGTGGACCGCATCTTGGAGATTCGCGCCAGCTTGCGTGCTGCGATTCCCGAGCCGGTGACGGCCGAGACCGATCCGAAGGCGCCCGTGAAGGAGCCGATGCCGGCGGCCGAACGTGCGACCCTGCTCACCGAACTGGCCACGCTGCAAGGCAAGCTCAGCACGCTGCAAGGCGACTCGCCGCTGATCCTGCCGACCGTCGACGAACAGGCGATCGCGAGCGTGGTGCAGGACTGGACCGGCGTGCCCGTCGGCCGCATGGTGAAGAACGAGGTCGAGTCCGTGCTCAAGCTGGCCGACACGCTGAACCAGCGTGTCATCGGCCAGAAGCACGCACTCGACATGATCGCCAAGCGCATCCAGACCTCGCGCGCCAAGCTCGACAACCCGAACAAGCCGATCGGTGTGTTCATGCTTTGCGGCACCTCGGGTGTCGGCAAGACCGAGACGGCCCTCGCGCTCGCCGAGGCGCTGTATGGCGGCGAGCAGAACGTCATCACGATCAACATGAGCGAGTTCCAGGAGGCGCACACCGTCTCTACGCTGAAGGGCTCGCCGCCCGGCTACGTGGGTTACGGCGAAGGCGGTGTGCTGACCGAGGCGGTGCGGCGCCGGCCCTACAGCATCGTGCTGCTCGACGAGGTGGAGAAGGCCCACCCCGATGTGCACGAACTCTTCTTCCAGGTCTTCGACAAGGGCTGGATGGAAGACGGCGAAGGCCGCGGCATCGACTTCAAGAACACCATCATCCTGCTGACCAGCAACGTGGGCAGCGAACTGATCATGAACCTGTGCAAGGACCCGGAGCTGATGCCCGAGCCCGAGGGCATCGCGAAGGCGCTGCGCGAGCCGCTGCTGAAGGTGTTCCCGGCGGCGCTGCTCGGGCGCATCGTCACGATCCCGTACTACCCGCTGTCGGACGAGATGATGGGCAGCATCGTGCGTCTGCAGCTCGGGCGCATTGCCAAGCGGGTGCGCACCAATCACGGCATCCCGTTCGAGTATGGAGACGACGTGGTCAAGCTCGTCGTCTCGCGTTGCACCGAAGCCGAATCGGGCGGGCGCGTGATCGACGCGATCCTCACGAACACCGTGCTGCCGCGCATCTCGCTCGAATACCTGAACCGGCTCGCGGTCGGCGAGGCGATGAAGGCCATCCGCCTCGGGGTGAAGGACGGGGACTTCGACTACGGGTTCGATTGATGCGATGGTTGGCGCTGCTGTGCGCCGTGGCCGTGCAGCCGGCGTCGGCGCTTGAGCGTGTGGCAGGCGGCCTGTGCGCGGCGGATGAAGTGAGCTACTTCGCCTGTCGCACCGCGCGTGACCGCCGCATTGCGCTGTGCGGCAAGTCGCCGCAGGCGGTGCAGTACCGCTACGGGCGCAGCGGTGCGATCGAACTCCAGTTTCCCGAACGCGCCGCCGATGCCGCCGAGCAGATGCTGTACGCGCACTACGGCCGCTACCAGACCGATCGGGTCGAGCTGCGCTTCACGAATGGCGGCGTCGAGTACGTGCTGTTTGAGTACACGGAAGGCAAGCGCCGCAACGCCGGCGTGCGTGTCACGGCCGGTGCGCAGGAGCGGGTGGTCGCCTGTGCCGGCCGCATCGACAGCCGGCTCGGCGAGCTCGAAGGCGTGCTGCCTTGCGACGCTGACAACGCCCTCAACCTCGGCGCATGCCGCTGATGGGGTGAAGCCATGCCCGTGAGCAAACGCCGCAGCGCCAAACCCAAACCGCGCCCGCAGGAGCTGACGCCGGAGCAGGCGATGGTTCAGGCGATCGAGTGGCACCGCGCCGGCCTGTTCGATCGCGCCGAGCCGATCTATGCCGTTCTGCTGCAACGCTGGCCCGAACATGTGGACGTGCTGAACCACTACGGCGTGCTCAAGCACCAGCGTGGCGACAGCCTCGCCGCGGTGACGATGATCACGCGCGCGACCGAACTGGCACCGGAAGCACCGGGCGCGTGGAACAACCTCGGCAATGTGCTGCTGCGCCTGCAACGTGTGGACGAAGCCGAGCGCGCCTTCCGCCAGTGCCTCGCATTGCAACCCGGTTCGGCCGAGGCGTGGACGAATCTCGGCCGCACGCTGCGCCGCCGCCGTGCCTTCGCCGAGGCCGAAGCCGCCTGCCGGCATGCGCTGGAACTCGCGCCGAACTTCGTCGATGCCTGGTACGCGCTGGCGCTGGTGCTGATCTCGGCGGGCCGGGTGCCCGAAGGCATCGTCGCCAACGCGAAGGCGATGACCTTGTTGCCGCCGCACCGCAGGCGCCGCGATTCCTTCGCACGTGCGCTGGTGCTGGCCGGCGAGATCGAACAGGCGGCGCAGGTGTATCGCGAGTGGCTGGCCGAAGAGCCCGACAACCCGGTCATCCGCCACCACCTCGCCGCCTGCGAACGCGGCGACGCGCCCGAGCGGGCCGCCGATGCGTACGTCGAAACCGTGTTCGACGGTTTTGCCGACAGCTTCGACGCCAAGCTCGCCTCGCTCGGCTACCGCGCACCGCAGCTCGTTGCCGATGCATTGGCCGCCGCGCTGCCTGCGCCGCAGCGCCAGCTCGACATCGCCGACCTGGGCTGCGGCACCGGCCTGTGCGGCCCGCTCGTGCAGGGTTGGGCGCGCCGCCTGGTCGGCTGCGATCTCTCGGCGGGCATGCTCGACAAGGCCCGCGTGCGTGGCCTCTACGACGACCTTTACAAGGCCGAGCTGGTGCAGTTCCTGGTCGAGCGGCCGGCGGCCTTCGACCTGCTGATCTCGGCCGACACCCTGTGCTACTTCGGCGACCTGGCAGCGATGCTGGATGCTGCGGCGAACAGCCTGCGCGCTGGTGGCATGCTTGTCTTCACGGTCGAGGCGCTGCCCGAAGCGGGCGCCACCGCACCCCATCGGCTGCTGCCGCACGGCCGTTATGCCCATGCCCGGGCCTACCTGGAATCGGCCTTGCCGCAGGGCGGTTTCGCGCTGGCGGGGCTGCAGGGCGTGGTGCTGCGCAGCGAGGGCGCACGCGATGTGCGGGGCTGGCTGGTGGTGGGGCGGAGGACCGCCCAACGTCCGCCAAGGTGACTTTGGTCCCTTTCTCCCGCCCGCCGCATTCCCTACCTTACGAAGAGCGCCCATCCACGATCAGGCCGACTTCTCACGCCCATGGCACCACCCATCACACTCAAGAGTCCACTGCCGGCGGCCGACCTGCGCTTCGAGTCGATGTCCGTGTCGGCGGGCCTGAGCATGCTGGGCGAAATGCAGCTCGGCCTGTTGAGCGACAAACCCGGCCTCAAGCCCGAAGACCTGCTGGGCAAGATCGTCACCGTCAAGGTCGAACTGCGGGACGGCGCCAAGCGCTTCTTCAGCGGCCATGTCACCCGCTTCGGCATCGGCGCGCACCGCGGCCGCTTCTATGGTTACCAGGCCACCGTGCGGCCGTGGCTGTGGTTTCTGACGCGCACCTCCGACTGCCGCATCTTCCAGGAAGAAAGTGTTCCGGACATCGTCAAGAAGGTGTTCGCAGACCACGGCATCGCCGACTTCGAGTTCAAGCTCTTCCGCACCTATCGCAAGTGGACCTACTGCGTGCAGTACCGCGAGAGCGACTACAACTTCGTCGCCCGCCTGCTGGAGCATGAAGGCATCTACTGGTACTTCGTGCACACCGACGGCCACCACAAGCTGATCCTGGTCGACTCGCAAAGCGCGCACGACGCCGCGCCCGGCACCGAAACGCTGCCCTACTACGCGAACGCCGACCAGGTGCCGCCCGACACCGAGTACGTGTCGGGCTGGACCTTCGCGCGCGAGGTGGAAACCGGCAAGGCCATGCTGCGCAGCTACGACTTCGAGCGCCCGTCGACGAGCCTGGAAGTGAAGGCCCAGAAGCAGCGCAAGTACGACCAGTCCGACCACGAGGTGTTCGACTACCAGGGCGAGTACACCCAGTCGGCCGACGGCAAGCAGATCGCCGAGGACCGAGTCGACGAGTTGCAGAGCCGATTCGAGCTGCTGCACGGCGTGTCGAACGCGCATGGCATCGAGGTCGGACGCCTGCTCAAGATGAGCAAGCACCCGCGTGAGGACCAGAACGCCGAGCACCTGGTGACGGCGCTCACGGTGCAAGCGCAGGTCGAGTCGCAGGAAAGCGGCAGCGCGGCCGGCAACTTCCAGTGCGAGTTCTCCGCCATCCCCTCGGCCCAGCAGTTCCGCCCGCCGCGCGCCAGCCCGAAGCCCTTCGTGCAAGGCCCGCAGACGGCGGTGGTGGTCGGCCCGAGCGGCGAAGAAATCTTCACCGACAAGTACGGCCGCGTGAAGGTGCAATTCCACTGGGACCACCGCGGCGAGAAGAACGAGAAGAGTTCCTGCTGGGTGCGTGTGTCGCACCCCTGGGCGGGCAAGAACTACGGCGCGATCCACATCCCGCGCATGGGCCAGGAGGTGGTGGTCGATTTCCTCGAAGGCGACCCGGACCAGCCCCTCATCACCGGCCGCGTCTACAACGCCGAGCAGATGCCGCCGTGGGAACTGCCGGCGAATGCCACGCAAAGCGGCATCCTCACGCGCAGCAGCAAGGGCGGCAGTGCGGCGAATGCCAACGCGATCCGCTTCGAAGACAAGAAGGGTTCCGAGCAGCTGTGGATCCACGCCGAGAAGAACCAGGACATCGAGGTCGAGAACGACGAGACGCATTGGGTCGGCCACGACCGCACCAAGACCATCGACCACGACGAGACGAATCACATCAAGCATGACCGCACCGAGACGGTCGACAACAACGAGACCATCACCGTGCACGGCATGCGCACCGAGACGGTCGACAAGAACGAAACCATCACGATCCACATGAATCGTACCGAGACGGTGGACCTGAACGAAGGCATCACGATCGGCGTGAACCGCACGGAGAGTGTCGGCGCGAACGAGACCGTCTCGATCGGTGCGAACCGCACGATCAGCGTGGGTGCCAGCGAGACCGCCACGGTGGCATTGCAGCGCACGCATGCGGTCGGCGTGAATGAGAGCATCGCCATCGGTGCAGCCCAGGAAATCGCCATCGGCGCCGCACAGACCGTGACGATCGGCGCGATGCAGAGCATCAGTGTGGGGGCCAACCAGAGCACCACGGTCGGGGCTGCGCAGACGAACGACATCGGCGCGGCGCAGACCACCAAAGTGGGTGCCGACCGCAAGCTGAGCGTGGGCGGTGCGCAGGACACGAGTGTCGGCAAGGCGCGCAAGACCTCGGTGGGCGAGGACGACTCGCTGAGCGTCGGCAAGAACCTGAAGATCACCGCCGCCGACTCCATCACCATCACGACCGGCGACGCGAGCATCACGATGAAGAAGGACGGCACGATCACCATCAAGGGCAAGGACATCAAGATCGACGGCTCGGGCAAGATCAGCGCGACGGCCAGCAGTGACATGGTGCTCAAGGGCTCGAAGATCGGCATGAACTGAGGAACCTCCACATGGATCGCGCGGAAGACCCCTTCATCAGCCTCGCGGCGGAAACCTTGGCGGACGACTTTGCGCGCCTGGAGCAGCGCGAGGTGGCGGCGCCGGCGCTCGGTAGCGCAGCGCTCGTGGCTCCTGCGCTCGGGCGGCTGCACGGTTTCGATCTGCTGGAGCAGCCCTTGATTTCCGGCATCGCGAGCTGCCCCGGCCAGGTGCTCACGGCGCGCACGACGGTGCCGTTGCGGCGCGTGATGATCGGCCGCGATGTGCTCGTGTTGTTTGCCGGGGGCGACGTGCAAGCCCCGATCGTCATGGGCGTGATCGAGCCGCATGCGCTCGTCGAAACGCCGCCGCAGCCCGAGCCCGGCGTGGCCGTCACGGTCGACGGCGAACGCCATGTCATAGAAGCCGAACGCGAGATCGTGCTGCGCTGCGGCGACGCGAGCATCACGCTCACGCGTGCCGGCAAGGTCATCATCAAAGGCAACTACATCTTGAGCCGCTCGACCGGCTACAACAAGATCAAGGGTGCCGCGATCGATATCAACTGACGTCGGCGCAGAGCCCAGCGCGCATGTGGCAGCTCGACAACCGCACCCCCTTTGCCGCCGAGCGCGGCTGGGTGCGCGACCGTGATGGAGCCGAGATCTGGCTGGTGGCGGTGAAGGCCACCTTCGACATCCGACCCAATGGCGGCACCGAGGTGTCGAAAGTGCAGCCGCCCGTGCTGCGCATGGCCGAGCACCACGGCGAGCCCGGCAAGAGCAGCATCAAGTACGAGGCCGACCTCGTGCTGACCAAGAAGACCACCGATGTGATCGTGGTCGGGCACGCCTGCGCGCCCGAGGGCATGGCCGTGACACATACCGACGTGGGCTTCAAGATTGGCACGCTGCAGAAGCTGCTGCGGGTGACCGGTGACCGGACCTGGGGCAGTTTCGGCGCTTCGGCGCCGCAGCCCTTTGAGAAGATGCCGCTCGTGTACGAGCGCGCATACGGTGGTGTCGATGCGAAGTCGAGCACGCCTGACAAGGACTGGGAGTGGCGCAACCCGGTGGGTACCGGTTATGCCACATCCGGCCGCAACGCCGCGGGTCTGAGGCTGCCGAATGTCGAGGACCCGAGGAAGCTGATCCGCTCCTGGGACGACCGGCCGCCGCCTGCGGGCTTTGGCGCTGTCGAATGCCATTGGCAGCCTCGTGTGGGCTACGCCGGCACCTACGATGAGCACTGGATGAAGACACGCCGGCCGCTTCTGGCCGAAGACCTGGATGACCGCTACTTCCAATGCGCGCCGGCCGACCAGCAGGCGCCGGAATTCCTGCGTGGTGGGGAGGCCGTGATCTTGCACAACCTGCACCCGCGAGGCCGCATCCAGTTCACGCTGCCCAAGCTGTACCTCGGTTTTGATACCCGCTTCTACGACGGCAGCCGGGAGTTGCACAAGAACCGCCGCCTGCACACCGTCATCCTCGAGCCCGACTTCCCGCGCGTCTCGCTCGTGTGGCACAGCGCACTGCCTTGCCACTTCAAGGTGCAGAAGCTCGAACGCACGGTCGTCACCTTGAAGACCGACATCAGCACGGGTGAGCGCGAGCCGGACGACAGCGAACTGGAGTTCGCCTGAGATGGCCGAACGTGTCGTCATCGTCGCTCTCGGCGCCTGCACGCCAGTGGGCCGTGACGCCTGGTCCAGTGCGGCGGCGGTGCGTGCCGGCATCAGCGGTTTCGTGCAGCACCCCTACATGATTGACACGGTGGGCGAACCCATGCGTGCGGCCATCGCGCCGTGGATCGATATCGGGTTGAGCAGCGCGGATCGGCTCGAAGCGCTGCTGTTCCCGGCGCTCGACCAAGCCCTCGAGCCCTTGGCGTCGAACCAGGGCGCAGCGCTGAACATGGCCATCGCGCTAGGGCTGCCGAGTGCGCGGCCCGGCTTGCCCGAGGACATCCAAAGGCAGATGCTCGCCCGCGTCACCACGCGCTACGCACGCCACTTCAGCAGCGCGGCGACTTTTCCTGGCGGGCATGCCGCCGGCCTGATCGCCACACAGGCCGCTTTCACGAAGCTGATGCAAGGAACGCTCGACGCCTGTGTCGTCGCGGGCGTCGACAGCTACATCGAGCCGCTCACGCTCGAATGGCTGGAAGCCAATGACCAACTCCACAGTGCCGGGCTGCTCAAAAATTCCTGGGGCTTCATACCCGGCGAGGCCGGCGTGGCCTTGCTGCTCATGCGCGAGTCGGTGGCTTTGGCAGCTAGCCTGGATGTGTTGGCCGTTGTGCTCGGCACGGGTGCCGCGATGGAGACCAAACACATCAACACGAAGACCGTATGTGTCGGTGAGGGGCTCACTCAGGCGTTTCGTGGGGCCTTGGCAGGCTTGTGGACGGGCGCCAAGGTGAGCGACATCTACTGCGACATGAACAGCGAACCTTGCCGCGCCGACGAGTTTGGCTTTACGGCCTTGCGAACCGGCGCCTCGTTTGAATCGGTATCCGATTTTGAGACTCCTGCCGACTGTTGGGGCGACGTAGGTGCCACGTCAGGTCCTTTGGGCGAATGCCTGGCGATCTGCTCAAGAAGTACAAGACCATGCGCGACTTCGGCGACACGCCGGAGCCCGCGGGCGGGAAGCCGATCCGCGGCAAGCGTCCGATCTTCGTCATTCAGAAGCACCAGGCCTCACGTCTTCACTACGACTTTCGTCTGGAGATGGAGGGCGTGC
>JANYJL010000018.1 GCA_025361845.1 Rhizobacter sp.
AACTTCGTGCTGTCCGACCAGTGCACCGTGAAGCCGCGCAGCGCGAAGGTCTGCGTGTCGGCATTCAATGACTGGATGATGCCGCTGAACTCGAACGGCGAGGTGCTGCCGCCGTCATCGCCCCGGATCCTGACCTGGGTCGCGATCAAGCTGCCGTCGATCGAGCTGCCCACGACCTCGACCCGCGCACCGAGCACGATGCCGCTGCGCCCATCGGGGTAGCGTGTGTCCGCGTTCGTTTCGACCGGGATGCCATCGACCGAGAAGGACGCCGCCGACGTGAACGCCGTGATGCGGCCTTCGACCTCGACGTTGTCGCGGTCCGGGATCTTGCGTGTGCCGACCTCGATCGCGCTGGCCACCCACACGCCGGAGACCTTGACGGGGTTCAGCTCGACCCGAAGCAACTGGCCGACCGCCGGTGCCGAGCTGTCGGCGAGGTTGGTGTAATCGATCGTCTGCCAGCCGATCACGAAGGTCTTGAGCGTGGAGTTCACCGAGGTGACCAGGCCGCGCAGCTTGTACTGCGAGCCTGCGGCGTGCGGCTCGATGCGCGTGGCGGTGTAGCGTTTCGCGGAGATGTCGAGCTGGCCGTAGACCTCGACGAGGTCGCCGACCCTCAAGGCGGCCAGCCCACCGGTGAGTTGCGCATCGAACACCGTGGTCGGGCCGACCGTGATCGACTGGCCCAGCACCTTCAGCGTGCCCGCCACCGCATCGACAGCGTCGACCGGGCCGATGATCTCGCTGCGAAAGCGAACCGCCGTTGCGGTAGCCGTCGGCATGCTCGCCGTGCCCTCCGGGGGCGAAGCCTGGATCTCGGTCACCATGCCGAGTTGCAGCTCGTCGCGCGTGCGGGGGGCGCCGGTTTCGTCTTCCACCAGGGCCGTGCTTTCGTCGTAGTGCACGCCGCCGACGATGATCGAGCCATAGCCGGTGATCGGCCCGCTCGCATAGGTGCCCGTGCCACCACTGTCCACCCCGCCGCAAGACACCAGCAGCATCAACAGGGACAGCAGGCTGACCATGCGTCGCCAGGGGCCCCGCAATATCAATGGCTGCATCTCAAGACTCCTCGGATTCATTCGACGGCGGTGCAGGCATCGCCTCGTGATAGCTGTACAGGCCGACGCGCAGGCGCTGGTCGGTGCGGCGGCCGGACGTCTGCGCGGCCTCGCGGTCGGCGTCGAGCAGGGCATTGACGGCCGGCACCACGGCCTGCATCAAGGCCTGCCATTGTGCGGTGATCAAGCTGCGAACGGCCTGCAGGGACTCCGCCGACAACTCGTCGGCAAACAGCGCCTGCTCGAAGTGCGGCGGCGCATCGGCCAGCACGTTGGCGACCGAGGCCGAGAGGTGGTCTCCGACATTGCTGCCGAGAAAGCTGAACATGCGGATCGCGTCGCCGCGTGGCACGAAGGCATTGCGCACCAGGCGCACCGTTTCACCATCGGCGCTGAGCTCGACCAGGCCCAGACGCACCAGCTCGTCGAGCAGGCTGCGCGGGTGCACGTCGCGCGTGACCGATTGCGCCAGCGATTCGAAGCTCGGTGCCGCGCCCTGGCGGGGCAGCGGCAGCGGCTGGCCACGCTTGTTGTGCAGGGAGCGGTCGCCACGCCAGCGGGTGAACACCTCGGTGGCCGGCGAGCGGCGTTGCGTGGCGGCCGTCGGCCGTTCTTCGGTCAGGCGCGTGACCTCACGGCGGTTCAGGCCGGTGGCCATGCTGACGCGGCTGATGTCGCGCTGGCCGGCGCCCGTCTGCATGGCGCGGGCCGCATCGACGTAAGCGCGCTTGAACAGTTCTTCGGCGGCGGGGAAGGGCAGGCCGTGCGCCACCGCCAATTGCGCCAGCGGCGCGAGCAGCGCTTCGAGCGCGTGTTTCAGTGCTTCATCGGCTTCGGGCGTGAGCGCACGATTGCTCACCGTCGCACCGTCTTCAGGCTGGGAACGGTCGGGGCGCGGAACACGATCGAACACATCAACCGATGATACATGTGCAGTTTGCACATCTCAATCAAGGCCCTACGGGCAGATGTAAGAGTTCGATGCGCCGGTACTGCGTTGTGACATGCCGCTGCCGGGGTAACCTGCGGGCTCGTTGAAGGAGCGGGTCGAGCATGGGAATGTGGCGTCGGTTGGCGTTCGGGGTCGTCGGCTTGATTGCCTTGCTGGCGGCCGCATGCGGGGCCTATGGTCTGCGCGCCTTGCCGCAGACCGAGGGCTCGCTCAGCTTGACCGGCCTGCACGCGGAATTGCGCATCGAGCGCGATGCGAACGGCGTTCCGACCATCCATGCCGCCTCTGCCGACGATGCCTTGTTCGGCCTCGGCTTCGTGCACGCGCAAGACCGGTTGTGGCAGCTCGAAACCCACCGCCGCATCGGCGCCGGCCGGCTGGCCCAGGCCTTTGGTGGCGCGGCGCTGGACACCGACAAGTTCCTGCGTGCACTTGGTGTGAAACGGGCTGCCGCGGCACAGTGGGCGCAGGCCAGTGCCCCGGCACGCGCGGCCGTGCTGGCCTACACCGCAGGCATCAATGCCTGCCTGCGCGCAGGGCTGAAGGCGCGCCCGCCGGAATTCATCATCCTCGGCATCGAGCCCGAACCCTGGACGCCGCAAGACACCCTCGCGTGGGCCATCATGATGGCCTGGGACCTGGGCGGGAACTGGACGACCGAGCTGCTGCGTTTGCGCCTGGCGCTCGCCTCCATGCCGGTGGCGCGCATCAATGAATTGCTGCCGCCGTACCCCGGCGACAAGCCGCTCGTCACGGCCGACTACGCCAGCCTGTTCCGCGACCTGAAGCTCGACGCCAAGCTCGCCACGCAGGCACTGGCCGATGCGCCCGAGTCGGGTGTCGAAGGCGCGGGCTCCAACAACTGGGTGCTGGCCGGGTCGCGCAGCGAAACCGGCCACCCGCTGCTGGCCAACGACCCGCACTTGAAGCTCACTGCGCCGGCGCTCTGGTACCTCGCACGGCTCGATGCGCCGGGCCTGAAGGTGGCCGGCGCGACGATGCCCGGTCTGCCCCTCGTGGTGCTGGGCCAGAACGAAGACATCGCCTGGGGTTTCACCAACACCGCACCGGATGTCCAGGACCTGTACATCGAACATATTCATCCCGACGACGCGGCGAAGTACCAGACGCCCGAGGGCTGGGCGAGCTTCGAATCCTTCGACGAAGTCATCAAGGTGCGTGGTGGTGCCGACGTGCCGCTGCGTGTACGTGCCACACGCCACGGGCCGGTGATCTCGGATGCCGGCTCCTTCGATGGCCTCACCGGCGCGCCGCAGCGGCCGACCCACGCGCTCGCCCTGCGCTGGACCGCGCTCGACGCCGACGTGCGCACGCTCGACGCGAGCCTGGCCTTCAACCGCGCGAAGTCGGTGGACGAGTTCGTCGCCGCCTCGGCCGACTACGCGGCGCCGATGCAGAACATGGTGGTGGCCGATCGGCAAGGCCACATCGGCATGGTGTCGGCCGGCCGTGTGCCTGTGCGTAAACCGGAGAACGACCTGAAGGGCCAGGTGCCCGCGCCGGGCTGGGACGCGCGTTACGACTGGGTCGGATGGGTTCCTCCCAACGCCACCCCGCGCGAGACCGATCCGCCGCGCGGCTGGATCGCCACCGCCAACCAGCGCATCCACCCGACCGACTACCCGTACTTCATCACCAGCGAGTGGGCGGCGCCTTACCGCATGCAGCGGATTGAACAGCTGCTGGAGGCGAAGCCGAAACACAGCATCGCCAGCCTGCACGAAATTCAGGGCGACGTGCTCTCGCTCGCCACGCTGAAGCTGCTGCCCTACCTGCAGAAGGCCCGCTCCGCCCACCCGCTGGCGGCAGCTGCACAACAGAAGCTCGCTGCATTCGACGGCCGCATGGCCGCGGGCGAGGCCGCGCCGCTGATCTTCTGGGCCTGGGTTCGGCAGCTGACGCCGGCCGTCTTCGCCGACGAGGTGGGCCCCGCGATCTGGTCGCGCAGCTTCGGCGGCCGCAGCTTCCGCGAGGCGCTCGAAGGCGTACTCGAACGCGACGATGCCTGGTGGTGCGACGACAAGACCACGGCCGCCGTCGAAACCTGCACCATGCAGATCGACGCAGCCTTCACGCGCGCACTCGACGAACTGCAAGCCGCGCATGGCGCTGACGTGGCGACGTGGCGCTGGGGCGATGCCCACATCGCGCGTGCCGAGCACCGGCCCTTCAGCAACGTCAAGGCCATCGCCCGTTGGTTCGAGTTGCGCACCCCGGTGGGTGGTGACACCTACACGATCAACGTCTCACGCGTCGGCCTCACGGCGGACAAGACCACCGGCGAGTTGTACCTCGGCGAGCACGGCCCCAGCCTGCGGGCGCTCTACGACCTGGGCGACCCGGCGCAGTCGCGCATCGTGCATTCGAGCGGGCAGTCGGGCCTGCCGTTCGCCGCGGGCTATCGCGACTTCATGCCGATGTGGGCGAAGGTCGACGACGTGCCGCTGTGGGGTGGGGCGACCGTACACACCCTGGTGCTGACGCCGGCACCCTGAGCGCGCGCCGAGGCGGTGGGACAATCACGCTCAGCCATTCCGGGAGAGCATGTGGATCTGAGAGTACCGATCAAGATTTTCGACGAGCTGGCCGAGACCGTCGTCGAATCCAATGGCACGCTCGACCTCGCCAGCGGCGAGATTCGCAGCGTGGAATACGAGGGCTACGACATCGACCTGCAAGGCCTGCCGGCCGAGGACGAGAACTACGAGTTCACGATGGGCATGCTGTCCAACGGCGACCGCGATGTCGAGTTCCGCATCGACGTGGATGTTCTCTCGGGCAAGTACTCCGTCACGCCGACCGAACTGCTCGAGATCAAGGGCAGGGCCGCCAAGCTGTTCTCGGGCATCACCGGCGACACGCCGAGCGTGACGCCGATCAAGCCGCGCAAGAAGCGCTGAGGGAGTACGGCGCGCCTTGTCAGCGCCCCGCAATCGGTATACGGTGGCAGGCTTGCTGGG
This sequence comes from Rhizobacter sp., assembly GCA_025361845.1. Taxonomy (GTDB): domain Bacteria; phylum Pseudomonadota; class Gammaproteobacteria; order Burkholderiales; family Burkholderiaceae_C; genus JANYJL01. The sequence continues at coordinate 4,998 of JANYJL010000018.1, forward strand.
CACCCCATTCCCTGGGGCCGAGGCAATGGCGGCCTTCCCCGGCCTCGCTGTACTGCACCGACCGTCGTTTCAAGTTTTCGGTCTCGGGACCGAGGAGAACGACCATGCCTGCCTACATCATTCTGGCCAATTTCACCGACCAGGGCGCACGCGCCATCAAGGATTCGCCCGACCGCTTCGAGGCCTTCAAGTCACTCGCCGAAGTTGCCGGTGTGAGCGTCAAGAGCGTGCACTGGACGACCGGCGCCTACGACATGGTGCTCGTCACCGAGGGCTCGGAAGAAGCCTCGATGAGCCTGAACCTGAAGATGGCCTCGCTCGGCAATGTGCGCACGCAGACCTTGCGCGGCTTCTCCGTCAGCGAGATGCGCAAGATGCTGGCCAACGTCAAGTGAGCCGTGGCGGGTACGCAGTAGTACGCACGACGGGTGGCGGTCGGCGCGCCTAAGCTCTAGTCCTCTATAGGAGATCACGGAGCTTTCCATGCAAGACCTCGCGCTGACACGTCGCCACCTGATGGGCTGGGGCGCCGCCGGCCTGGCGGGCCTCGGCCTGCCCAACGCGGCCCGTGCCCAGGCCGCGTGGCCGAGCAAACCCATCCGCTTCGTCGTGCCGTTCGCGCCGGGCGGCAGCTCGGAGATCGTGGCGCGCTCAGCTGCGGTCGAGCTGGCCAAACAACTCGGCCAGTCGGTCTTCGTCGACAACAAACCCGGCGCGGCTGGCAACGTAGCGATGGGCGAGGTGGCACGTGCCGACGACCTGCACACACTGATCCTCGGCCACATCGGCACGCTGGCCGTCAACCCGTACATGTTCGACAAGCTGCCCTACGACCCGAACAAGGACTTCCGTGCGATCTCGCTGCTGGCCAAGGTGCCCAGCCTCTACCTCGTGCACCCCGATCTGCCGGTGAAGAACCTGAAGGAATTCGTCGCCTACGCGAAGAAGAACCCCGGCAAGCTCAACTACGGTTCGGCCGGCAACGGCAGCGCCGGGCACCTGGCGATGGAATACCTGAAGATGACGACCGAAACCTTCATCACCCACGTGCCCTACCGCGGCACCGGGCCGCAGTTGACCGACCTGATGGCCGGGCGGCTCGATGCGGCATCGGTCGGCGCCTCGGCGGTCATGCAGTTCATCAAGGCCGGCAAACTGCGTTGCATCGCCACCGGCACGACCCAGCGCATCCTGCAGTTGCCCGACGTGCCGACGGTCGCCGAACAAGGCTACCCCGGCTTCGAGATGACGCAGTGGTACGGCCTGCTCGCGCCAAGCAACCTGCCGCAGGCCGCGGCCGACAAACTCGCCGCCGCCGCGATGAAGGCGATGAAGGAGCCTGCGCTGCTCGAGCACCTGGCCAACGACGCGGCCATCGGCGTCGGCAGTTCGCCGGCCGAGTTCGCCGCCTTCATCGCCCAGGAGCAGAAGCGCTGGAAGCTCGTGGTCGCACGGGCCAAGATCAAGCCGGACAACTGAGCTCTCGTGAACGACGTCGGCCGAAGGCGCTACGCGACGCTCGCCGCGTCCCTGCGGGCGCGGGTGCAGGCGGGTGAGTGGCCACCGGCCATCGCCCTGCCCTCGGAGCAGGCCCTGGCACAGGAAAACGGCGTGGCGCTGGGCACGATGCGGCGCGCGCTTCAAGTGTTGGTTGAAGAAGGCCTGATCGAACGCATCCACGGCCGAGGCACGTTCGTGCGCTCGGGCCTGAGCGGCGCGAGCATGCTGCGCTTCTTCCGCTTCGGCTCCGGGCGGGGCGGGGTGCCACGTTCGACGATCGTCTCGGTCAAACGCGTCGTAACGACCGCCGAAGTTCAGCGGCAGCTCGGCAGCGCGCCAGGTGCCGCCGCGCTGCAACTGCTGCGTCTGCGCTCCTTTGACGGCGTGCCCTGCGTGCTGGAGCAGATCTGGCTGCCGCTGCCCGACTTCGAGCTGCTCGCCGCGGGGGACCCTGGTGACTGGGGCGACCTGCTGTACCCGCTGTATGCCGAACGCTGCGGCGTGCAGGTGCACCGCGCGGTGGACGAGATCGGCTTCGGCTCGCTGACCGCCGCCCAGGCGCGCCACCTCGGCTTGCCTGCGGGCCACCCCTGTGCGGTGGTGAAGCGCGCGGCACACGACGTCGCCGGCCGCTGCGTCGAAGTGCGTGTCACGCGCGGGGACGCACACGCCTTCCGCTATGCCGTCACCCTCACCTGAAGGGGCGGCGCGCACCGCTCCTCACCCGGCTCGATCGTCGCCGCGCGGATCGTCCCTTCAGAACTCCTCGGTGTCGATCTCGGTCTGCGTCGTTGCGTTGTAGCGCTTGCCCTGCACGCTGGCCTGGTTGATCAGCGCATCGATGCGCGCCAGCGCGGCCGGGCCGGGTGTGATGGCCGCAGCGGCCGTGTTCTCTTCGAGGTGGGCGATGTTCGTCGTGCCCGGAATCGGCACGATGTGATCGCCGCGTGAGAGCAGCCAGGCGAGCGAGAGTTGCGCGAGCGTGCAGCCCGCCTCGCGCGCGATCAGTTGGCCTGCATCCGCGAGCTTCAGGTTGGCCGCGTAGTTCGCTGGCTCGAAGCGCGGCATCGAGCGGCGGATGTCCTTCGCGTCGAAGCCGCTCACCTCACGCAGCGTGCCGCCGAGAAAACCACGCCCCACCGGGCTGAAGGCGACGAAGGCCACACCGAGTTCGCGGCAGTCCAGCAGCACGCCGATCTCGGGGTTGCGCGTCCACAGCGAGTACTCGGTTTGCAGCGCTGTGATCGGGTGTTCGGCATGCGCACGCCGCAGCGTGGCGGTCGAGACTTCGGACAAGCCGATGCCACGCACCTTGCCCGCGCGCACCAGGTCGGCGATGGCGCCGACGCTCTCTTCGATCGGCACGCTCTTGTCCCAGCGGTGCAGGTAGTACAGGTCGATCACATCGGTGCGCAGGCGCGTCAGGCTTTCGTCGCAGGTGCGCTTGATGGTGGCCGGCCGGCCGTCGATGACCCGTTTGCCATCGACACCCGTCATGCCGCATTTGCTCGCCAGCGTGAACTTATTGCGGTGCGGCGCGAGCACCTGGCCGACCAGGGTTTCGTTCGTGCCGAAACCGTAGAGCGAGGCGGTGTCGAAGAAGCTGATGCCCAAATCGAGCGCGCGGTGCAGCAGGGCCTGCGCCGCTTCGAACGGCGGTGGCGCGCCGTAGGCATGGCTCAGGTTCATGCAGCCCAGGCCAATGGCCGAGACGCTGAGTGGGCCGATCTGTCGTTGCTGCATCGGTGCGCGCTCCGTGGGGTTCAGCGCGAGAGCTGCTGTTCGAGCTGGTGCAGGATGCGGTAGCAGGGCAGCACCTTCTGCACGCTCGAATTCGGCTCGCGGCCTTCCTTGATCGCGGCAAAGAATTCGCGGTCCTGCAACTCGATGCCGTTCATCGAGACCGCCACCTTGCTCACGTCGATCTTCTCGTCCTTGCCGGTGTAGAGATCGTCGTAACGCGCGAGGTAGGTCGCCGTGTCGCCGATGTAGCGGAAGAAGGTGCCGAGCGGTCCGTCGTTGTTGAACGAGAGCGAGAGCGTGCAGATCGCGCCGGTGCTGCTCTTGAGCTGAATCGACATGTCCATCGCGATGCCGAGCACCGGGTGGATCGGGCCTTGCACCGCGTTCGCCTGCACGATCTCGCCGCCGCTCTGGTACGCGAACAGATCGACCGTGTGCGCCGCGTGGTGCCACAGCAGGTGGTCGGTCCAGCTGCGTGCCTGGCCGAGCGCATTCATGTTCGTGCGACGGAAGAAATAGGTCTGCACATCCATCTGCTGGATGTTGAACTCTCCCCCCTTGATCTTGTTGTGCACGTACTGGTGGCTGGGGTTGAAGCGGCGCGTGTGGCCGACCATCGCGACCAGGCCCTTCTGCTTCTGCAAGGCGGCCACGGCCTCGGCGCCTTTCAGCGTATCGGCGAGCGGAATCTCGACCTGCACGTGTTTGCCGGCGGAAAGGCAGGCGAGCGTCTGCTCGGCATGCATCTGGGTCGGAGTGCACAGGATCACCGCGTCGAGCTCCTTCAGCGCGAGGCTCTCAGAGAGTTCGGTCGTGACATGGCCGATGCCGTATTGGTTCGCCGTCTCGCGCGTCTTGTCGAGGTCGCGGCTGATCAGCGAGATCACTTCCACGCCTTCGATCAGCTTGATGGCATCGAGGTGCTTGATGCCGAAGGCGCCGGCGCCGGCCAGCGCCACCTTGATGGTCTTGCTCATGGCTGCCCCTCGTCCGATGGGTACATCGGCCGATCCCCCGAGGGGATGCGGGCCGGCTCGGGAGCGGCCCAGCGCTCGGCCCGCTGTGCGAGTTGCGAGTGACTGTTCTTCATGCTTGGTTCTCCAGGATCAGGTGGCCGACGGCCGTGTTGGAAGCGGGGACGTGATAGAAGCGGTGCACGAGCTTGGGCTTGGGGCCACCGTTCACGTCGGCCATCGCGCCACGCGCGATCAGCCACATCACGAGCTCGATGCCTTCGGAGCCGGCTTCGCGCACGTAGTCGATGTGCGGCACGGCGGCTTGGGCCGCGGGGTCGGCGATCAGCTTGTCGAGGAAGTGGTTGTCGAACTCGCGGTTGATGAGCCCGGCACGCGGGCCTTGCAGCTGGTGGCTCATGCCACCCGTGCCCCAGATCTGCACCTTCAGCGGCTCGTCGTACGACTCGATCGCCTTGCGGATCGCCTTGCCGAGGTTGTAGCAACGATTGCCCGAGGGCACCGGGTACTGCACTACGTTGACGGCGAACGGAATCACCGGGCAGGGCCAAGCATCCGGTTGGCCGCACATCAAGGACAGCGGCACCGTGAGCCCATGGTCCACATCCATCTTGTTGACGATGGTCAGGTCGAAGTCGTCCTGGATCACTGACTGCGCGATGTGCGAGGCGAGCTCCGGGTGACCGATCACCTTCGGCACCGGGCGCGGGCCCCAGCCTTCATCCGCCGGTGTGAACTCGGCCGCAGTGCCGATCGCAAACGTCGGGATCATCTCCAGGCTGAAGGCCGTGGCGTGGTCGTTGTAGACGAGGAAGATGACGTCGGGTTGGTTGTCCTTCATCCATTGCTTGGAGAACTCGTAGCCCTTGAAGAGCGGCTGCCAATACGGCTCCTGCGTCTTGCCCAGGTCGAGCGCCGCGCCGATGGCCGGCACGTGCGAGGTGTAGACGGAGGCGGTGATCCTGGCCATCTCAGGCGCTCGCTTTCTGGCCGGCGCGGCTCTGGGGTTGCCGGTGGGCCTGGGCATCGCCGTCCTCGCCGACATAGCGGTTGCCATCGGCCGAGCGGCCGCCGCCGACCATCATGTTGCGGTAGTCCTCTTCGCTCATGCCGGTCATGCTGCCGGCCATTTGCTGGAAACTGCGCCCGTCGGTGGCGCCGATCTTGGCGAGGAAATAGATGTTGCCGCCGAGCGCGATGCAGCGGTTCAGGTCACGCGCGAGCACGGCCAGTTTCTGGTCTTCGCTCATCGGCCATTCGTCGAGATAGGCCCGTTCGTTCGCCTTGAAGCGCGTGCGGTTCTCGGCCTTCATCAGGGACATGCAGAACTGGTTCAGGTGGTAGCCGAGCCGGGATTGTTCGGCGTCGAAGATGGTCGTGCCGGGCACGTTCATGTAGTTCTTTTCCAAGGCCATGTCGGTCTCCTCTCGTCTTGTGGATCAGCCGCTGTTTCAGCGGACACATTCGAAGCTGGCGGCCGCAGCCGGGTCGCCGTCACGGTAACGCGGCCAGCGCGGCCACTCGCACAGCGGGCGGGTGCGCGAGACGGCAAAGGGCAGTTTCGCGCTCTGCTCGGCGAGCACCAGGCCGGTGGGTGCTTGGCCGTGTTCGACCCAGGCGACCAGGGCTGGCAGCATGTCCACCGTGGCCGGCCCACCGGTGCCCACGTGGTCGACACCGGGTGCGGTGTACAGGCGCATGAACTGGTTCACGCGGTCGGGGCCTAGCTGTTCCAGCAGCACGTCGTGATAGCGGATGCCGGCATACGGGCTCTGCGCGTAGTCGGCCATGTTCTCCAGCATGATCAGCTTGCTGCCGTTGACGACGAATTCGGCCAGGTCGGGGTCGGTGGCGTCCATCAGGGCCGAGACTTCGCGCACCCGCGTGGCCAGGGCCGGGGCCGCGAGGTCGACGCTGCGCGGGTCGATCTGCGGGTTGCGTGCGTAGACATACTGCAGCGCGCCGCTGCCGAACATCCAGGCGATGCCGTTACCCGGCTGCGGCGGCAGGCTCGGCGCGCTGCCACCGAGCCACCAGGCACGCCAGCCACCGGTGGGGCCGGCGGCCGGGGTGTCTTCACCACCGAGCGGGTAGCCGGGGTACTCGGTCACCTCGTTGGCCAGGGCGTAGGGCGCGCGGAAGGGCGAGTGCAGGGTCTGCACGGCCTGCACCTGCGCGTCACTCAGGCAGCCCTTGCCGCTGCTGCCAGCGCAGCGCAGGTGGTTGATGTCGAAGCGCTTCTTGCAGCCGGCCGCGTCCGACACCAGGCCATCGGCCAGGCCGTCGGCGCTGTCGCAGGCGGCGAGCACGGCGTCATGCACCAGCTTCACTTTGTCGGCTGGCAACCAGCCGTCGCCGAAGGTGACCGCACCGTTGCGCGTGCCGGCAAATTGCAGCAAGGTCCAGTTCATCACCGGCACACGCGCGAAGATGCCGTCGAAATCCTTCGGGTAGCGCTGCGCCATCACCAGGCCTTCGCGCCCGCCTTCGGAGCTGCCGACGAAGTACATGCGCAGCGGCTTGCGGCCGTAGGCGCGCACCATCATTTCGACGGCCACATCGCGAACCTTCTTGTACGAGGCATGCGCGAAGTTGACGAGTGCCTCGTCGTTCAGCGCAAAGGCCTGTGGCGCCTCGCCGGGCGCAGTCTGGTGGCCCGAGTCGGTGCCGTAGGTTGCGAAGCCGAGGGCCAGCGGCGCAGGCTGGTCGTAGCTGGCAGCGGGCAGCAGGCCCAGGCCAGAAGTCAGCACGCCGTTGAAACCGCCGCCTCCGTATTGCACCGAGCGCACGTTCCAGGTCGTCGGCAGGTTGATCTGGAACAGGATGGCTGGGGCCTTCGGATCGATCGGTGCAATGCTGCCGAGCAGCTTGCAGTACTCGGGTGTGGCGGGTGTGATGGTGGCGGCCGGCGTCGGCCCGCGCTCGGCCACGGCCATCGGGCTCGGAGCCATCAAGCTGGCCGATTCGATGCGCGCGCCGCGTGTGGGCAGGCCGATCTTCTCGGCGTCGATGCTCGACACGAGTGCTGAGCAGCCGGCCTTGGCGTCCGCGCCCATCAGGGTGCCTGGGTGCGAAGCACAGCCCACCAGCGCCAGCAGCGCGGTGGCGGTGACGATCAGCCTGGATACGCAGCGCATGCCGTTCACGCGCGCTTTTTTTCGGGCCAGTACAGGCGCATCGGGTTGTCGACCAGCAGCTTCTTCTGCAGCTCGGCGGTCGGCGCGATGTGCGGGATGAAGTCGACCAGCAGGCCGTCGTCGGGCATGTGGTCCTTTAGGTTCGGGTGCGGCCAGTCGGTGCCCCAGAGCACGCGGTCGGGGAAGGTCTCGACGATGCGTTTGGCGAACGGATCCACGTCCTTGTAAGCGGCCTGTTCGCCGTTCAGGGCCTTCGGCCCGGTGACGCTCAGGCGCTCGGGGCAGCTCACCTTGCTCCACACGTTCGGGTACTCGCACATGAACTTGACGAAGAGTTCGAACTGCGGGCCATCGACAGGCAGGGCCACGTCGGGCCGGCCCATGTGGTCGACGACGATGGTGGTGGGCAGGCCGGTGAAGAAGTCCCAGAGCTCGGGCAGGTCGACCGCCTCGAAATAGATCACCACGTGCCAACCCAACTTGGAAATGCGCGTGGCGATCTCCATCAACTCGTCTTTCGGCGTGAAGTCGACCAGCCGCTTGACGAAGTTGAAGCGCACGCCGCGTACACCGGCCGCGTGCATCTCTTGCAGTTGCGCATCGCTGACGTTGCGCTTGACGGTGGCGACACCACGCGCCTTGCCGTTCGAGGCCTTCAGCGCATCGACCATCGCGCTGTTGTCGCTGCCGTGGCAGGTGGCCTGCACGACCACGTTGCGCTCGAAACCGAGGTGGTCGCGCAGCGCGAAGAGCTGCTTCTTGGACGCATCGCAAGGCGTGTACTTGCGCTCGGGCGCGAACGGGAATTCCGCGCCGGGGCCGAATACGTGGCAATGCGCATCGACGGCGCCTGCGGGCAGCTTGAACTTGGGTTTGGCGGGGCCGGTGTACCAGTCTATCCAGCCGGCGGTTTTCTGAAATTCCATGGGCCTTGTCTCCTCGTCGGGTCTGTGTTTCGGTGGGGTGGGTCGGGGTGGATTCAGGCGGTCGCCCGCGCAGCAGAGCCGAGGGCGGGCCGGCCGCAGCGGGCTGAATACTCGGCCGGCGCTCCCGCGCCGACCCACGTCTTCTTTATGCCCGCTGCGACCGGCCCACCCTCAGCTCTGCGGGAACGATGAAGCGGCGCGAAGTGAACTCGCAACGCACAGCCAGCGATTGTGCGCAGGCGGTGGGGGGCGGGCCACGGCGGGCATAAGGAATCCAAGGTTCGGCCCTTCAGGGCCGGACGATTATTCCGCCCGCCGTGGCCTGCCCCCCACCGCCGGAGCCGAACCAGCGAAGGCGAGGGCGCAGCGACGCCAGAACGCAAGCAGCAGCAAGGATTCATCGCAGTCCCAAGACAACAAGTCGCGATTCAGTCGATGTACTTCAGCCCGGCCTTCTCCAGCGGCTCGCGCATCTTGTACATGTCGAGGCCGAGCACGCCGGCAGCGAGTTTGGCGCGCTTCTCGCCTTCGAAGGATTCGCGCGCTTCGGCGGCATCGGCCACTTGCGCTGCAATGGCGGCGGGCACGACGACGACGCCGTCCACATCGGCGATCACCACGTCACCCGGGTTCACGGCCGCGCCGGCACACACCACGGGGATGTTCACCGAACCCAGCGTCGCCTTGATCGTGCCCTTGGCATTGATGGCGCGGCTGAAGACCGGGAAGCCCATCTGCTCCAGGTCTTTCACGTCGCGCACACCGCCGTCGATGATCAGGCCCTTCGCGCCGCGGGCGATGAAGCTGGTGGCCAGCAGGTCGCCGAAGAAGCCGTCTTCGTTGTCGGTGGTGCAGGCTGCGACCACGATGTCGCCGGGTTGGATCTGCTCGGCGGCCACATGCATCATCCAGTTGTCACCCGGCTGCAAGAGCACGGTGACGGCGGTGCCGCAGGCCTGCGCGCCGCGGTAGACCGGGCGCATGTAGGGTTTCATCAGACCGACCCGGCCCATCGCTTCGTGGATCGTCGCCACGCCCAGCTTCGAAAGCCGTTCGACCGCCGCCTTGTCGGCGCGCACGATGTTGCGCTTGACGATGCCGAGGTTGTTCATCGGGAGTGCCATGGTCAGAGTCCTTTTGCTTTCAGTGCGGCATCGAGGCGCGGGAACACGCGACGTGCGTTGCCTTCGTAGACCTTGTGCTTGTCCGAGCCGCTGAGGATGGTCGAGGCTTCGATGTAGCGCTTGGTGTCGTCGTAGTAGTGGCCGGTCTCGGGGTCGATGCCGCGCACCGCGCCGATCATTTCGGACGCGAACAGGATGTTCTCGACCGGGATCACCTTGGTCAGCAGGTCGATGCCGGGCTGGTGATAGACGCAGGTGTCGAAGTAGATGTTGGTCAGCAGGTGGTCCTTCAGCAGTGGCTTCTTCAGCTCTTGCGCCAGGCCACGGAAACGACCCCAGTGGTAGGGCACCGCGCCGCCACCGTGGGGGATCAGGAAGCGCAGGGTCGGGAAGTCCTTGAACAGATCGCTGGTGAGGCACTGCATGAAGGCCGTGGTGTCGGCGTTCAGGTAGTGCGCGCCGGTGGTGTGGAAGCAGGCGTTGCAACTCGTGCTGACGTGCACCATCGCCGGGATGTCGTACTCGACCATCTTCTCGTAGAGCGGATACCAGGAGCGGTCCGACAGCGGCGGCGAATTCCAGTGGCCACCGGAAGGGTCCGGGTTCAGGTTCATGCCGACGTTGCCGTATTCCTTGATGCACTTCTCCAGCTCGGGGATGCAGGTGGCCGGGTCCACTCCGGGCGATTGCGGCAGCATCGCCGCGCCGATGAAGTGGGCCGGGAAGAGCTGGCTCACGCGGTAGCAGAGCTCGTTGCAGATCGCCGCCCAGGTCGACGAGACATTGAAGTCGCCGATGTGGTGCGCCATGAAGCTGGCGCGCGGGCTGAAGATCGTGAGGTCGCTGCCGCGCTCGCGCATCAGCTTCAGCTGGTTGGTCTCGATCGATTCGCGCAGCTCGTCGTCGGAAATTTTCAGCTCCGAGACCTTGGGGCTAGAGGCCGGGTCCTTGATGCCGGCGATCTGGCGGTTGCGCCAGTTTTCCAGCGCCTTGGGCGCGGTCGTGTAGTGGCCGTGGCAGTCGATGATCACGTGGTGTCTCCTCTGTGGGCGCCTGAAGGCTGGTGATGAACTGGCTGCCATTCTTGTGCAGGCTCAGGTATTCTGCAATCGGCGTGGCTGCATAGCAGCTATCTCGAAAAAGCATGGGTTGAACGGGCGCGCGGAACCATGGACCTGAAACAATTGGACTACTTCGTGCAAGTGGCCGAGCTGGGGAGTTTCACGCGGGCGGCGACCCAGTTGTCGGTGGTGCAATCGGCACTGAGCCGGCAGGTGCGGGCGTTGGAAGTGGAGTTGCGCCAGCCGCTGTTCGAGCGCACCGGGCGAGGCGTCACGTTGACCGAAGCGGGCAAGCGCCTGTTGGAGCACGGCCGCGGCATCCTGCAGCAGGTGGAGCGGGCGCGGCTGGACATCGAGAACCAGCGCGGCGCCGCCACCGGCCGGCTGGTGATCGGCCTGCCGCCGAGCGTGAGCCGCACGCTCACCGGGCCGCTGGTGACTGCGTTCCGGCAACGCTTTCCGAAGGCGACGCTGAGCGTGGTCGAAGGCCTGTCCACCTACGTGATGGAGTGGCTGGCGATCGGGCGAGTGGACTGCGCCGTGGTCTACAACGTCGGCTCCTCGGCGGCGATCGACCTGATGCCGGTGCTGCACGAGCAGCTCTACCTGGTCTCGGCGCGTTCCGATGCCAAGGCGGGGCCGGCAGACCGGGCGAGCAAGGCCGTGCGGGCAGCCCGGCTGATCGGCCCGCCGGTCATGCTGGCCGAGGTGGCCCAGCGCGAACTGGTGATTCCAAGCCGGCCGCACTCGATTCGCATGCTGCTGGAGGCCGCGCTCGCCAGCGAAGGCCGGCGCGCCAAGGTGGCGCTGGAGATCGAGAGCATCCCGGCCATCCTGGACCTGGTACAGCACGACGGTTTCCACGCGGTGCTGGCGCTCAACGCCATCAAGGCCAGCGGCAAGGAGCAGGGTTTCAACGTGCGGCCGATCGGCAAGCCGAAGCTGACGACGACGCTGTGGATCGCCACTTCCGCGCAGCGGCCGCGCGGGCCGCTGATCGATCAATCGACGGCGCTGGTGCGGGAGCTGCTGATCAAGTTGTGGAAATGAAGCCGAGGCTTCGCGTCAGACTTTCCTGAACATCGCCTTGCGCTGCGCCGTGTACTGCCACCACGGCGCCGCCGGCGCGCCGCGCATGAAATCGGTGACGGCCAGGAAGGTGTCGAGCACACACGGGTCTTGGCGCTGGCCGCTCGCGATGCACAGCTTCTGGTAGAGCACGAAGGCGTCTTGCCCGCGCAGGGCCGAGGGTTCGTGGATGCCGATCAGCCGCAGATCGGCCGCAAGCGCCGGGCCGACATTGGGCAGCTGCTCCAGCGTCTTGCATTCGTCCGCCGTGGCAGCCTTGGGCGCCTTCATCGCAGTGCGTTTTTCGGTGGTGGCGAGCATCACGGCTTCACATCAGCATGTTGTTGCGGATCAGCCCGACGGCCAGGCCTTCGAGTTCGAAATCGACCGTGTCGGGCGGCACGTGGATGGTTTCGAAGTCGGGGTTCTCGGGGATCAGCTCGATGCCGTTGCGGCCGCGCTTGAAACGCTTGACCGTGACCTCGTCGCCGAGGCGCGCGACGACGATCTGGCCGTTCTTCGCATCTTTTGCCTTCTGCACGGCGAGCAGATCGCCGTCCATGATGCCGGCATCGCGCATGCTCATGCCGCGCACTTTCAGCAGGTAGTCGGGCCGGCGCGGGAACATGCTGGCCTCGACCATGAAGGTCTGGTCGACATGCTCTTGCGCGAGGATCGGGCTGCCCGCCGCCACGCGCCCGACCAGGGGCAGCGAGAGCTGGGCCATGCCCGGCAAAGGCAGGCTGAACTGCTTGTTCCGGCTGAGGTTGAGCGCACGCAATGTGTCAGACTTCAGACGGATGCCGCGGGAGGTGCCGCCTACCAGTTCGATCACCCCTTTGCGGGCCAGCGCCTGCAAGTGTTCTTCGGCCGCGTTGGCGGAGCGGAAGCCCAGCTCGTTGGCGATCTCGGCGCGTGTGGGTGGTGCACCGGTGCGTTCGATCGCGCTGCGCACCAGGTCGAGGATCTGCTGCTGGCGGTCGGTGAGTTTGGGTGTTTCCTGCATGGCTTCGGCACTCCCTGGATCGCCGGCTGACGATTTATCCGGTACCTGTATTTTCATCCAGCTTCGAAAAAAATGCAAAACAAAGCTTCGACAGTCGTGGTGTTGGGAACCGGCGGCACCATTGCCGGCACGGCTGCCAGCGATGCCGACAATGTGGGCTACACCGCCGGGCAGATCGGCGTGGCGAGCCTGATCCACGCGGTGCCCGCGCTCGTTGGACAGGCGCTCGAAGCGGAGCAGGTGGCCCAGCTCGACAGCAAGGACATGGACCACGCCACCTGGCAGCGCCTGGCGCAGCGGGTCGCGTTCCATCTGCAACGTCCCGACGTGGCCGGCATCGTCATCACGCATGGCACCGACACGCTCGAAGAAACTGCCTACTTCCTGCACCGCGTGCTCGCGCCCACCAAGCCGGTCGTGCTGACGGCGGCCATGCGCCCGTCGACCTCCTTGCTGGCCGACGGCCCACAGAACCTGTTGGATGCGGTCGGCGTGGCGCGGCATGCCCAGGCGCGCGGCGTGCTCGCCGTGCTGGGCGGCGCGGTGCATCGTGCTGCCGATGTGCGCAAGCACCACAGCTACGGGCTCGACGGCTTCAACTCGGGCGATGCGGGTGTGGTCGCCTGGGTCGAGGAGGGCGCGCTGCGCATCGTCGGCGCGTGGCCGCAGGGCGATGCGCTCGGGCTGGAGGCGATCGCGCGGCCCAGCGCCGAATGGCCGCGGGTCGAAATCCTCATCAGCCACGCGGGCGCAGATGGCGCCATCGTGCCGGCGCTCGTGGCGCTGGGCGCACGCGGCCTCGTGGTCGCGGGCACGGGCAATGGCACCTTGCACCACACGCTGCACGATGCGCTGCTCGATGCGCAGCGCGGTGGTGTGCGGGTGCTGCGTTGCACGCGTTGCGCCGAAGGCGCGGTGGTCGGCCAGACCGACGGCGCCTTGCCCTCGGCTGGCGCCTTGTCGCCCGTGAAGGCGCGCGTGGAACTGCTGCTGGCCCTGCTCACCGCGCCATGAAAATCGCCTCGGCACCGAAGGGTCGCGAGGCGACGAGGACGGTCAGCGGGCCGAGCCCGCTGAACTCGGGCGATCAGGCGATCAGACCACCACCGTCGAGGTCATGTCGATGTTGCCGCGGGTCGCGTTCGAGTACGGGCACACCTTGTGGGCCGCTTCCACCAGCGCGACGGCCGCAGCGTGGTCCATGCCGGGGACGTTGATCGTCAGCGCCGCCTGGATGCCGAAGCCGCCGGGGATCTGGCCGATGCCGATGTCGGCGCTGACCGAGACGGTCGACGGCAGGCTGACCTTCTGCTGGCCGGCGGTGAACTTCAGCGCGCCAAGGAAGCAGGCCGAGTAGCCCGCCGCGAACAACTGCTCGGGGTTGGTGCCGTCGCCATTGCCGCCCATTTCCTTCGGCACGGCGAGCTTGACCTGCAGCTTGCCGTCATCCGTCTTGGAGCCGCCGTCGCGGCCGCCGGTGGAGGTGGCGTGGGCGGTGTAGACAACTTTTTCGATCGACATGGTGAGAACTCCTTGAGAGATTGAATGCCCGGAACGGGCGAGGTGAAAAATGCGCAGCTCAGGCGGCTGCGCGGCTTGAAAACTCGGTGATGTCGTCGCGCAGTTGCTTCAGCCGACTGGTGAGCGCGGCCAGTTCGTCGAGCGGGCAGGCCGCGGCACAGGCCACTTGCGGTGGCACCTTCACGGCGCGGGATTTCAGTGCGCGGCCGGCAGCGGTGAGCTTGACCAGCACGCGGCGTTCGTCTTCGGTGTCGCGCGTTCGTGCCAGCAGGCCGTTGGCTTGCAGCCGCTTGAGCAGCGGTGTCAGCGTGCCCGAATCGAGCGTCAGCCGTTGACCGAGCTCGGACACCGTTGCGCCATCCCGCTCCCACAGCACGAGCATCACCAGGTACTGCGGGTAGGTGAGGCCGAGCGGTTCGAGCAGGGGCTTGTAGAACTTGGTCATTGCCAGCGACGACGAATACAGCGCAAAGCACAACTGCCGGTCCAGCGTCAGCCACTCGGCGGCAGGGGCGGCGACAGCGCGCGGTTTGCGCAGAGGGGTGGGCTGGGTGACCATGGGCCGGAGTGTAGTTGGCAATTAGATTGTGTGCAATACAAAGTACAAATCCTCATCTACGTTCTGGTCTTAGGGGAAGAGCTCCCGAGCATTCGAGGCGGAGCACCTTCTTGTTCAAACTAGGCGCGCGTCCGTGGTCGCCTCCGCGCCAAGTGCCGGCTCCGACACCTTCGCTTGTCCATTCGGCCGAACATGTATCGGGCCCATCTCGATTCGAGTGCGCGGGCGGCGCAAGTCCCCGTCAGGTCAGGTCACCGCATCATCATCAAGAAGCATCAACTTCCGCTTTCTCGCGTCGGTCTCCGCCTTGGCTTCCGCCACTGTTGCGTATCTTCCAGAGAGCAACGTATCAATAGCACACGATTGACTTCCGGGGCCATAGATACTTCCGCTGGCGACCTTACTGGCGGGGAACATTGGCGGGCCAAGTTTGTAGACGAAGTGCGGGATAGTGGTCGGTGGCCACTTGTCGTGGAGTGACGCGAGATTGACGACGATCTCCCATTCCTCAACGAAGTGAACGGAGAGCAGCTGTCCGTCGAGACGAAAGCCAACATAG
The DNA here is from genome assembly GCA_025361845.1 of Rhizobacter sp. Classification (GTDB taxonomy): domain Bacteria; phylum Pseudomonadota; class Gammaproteobacteria; order Burkholderiales; family Burkholderiaceae_C; genus JANYJL01. The sequence continues at coordinate 20,176 of JANYJL010000018.1, forward strand.
TTTTGAGGCACGTTGGGGAAGCCCTGACCTCCAACCGGATGGAAGTACCGCCTGTCCGCCTGAACGACATCGACCCACCTATAGGGGTCGTGTTTTGATATGCGGTCCTTCTTGAGCGGAACCACACGGACGATGCTGCTAAGTAGGTCCTGGAGTTGCATGTATCCCCCGAGATGTTTGGACAACTCCGACAGCCATAGTCGTTCAGACCGAGTCTGCGTTCGAGGCAATGTCCTGTTGATCAGCCGCACTATGTCGGCCCACGAGCGGTGCACAACGCTTACCCCGCCAATCTCGGCCGGAAGTTGGACGAAGGCCTGCTCCATTGCACTGAGACTAACCAGCTTTCTGTGCTCAACCGACTCAGCATTGATCCGAGGCGCGTACCCGGCCAACTGCTTCTCAGAGGGAATCTCCCACCCGGCCTTGGCTTCAACGATTACGTGACAGAAGACCCCGTCGCGAATCTCGATGTCGGTGAACCCGTTGTCGCCGCCATGCAGTTGCATGTCGAACCTTGGGTCACGGACGCGCGCATCGATGCCAAGCGCATCTGACAGGAACGCCTCGAGTAGCTGGCGGGAGCGACTAAGCGTCCAGCCGAGCGCTGCGGTAGCGCTGTTTTCATCACGACCAGCGACCTCAAAAACCGTTGACAACTGGCGACCGCGCAAGAACGCCTTCATCGTGTGGGCTCCTTTGGTCCTCATACTTTGCATTCGCTCAAAGCTTAGTACCAGTAGCAAGGCGGCTACGTGAAGCGAACTTCCGTCTCGGCAAAAACATTCTGCTGACCCTCCGCGATGTCGACGCGCGCCGCGGCCTACGGCCTGAACGCCGACTTGCCCGGCTCAGCCTCGCTGCGTTCACACGGCAAGGCGCCGCGCGCCACGGCTTTGACGAGGGCTGCGTGGTCGGCCTCCGTCTGGTCCGCATAGGCACGCGCGAAGCGGCACAGCGCCTCGTCCAGCTTTTCCGAGCCGCCCACATAGCCGGCGATCATCGATGCGCCACTGGTGCGGGCATGGCCCTTGGCCAGCAGGTGGCCGACGATGCCGGCGTAGTCGGTCAGCGCGTCCGCATCGATCGCGTCCAGCGCCACCGTGCCCTTCATGTTGCGGAACTGGCGCACGTAGTACTGCAGGCCGTCGATCGTGGCCCAGCCGAGCAGCGGGTCGCTGACAGTCTGCAGCGCCTGCTGGTACTCGACAACACGCTGGCCCTGGTGCGCATGCCAGGCCGAGTCGCCGTGCACGAAGGGCGCGAGCACCGAGCGTCGCGCCTGCTTGAGTTGGAGGAACACCACGTCGTCGGCACTGCTGCCTTCGAGCAGCGCCACGTAGGCGCGCAGGCCGACGCTGCCGACGCCGACCACCTTGTGCGCCAAATCCAGCAGCGTGTAGCCGCCGAGCGCGCGGCGCCAGTGCGGCGCGAGCGTTTCGAGATAGATGTCGAGCCCTTCGGCGATGCGCTGCGCCTCGGCCTCGGGCACGTGGGTGATGAGCGGCGGCTCTTCGACGATGTGCCTGCGCCCGCCGACTTCGGCGGTGAAACGCGGCAACGCGCGGTCGCTGGTGCGCTGCCGTGCGCGCTTGGCGGCGCGCGCGATCTCGCCACGCAGGCCCTTCTCGGTCGCGGTCTCGTGCAGGTGTTCGACATCCAGCCGCTGGTAGGAGCGCAGCAGCAGCGGTTGGTCCGCCAGGAAGCGCACCTCGTCGCGGTAGGCGGCCACGCAGGCGGCCACCGAATCGTGGCACTGCGATTCGCTCGAACCATTGCGCCGCCCGGCGACCCAGATGCTCGCGGTCAAGCGGCGCAGGTCCCATTCCCAGGCGCCGGGGTGGGCTTCGTCGAAGTCGTTCAGGTCGATCACCAGGTCGCGCTCGGGCGAGGCATAGAAGCCGAAGTTGCCCAGATGCGCATCGCCGCAGACCACGGGCGTGATGCCGGTCGAGGGCAGGTGCGCCACGTCCCAGGCCATCACAACCGCGGTGCCGCGCAGGAAACCGTAGGGCGAAGCGACCATGCGGCCGACGCGGATCGGTATCAACGATGCCAGCCGGCCTTCATGCGACAGCTTGATCTGCTCGACCGGGTCGGGCCGGTTTGCCGGCGCCTTCCAGTCGCCCAGCGCGCTGCGCGGCACCTGCTGGCGCAAGGCCTTGCCGAGCAACAGGCGCTCGGCGCGCGGCAAGGGCCGGCGCCGCAGGGAGCGGTAGCTGTCGCTGTCCGCGTTGGCCAGGACGATGTGGCCGGCGGGCGTTTTCGGGGTCTGCGTCATGGCATCCTTGCCGTTGGGGTCTCGACGGTGTGTGCAGTCTAGACCTCGTACGAGCGAACCAAGGAGCTCTCACATGAACCATCCCGCGGACAGCGCCGAGCAAGTTCTCGAGGGCTATCGGACCGCCGTGCTCGAACAGAACGTCGACAAGTTCATGCACCTGTACGACCCCGCGGCCAGGGTGTTTGACCGCCCCGGGTTTAGAGGAGGCTCCTTCGATTGAGAATGGAGCCAAGATGAGGAAGTCCCCGAAGTTTTCCCCCGAGGTTCAGGATCGTGCGGTGCGCATGGTCTTCGACGCCAAGGACCAGTACCCGTCGCAGTGGGCG
>JANYJL010000061.1 GCA_025361845.1 Rhizobacter sp.
TCAAACGAGGCCAGGTCGTCGAATTCCGGCAGGCTCCACAGCCCCACCCATACGCCACGCTCGGGCCGCTGCACCAGCCACACCTGATCGCGCCAGGCGAGCCACAACCACACATGCTCGCGTGAACTGCGCTTGAGCTTGCGGGTCTTGATGGGGTAATTTGTTTGTGTGCCGGCGCGCGCGGCGCTGCACAGGCTGTGCACCGGGCACAGCAGGCAACTCGGCGCGCGCGCCATGCACAGCGTGGCGCCGAGATCCATCAGGCCTTGTGTGTAGGGCTCGATGCCTTGCTCGGGCAGCAGGGCGGTGGCCTGCGCCCACAGTTCGCGTTCCTGCGCGGCTTCGGCCAGATCACCGTCGAAGGCGAGCACACGCGTCAGCACACGCTTCACGTTGCCATCGAGGATGGCCACACGCTCACCGAAGCAGAAGGCTGCGATGGCCGCGGCGGTCGAGCGGCCGATGCCCGGCAACTCCGCGAGCTGCGCGCTGCTCGCCGGGAAGCGCCCGCCGTGCTCGGCCACCACGGCGCGCGCGCATGCATGCAGGTTGCGCGCTCGGCTGTAGTAACCCAGGCCGCTCCACAGCGCGAGCACATCGTCTTGTGAGGCCGCGGCCAAGCTCGCCACATCCGGGAAGCGCTCCAGAAAGCGCGCGTAGTAGGTGAGTACGGTTGCCACCTGCGTCTGCTGCAACATGATCTCGGAGAGCCACACGCGGTAAGGGTCGCGCGTGCCCTGCCAAGGCAGGCTGTGGCGGCCGTGTTGGCGCTGCCACTCGATCAGTCGGGGTGCGAAGTTCTTCTTCGCGGCTGGGCTCAAGCTTGCGCCCGGCGCAGCATCATCGGTTCGGCGTCGTCGGAGAGTGGCAGATCGATCGTGATCTGCTCGGTGTCGGTCGCCAGCGGTGCAGTGCAGGCTTGCGCGCGCAGCGCTTCGACCAGCTCCACCGCGCGGGTGCCGAAACCTTGCAGCCGGCGGTCCTGCACTTCGATTTCCGACATGCGCGCTTCCAGCTCGCCGGCCGCCGACTGGATGCGCTCCAGCGTCTCGTGCCGCTGGCGGAAGTTGCGGCGCCGCTCGCGCAGTTGCGAATCGACCTGGGCCGACGCGGACTTGTTCCACATCTCCAGCTCGCCGCTCGCGTTCTCGAACACGACACGCAGCTTGGACATCAGCATGCGGCGGAACTGCTCCATGAACTTCGGCTGCGACAGCCGCAAGGCCTGCGACAAACCGAGGTACTGCACGTAGTTGCGCTCGATCAGGCCCAGTTCGTCAGCGAAGCGGTCGAGGTCGGGGCCCTTGGCCAGCGCCAGGCTGAAACCGAACTCGGCGTTCAGGCGGGCGAATGAGGCACCGAGCATGTCGCGTATCTCGCCATTCGCACGCTGCGCCTCGGACATCAGCCCGCGCAGCCGTTCGCACAAGGTGACGAAGGCCTTCTTCGCGCCGAGCTTGAAGAACGAGCCCTGCAGCCCGGTCTGCATGATGCTGAGCTGCTCGCGCAGGCGGTCGCTGGACAGGCCGACCGTCGCGTCTTTCAGCATGCGCGTGTGCACCACGCGCATGGCTTGCAGCAGCGAGGTGCATTGTTCGAACTCGGCCGTTTCGGCGTCGATGCGCTTGAGCATCATGCGCAGCTTGGCGCCGCTCTTGCCACGCAGGCCGCGCAGCTCGAGCGTCTGTTCAGCGAGTTGCCGGCGCGCTTCGCCAATGCGCCGCAGCACGCCGCTTTCGATGTGCTGTGCGCCGTCCATCACCACCTGCTCCAGCACCTCGCGGCGCTGCGGCAGCAGTTGTGCGCCGAGCGCGGCTTCGAGGTCGGGCAGACGGCTCTCGGCGAGCGCAGCGGCGTCACCTGCCACGCGCGCGGCCAACCCTTGCCGTGCCGAGAGCGGGAACACGCGCGTCACCGGCACGCCGAGCGTGCGCGCGGTATCGCGTTGCTGGCTCTCGATCTGCGTGTGCACCTGCTCGGGTGTGGCGAGCGGGTCGATCAGCGCGTCGATCTTGTTGAGCACGACGAAGCGCGCGAGCGGGTTGGTGCCGAGGTGGTCGCGCCAGATCGCGAGGTCGGACTTGGTGACGCCGGTGTCGGCACCAAGGATGAAGACGGTGGCATGCGCCGTCGGCAGCAGGCCGAGCGTGAGCTCGGGTTCGGCTCCCACGGCGTTCAGGCCCGGGGTGTCGAGCACGACCAGGCCTTGCTTCAGCAGCGGGTGCGGGTAGTTGATGCGGGCATGGCGCCAGGAAGGCACTTCGACACGGCCGATCTGGTCGAGCGGCGGGTTGTCGTCGGGTGTGGCGTCGTCCCAGAAACCGAGGGCGCGGGCCTTGTCCATCGGCACCCACTGCGTGCGCGTCACTTCAAGCAGGGACTGCGCCAGTTGCGCCGGGTTGCCCACGTCCAGCACCACCTTGTGCCACACGCGCGGCTGGCCGAGCAGCTCGGTCAGCGACAGGCCTTCGAGCCGGGTTTCGATCGGCAGCAAGGTCAGGCACGGCGCCTCTTCGTGGTCCCAGGCCAGCTCGACCGGGCACATCGTCGTGCGGCCCGGCGTGGCCGGCAGCACGCGGCGGCCCGCGTCGGAAAAGAAGATCGCGTTGATCAGCTCGGACTTGCCGCGCGAGAACTCGGCGACGAAGGCGACGATCAGCTTTTCGGTCGACAGCCGGCCGCGCAGCGCCGCCACCTGCTGGGTGCTCTGCGCATCGGCCAGCTCATGCTCGGTCAGGAAGCGAGACAGATCGTCGAGCCGGCGAGAAAGCGCGGCGCGCCAATCGCTCAAGGCATCGAGACTGCTGGCGAATGATGGGGTCATGAGGGGGCTGCAGGCGAATGTCTGCGGTGGGGAAATGATCGTAGCGCATGGCTTGCGGCGCGACCGCGTTGAAACATCTGCTCACCAACGGCGCCGTGCCATACGGCACGCGAGGGCGGTTTGCGCGGCCGTTCTGCGGCCTGGCGCGGCTTCAGCGCTTCTGGCAGACCGGGCAGAAGTAGGTCGCGCGCTGGCCTTGAACGATGCGGCGGATGGCCGTGCCGCAGGTGTGGCAGGGCTCGCCCGCACGCCCGTAGACATGCGCATGCAGCTGGAAGGCGCCGGCCATGCCGTGCGCATCGCGAAAGTCGCGCAACGTGGAGCCGCCGAGTTCGAGCGCGCGGGCGAGCGTGCCGCGCACTGCCGTGGCCAGGCGTTCGCTGCGCGGCCGGCTGAGTTTTTCGCTGGGCAGGCGCGGGTCGATGCCGGCTTCGAACAGGGCTTCGCAGGCGTAGATGTTGCCGGCGCCGACCACGATGTCGCCGGCCAGCAGCGCCTGCTTGATCGCCACGCGGCGCCCGCGCAGGGCAGCGTGCAGGTGGGTGCCGGTGAAGGCCGGGTCGAAGGGTTCGAGGCCGAGCGCGGCGAGCAGCTTGGCCGCCGGGCCGTCGTCCAGCGCGGGTGACCACACCACCGCGCCGAAACGCCGCGGGTCGGTCAGCCTCAAGGTACCCAGGGTCGTGGCGAGGTCGAAGTGGTCGTGCCGCCCGGGTTCGGCCGGGCTCGGCGTGAAGGCGAGCGAGCCGGACATGCCGAGGTGCATCAGCAGGCCGCCGCCGTCGCCACCCGAGAACGCGAGCCAGAGGTACTTGCCGCGCCGCGAGACCTCACCCACACGCTGGCCAACCAGCGTTTGCGGGTCGCGACCGAGCGGCCAACGCAGTGGTTTGCCGAGCCGGACGGCGGTGACGCTGGCGCCGCGGATGCGCTGCGCAAAGCTCAAACGTGTGACTTCGACCTCGGGAAGCTCGGGCATGGGGAATTATCGCGACGCAGGCGGGTCGCACCGCCAGTCCACCCCCGCACTAGAATCATTTTTCCGTTTCAGGAGTTGCCGATGCCCGCCCCGTTTTTAAGAATCGGCACCGCCCGTGCGCTGGCCGCGCTGCTGGCGTCGATGGCCTTGCTTCAGCCGGCGTATGCGCAGACGGTGGCGGCGCTGAGCAGTGTCGACAACTCCGCGCTCGACGCGCAGCTGATGTACCAGTTGCTGATCGGCGAAATGGAACTGCGCGCCGGCGAGGCCGGCACCGCCTATGAAGTGATGCTGGACGCCGCGCGCCGCACCAAGGACGAACAGCTGTTCCGCCGCGCCACCGACATCGCGCTCGAAGCGCGCGCCGGCGACCAAGCGCTGGCCGCCGTCAAGGCCTGGCGCACCGCCCTGCCGGCTTCGCTGGAGGCGCTGCGCTTTCACATTCAATTGCTCGTCGCGCTGAACCGCACGCCTGAAGCGCTGGAACCGCTGAAAGCCCTGATCGCGCAGACGCCGCTGCCGATGCGCCCGGCGACCATCAACTCGCTGCCGCGGTTCTTTGCCCGCGCGGCCGAGCCGAAGCAGGCTGCCAGCTTGCTGGAGCAGGCGCTGCAGCCCTACATCGACAACGCCGACACGGCCACCTCTGCGCGCGTGGCGCTGGGCCGCGCCTGGCTGAGCGCGCAGGACAGCGCCAAGGCGCTCGACCAGGCGCAGCGCGCCCACAAGCGCGACCCTGCGGCCGACGGCCCGGCCCTGCTGGCGGTCGATCTGTTGCCGGCCACGCCTGCGGCCGAACCCATCGTGCTGGCGCACCTGAAGGCCAAGCCCGACAGCCACGGCGTGCGGCTGACGTACGTGCGGGTGCTGACCTCGTCGCAGCGTTATGCCGAAGCGATCGAGCAGCTCGACACCGTCACCCGCATCGCCCCCGCGTTGACACCGCCGTGGCTCACGCTCGGCGCGCTGCAACTCGAACTGCGCCACCCGGCCGAGGCCACGGTTGCCTTGCAGAAGTTCGTGCAGCTCGCGCAGGCCAGCGGCCTGGCCAACGCCGCCGTGGCCAAGCCCGTGGCCGAGGCAGGCGCGGAAGCC
>JANYJL010000085.1 GCA_025361845.1 Rhizobacter sp.
CTGGTCCGGCGTCAGGCTGAACGGGTTGTAAATAAATTCGCCTCTTTCCTTGGCCTCGTCGATCTTGACGTTGTAGCCGGCAAGATTGCGCACCCCGAGCTTGCTCATAAGCTTGTAGCGTTTTTCCATTTCGGCCACGCACCAGTTGAGGGCGTTGGCGGCCTGCTTCATGTCGGTGACCACCGGCGCCAGCAGATGCGGAATATCGGCATAGATGCTCATCTCCAGCATCTTCGGGTCGATCAGGATCAGGCGCACATCACGCGCTTCGGCCTTGTAGAGCAGGGACAGGATCATCGCGTTGATGCCGACCGATTTGCCCGAGCCGGTGGTGCCGGCGACCAGGCAGTGCGGCATCTTCTGCAGGTCGGCGACGATCGGGTTGCCGACGATGTCCTTGCCGAGGCCCATCGTGAGTTGCGATGACGCGTCGCTGTAGACCTGCGAGCCGAGAATTTCGGACAGGCGAATCGTCTGGCGTTTCGCGTTGGGCAACTCCAGCGCCATCGTCGTCTTGCCGGGTATCGTCTCGACGACGCGGATGCTGACGAGGCTGAGCGAACGCGCCAGGTCTTTCGCGAGATTGACAACCTGCGCACCCTTCACGCCGGTGGCGGGTTCGATCTCGTAGCGTGTGATCACCGGGCCGGGCGAGGCCGCGACCACCCGCACCTCGACACCGAAGTCCTTCAGCTTCTTCTCGATCAGGCGCGAGGTCATCTCGAGCGTTTCGGGCGCGACACTTTCGGTACGGCCGGGCGCGGCGTCGAGCAGATCGACCTGGGGCAGCTTGGTGTCGGCAAGTTCGACGAAGAGCGGCTTCTGGCGTTCCTTCACGACGCGTGTGGACGCGGGCACATCGACGATCTCGGGCTCGATGACGATCGGCACGTGTTCTTCGTGCCATTGGTGTTCGACCTCGACCACCTGCTCGCGCTCGCGCAGCGCCTGCTCACCGAGGCGCAGGTCTTCGGCACGTTCGACACGTTCGATGCGACGCTCGCGCAACGACTCGACCCAGGCACCGATGCCTTCGGCGGCACTCAGCCACGAGAAGCGCATCGCCATCGACAGACCGGCCACGAGGGCGGCGATCCACAGCACGCCCGAGCCGGCGAAGCCGAGCAGCTTCATGCTGGCCGACCCGAGCATGTAGCCGATCACACCGCCGGCCTGGCCGCCGGCGACACGCGCTTCCCATTGGTACAGGCGTGTCCATTCGAGCGAGGCGCTGGCGGCCAGCAGCAGCGCCGCGCCGGCCCAGAACAACCAGGTCGGGCGATGCGGGTCGGGTGTGTGCACCTCACCGCGCAGCGTGCGCGCCAGGGCACCGAGCCAGGCACGCAAGCTCACGACCATCGCCCACCAGACCGAATAGCCGAACAGGAAGAACGCGAGATCGGAGAACCACGCGCCAGCCAGGCCCGCCTTGTTCAGCGCCGCCGCGGCGCTGCCGGAGGTCGAGAAGGCCGGGTCGGCGGCGTTGTGGGTGGCCAGCGCCAGCAATGCAAGCAACCACAGCACCGCAGTCACGAGCAAACGCAACTGGGCGCGCCAGCCGGCGGGGTGATGGGGTGTTGCGGCGGCAGCAGGCAGGCCGCTGCGGCTGCTGGAGGAGGAGCGTGCGGCGCCGCCGGTGGCGCCGCCGTCGGCACGAAGAGATCCGAGGGGAAACGTCATGGGCGGGATTGTGGCCGATCAGGCCACCGTCACGCCACGAACAGGCGCTGCCGAGATCAGGCCGTCAGATCCTTGATGACGACGGAGCCGTTTTCCTGGGTCTGCACCATGCCGCGCTCTTCCAGGTCTTTCATGACCCGGCTGACCATCTCGCGCGAAGCGCCGACGATCTTGGCCAGGTCCTGCCGCGAGACCTTGTTGCGGATGACACGCTGGCCACCGTCCATCTCGGCCATGTCGAGCAGGGTGCGCGCCACACGGCCGTAGACGTCGAGCAAGGCCAGCGATTCGATCTGCCGGTCGGCGCTGCGCAGGCGCTGCACCAGGCCGCGCATGATCGCGTACGAAAGGCTGGAGTTCTCCGGCAGGCAGCGCGCGAATTCGGCGCGGCCGAGCACCAGAATGTCGGCCTGCACTTCGGCGCGCACGGTGGCCGAATGCGGTTCGTTGTCGATCAGGCTCATTTCGCCGACGTAGTCGCCCGGTTGCAGCACGGCGAGGATGACTTCGCGGCCGCGCGAGTCGGAGGTCAGCACGCGAGCGCGACCGGTCAGCAGGATGAACAGCGCGTTCGACTTTTTGAGGTGTTCGACGACGATCTCGCCGCGGCGAAAGCGTCGCTTGACGACGCTGTCGGCAATGCTCTGCGCCTGATCGTTGGTGAGCATCGAAAACAGCGGTACACGCCGGATCAGGTCGAGGTTGGAGAGCATTGCCATACGGTTTCGCCTTTCAAGTCGTCACGGGCCGTCACGGGCTGTTGGTCTTATTCCCGAACGGAAACTCTAGCGGTTTCTAAAATGCCGCTATTGTCACCATAACAAACCTTGACGCCAGTGGGAACCGACCCCATGTCAAACTTTCGCACCGGGGCGTTGTGATGACGCCTCTACCAACCGGCCCCCGCGCCCGACCCGTATGAGCAAGCCCATCCAACACGCCCAAGTCCTGATCCTCGGTTCCGGCCCCGCAGGCTACAGCGCTGCGGTGTACGCGGCGCGCGCGAACCTGAAGCCGATGCTGATCACCGGCATCGCCCAGGGTGGCCAGCTGATGACGACCACCGACGTCGACAACTGGCCCGCCGATGTGGATGGCGTGCAGGGCCCGGAGCTGATGCAGCGCTTCCAGAAACACGCCGAGCGTTTCAACACGCAGATCGTGTTCGACCACATCAACGAGGTCGACCTGAGCGCGCGGCCGTTCAAGCTGACCGGCGACTCGGGTCACTACTCCTGCGACGCATTGATCATCGCCACCGGCGCCTCGGCTAAGTACCTCGGCCTGCCGTCGGAAGAGGCCTTCATGGGTCGCGGCGTCAGCGGCTGCGCCACCTGCGACGGATTTTTCTACCGCGGAGACACGGTCTGCGTGGTCGGCGGCGGCAACACGGCGGTCGAAGAGGCGCTGTACCTGTCGAACATCGCCAGCAAGGTGCACTTGGTGCACCGGCGCGACAAGTTCCGCGCCGAGCCGATCCTGATCGACAAGGTGAATGAGAAGGTCGCCGCCGGCAAGATGGAGCTGCACCTGTGGAACACGCTCGATGAAGTTCTGGGTGACGCCTCGGGCGTGACCGGCGTGCGCCTGAAGAGCACGCAGGACGGCAGCACCTCCGAGCTGACACTGAAGGGATGTTTCATCGCCATCGGCCACCAGCCGAACACCGACATCTTCAAGGGTCAGCTCGACATGAAGGACGGCTACATCACCACGCGCAGCGGCCTGGCCGGCATGGCGACGATGACCAGCGTGCCGGGTGTGTTCGCCGCCGGGGACGTGCAGGACCATGTGTATCGCCAGGCCATCACCAGCGCCGGCACTGGGTGCATGGCGGCTTTGGACGCGCAGCGCTTCCTAGAACAGTGACCCGCCAGCGAAAGCTGGCTATAATCGCGGTCTTTGCCGAAATTCACGGCAGTTCAATTTTTGCGAACTTTTGGAGGTGCGTCATGGCACGCGTCTGTCAGGTCACGGGCAAGCGCCCGATGGTGGGAAACAACGTCTCCCACGCGAACAACAAAACCAAGCGTCGCTTTCTGCCGAACCTGCAGTACCGCCGCTTCTGGATCGAGGCGGAAAACCGCTGGATCCGCCTGCGCATCACCAACGCTGCGCTGCGTTTGATCGACAAGGTGGGCATCGAGAAGGTCGTTGCCGACCTGCGCGCCCGCGGCGAAATCTGATCAGGAGAAGATCATGGCAAAAGGTGGACGCGAAAAGATCAAGCTGGAATCCAGCGCCGGCACCGGTCATTTCTACACGACCGACAAGAACAAGAAGACGACGCCCGAAAAGCTCGAGATCATGAAGTTCGATCCGAAGGCTCGCAAGCACGTGAAGTACAAGGAAACGAAGTTGAAGTGACGCGCTGACGCTAAAACGACAGCGGG
>JANYJL010000134.1 GCA_025361845.1 Rhizobacter sp.
CTGGCGTTGCGTCGACGCGCAACGCGGGGCGTCGTGGCGCGTGCGGCTGGAAAGCGCGAACGGCGAACGGCTCGAGCTGACCGCCCGCGTGCTGGTCAACGCCGCCGGGCCCTGGGCAGCGCAGTTCCTCGGCGAACACGCGCATGTGCCGCGTGCCAAGGCGCTGCGGCTCGTCAAGGGCAGCCACATCGTCGTGCGCAAGCTGTTCGACCACGACCATGCCTACATCTTCCAGAACCCTGACAAGCGCATCATTTTTGCGATTCCCTACGAACAGGATTTCACGCTGATCGGCACCACCGACGTGGAACACGACGGCGCGATCGGCGCGGCGCGCATCGATGCGGCCGAGACGAACTACCTGTGCGAACAGGCAAGCCGCTACTTCGAACGTGCCGTGAAACCCGCCGACGTGGTGTGGAGCTATTCGGGCGTGCGCCCGCTGCTCGACGACGAATCGGGCGACCCCTCCGCCGTGACACGCGATTACTCGCTCGAACTCGACACCGCGCAGGCACCTTTGCTTTCGGTGTGGGGCGGCAAGATCACGACCTTCCGCAAGCTCGCCGAAGAAGCCGCCGACCTGCTGGCCGCGCCGCTGGGCACGACCCGCGGTGCCTGGACCGCCGGCCACTGCCTGCCGGGAGGTGACCTCGGTGCAGCGGACGGCGGTGGGGCCTCCTCACGCGGCCGCAACGACGTGGTCGGCCAGTTCGAGCGCCATGTGCGCGCGCTGCAATTGCGCCACCCCGAGCTCGCGCCCGCCCTGTGCCGGCGCCTCGCGCGCGGCTATGGCTCGCGTGCCACGGCGCTGCTGGCCAACGGGCTCGGCGCCGAAGTGGCGCCCGGCCTGTTCGAAGCCGAACTGGACTACCTGCACACGCACGAATGGGCGCGCTGCGCCGACGACGTGCTGTGGCGCCGCAGCAAGCTCGGCCTGCACATGACCGAAGCCCAACGCGCAGCAGTAGCTACCTGGTGCAACGCACATTGGGGCGCCTTGCCCGCATCGACTTCCACAGCGACATCCACGCCTGCGAACGGCACGAAGGCGGAACCCTCATGGAACTGATGCTCGAGCGCATCGAGAAACACGTGGGGGCGCAAACGCACCTCTACCCGCTGGACCTGACCTTGGTGCCGCGCGCGGTGACCGTGCTGCTCGGCGCCACGCAGGCCGGCAAGACCACGCTGATGCGCCTGATGGCCGGCCTGGACGTGCCGAGCAAGGGCCGCGTGAAGGCCGATGGTGTGGACGTGACCGGCCTGCCGGTGCGCGAGCGCAACGTGGCGATGGTCTACCAGCAGTTCATCAACTACCCGTCGATGACGGTGGCCGACAACATCGCCTCGCCTTTGAAGCTGCGGCGCGAAAAAGGCATCGATGCGCGGGTCAACGAACTGGCGGCCAAGCTGCACATCGAGCCCTTCCTCAAGCGTCTGCCGGCCGAGTTGTCGGGCGGGCAACAACAGCGCGTGGCGCTGGCCCGCGCACTGGCCAAGAACGCCCCGCTGATGCTGCTCGACGAACCGCTTGTGAACCTCGACTACAAACTGCGCGAGGAGTTGCGCGACGAGTTGTCCCAGCTCTTCGCGGCGGGCAACTCGACTGTCGTCTACGCCACCACCGAGCCGACCGAAGCCCTGCTGCTCGGCGGCTACACCGCCGTGATGGACGCCGGCGAGTTGCTGCAGTACGGCCCGACCGCCGAGGTGTTCCACCGCCCGAAATCGATCCGCGTTGCGCGTGCCTTCAGCGACCCGCCGATGAACCTGATCGCCGGCAACGCGGCCACGCTGGGCGTGAGCCTCGCCGCGGGGGTCAGCCTGTCGATTCCCATGCCCGCGGCCAGCACGGCCGCGCTGACGGTCGGCGTGCGTGCGAGCGCCTTGCGCGTCACCTCGAAGCCGAACGACGTGGTCCTGCCGGGCCGCGTGGAGCTGGCGGAAATTGCGGGCTCCGACACCTTCGTGCACGTGGACACCGCCATCGGCGAGCTGGTCGCGCAACTCACCGGCGTGCATGTGTTCACGCTCGGCACGCCGATCACGCTGTACCTCGACCCGGCGGCCGTGCACGTGTTCGATTCCGCGGGCGACCTGCTCGTCGCGCCGACCAAGGAGCGCCGCTGACATGGCACGAATCGACCTCGACCTCGCCCACGCCTACAAGGCGAACCCGCAGCGCGACGAAGACTATGCGCTGCTGCCGCTGAAGATGACCTTCGACGATGGCGGCGCCTACGCCCTGCTCGGCCCCTCGGGCTGCGGCAAGACGACGCTGCTGAACATCATCTCGGGCCTCGTCAAACCCTCGCAAGGTGGCGTCAAGTTCGACGGTGTCGAGGTGAAGGACAAGACACCGCAGCAGCGCAACATCGCCCAGGTGTTCCAGTTCCCGGTCATCTACGACACCATGACGGTGGCCGAGAACCTCGCCTTCCCGCTGAAGAACCGTGGCGTGCCGGCGGACCGCATCAAGCAGCGTGTCGGCAAGATCGCCGAGATGCTGGAGATGAGCGCGCAGCTCGACACCCGCGCGGCGGGCCTGGCGGCGGATGCGAAGCAGAAGATCTCGCTCGGCCGCGGCCTGGTGCGCGAGGACGTGTCCGCCGTGCTGTTCGACGAACCGCTGACCGTGATCGACCCGCACCTGAAGTGGCAGCTGCGCCGCAAGCTCAAGCAGATCCACAACGAGCTGAAGCTCACCCTCGTCTACGTCACGCACGACCAGGTCGAGGCGCTGACCTTCGCCGACCAGGTGGTCGTGATGACCCGTGGCCGGGCGGTGCAGATCGGCAGTGCGTCCGACTTGTTCGAGCGGCCACGCCACACCTTCGTCGGCCACTTCATCGGCTCGCCGGGCATGAACTTCCTGCCGGCCACGCTGCTGCCGGGGGCGCCGGCCGGTGCCACCAAACTCGGCGTGCGGCCGGAGTACGTGACGCTTGCCGAAACGAACGCAGCGGGTGCCGTGCCCGCCACCGTGACGCAGGCGCAGGACATCGGCACCTATTGGTTGGTGACCGCAACGGTCGCCGAAGGTGCCGTGGTTCGTGCGCGGCTGAGCCCCGACGAGCGGATCCCGCAGCCCGGCACGAAGGTCTGGCTCGCGATCTTCGGCGCCCACACCTGCTTCTACAAAGACGAGGAGCTGGTCGCATGAAACCCGTCAACCAGAAGGCCTGGTTCCTGATTCTGCCGGTCATCCTGTGCGTCGCGTTCTCCGCGATCCTGCCCTTGATGACGGTGGTGAATTATTCGGTGCAGGACATCATCTCGCCAGAGCGGCGGGTGTTCGTCGGCACCGAGTGGTTCAAGTCGGTGATGCGCGACGAAGACCTGCAAGGCGCGCTGGCGCGGCAGATCGTGTTCTCGCTGTCGGTGCTGCTGGTCGAGATTCCGCTGGGCATCGCGCTCGCGCTGTCGATGCCGGCGAAGGGCTGGAAGTCGTCGGCCGTGTTGGTGGTCGTCGCGATCTCGCTGCTGATTCCGTGGAATGTGGTCGGCACCATCTGGCAGATCTACGGCCGCACCGACATCGGCCTGATGGGCGCTGCCCTGGCCGCACTCGGCTTCGACTACAGCTACACCGGCAACCCGACGCATGCCTGGCTCACGGTGCTGCTGATGGACGTGTGGCACTGGACGCCGCTGGTCGCACTGCTGTGCTTCGCGGGCCTGCGCGCCATTCCGGACGCGTACTACCAGGCCGCGAGCATCGACGGTGCGACCAAGTTCGCGGTGTTCCGCTACATCCAGCTGCCCAAGCTGCGCGGCGTGCTGATGATCGCGGTGCTGCTGCGCTTCATGGACAGCTTCATGATCTACACCGAACCCTTCGTGCTCACCGGCGGCGGGCCGGGCAATGCGACGACCTTCCTCTCGCAGTACCTCACGCAGAAAGCGGTCGGCCAGTTCGATCTGGGGCCGGCGGCGGCCTTCTCGTTGATCTACTTCCTTATCATCCTGCTGCTGTGTTTCATCCTCTACAACTGGATGCAGCGCGTGGGCACGGCAAGCACCACGGAGGCCGGCCATGGATGAACGTCGCTTCAAGAA
>JANYJL010000153.1 GCA_025361845.1 Rhizobacter sp.
CCGGCGCCGCCGTGCCTGCCTGCAAGCTCATCGCGCGCAGGCCGATGAAGGCCTCGGCACAACCCCGCCGCCCGCAGGAGCAGGCCGGCCCGCCACGTTCGAGCAAGGTGTGGCCCACCTCGCCAGCCAGACCCTGCGCGCCGCTGAACAAGCGGTCGTTGAGCACGATGCCCGCGCCCACGCCGACACCCAGGCTCAGGTAGATCAGCGGCTCGGGCACCGGTGGCGGGCCGAATTCGTACTCGCCGACGGCCGCGACATCGGCCTCGTTCTGCACCTGGAGCGGCACCCTGCCAAAACCCGCCGCCTGCAGCCCGGCGTTCAGCAGCTGCCGCACCGGCACCTCGCGCCAGCCCAGGTTCGGCGCCACGCGCACGACACCGCTGCGTTCTTCCACCGCACCGGGCACACCGAGACCGAAGCCGAGCAGGCGGCGTTTGCTTTCCTGCACGCCTTGCGCCGCCGCGACCATGCGCCGCACGATCAGCGCGCAGATGCCTTCGGGCGTGGCGATCGGCAAGGCCTCGCTGGCGGTGTTCAGCACCTGACCGGTGAGCGTGGTCGTCACCACGGTGAGCGTGTCCACGCCGAGTTCGACGCCGATCAGCGCCAGCCGGCTGTCGTCCAGCTCCAGCGGCGTCGGCCGGCGGCCGAGCGAGCCGGTAACGGCGCGCCCGCGTTCGCGCAGCCAGCCTTCGTCGATCAACTCCTGCGCGAGCAGGCTGATGGTCGATTTGGTGAGGCCGGTGTGCACAGCCAGATCGGAGCGCGAGGGCGAAGGCAGGCTGCGCACGCAGCGCACCAGCGCCATGCGGTTGATGCGCTTGAGCAGTTGCTGGTCGCCAGTCATCGTCATGAACCCCGATGGTAGCGAGGCGGCGTCGCAAGGCATGATGCGCGCCAATCTCAAGCAAATGTGGCTTTGCCACTTTGCTTGACCCTGGGGTGGAAATGTCGAAAGACATTTCTTGGGGGTTCTCATCATCACGACACGGAGCAGCGCATGTACCTCGGCATCGATTTGGGCACCTCGGAAGTGAAGGTGCTGTTGCTGGGCGCCGACCACCGGGTGCTGGCCGTGGCCGGCTCGCCGCTCACGGTCTCGCGCCCGCAGCCGCATTGGTCTGAACAAGACCCGGCGGACTGGTGGGCTGCGACCGGCGCCGCCGTGGCGGCCGTGCGCGCGAAGGCCCCGAAGGAGTTCGCAGCGGTGCGCGCGATCGGCCTGTCGGGCCAGATGCACGGTGCCACGCTGCTGGACGCGGCCGACCGCGTGCTGCGCCCGGCGATCCTGTGGAACGACACCCGCTCGTCGGCCGAATGTGCCGAGCTGACGCAACGCTTCCCCGCGCTGCCGCAGGTGGCCGGCAACCTGGCGATGCCGGGTTTCACGGCGCCGAAGTTGTTGTGGGTGGCGAAACACGAGCCGGCGGTGTTCGCGAAAGTCGCGAGCGTGCTGCTGCCGAAGGACTGGCTGCGCCTGTGCATGACGGGCGAGAAGGTCGGCGAGATGTCCGACGCGGCCGGCACGCTGTGGCTGGACGTGGAGCGGCGCGCCTGGTCGCCGGAGTTGCTGGCGGCGACGGGTTTGACGGTCGGCCACATGCCGCGCCTGGTGGAAGGCAGCGCGGTCTCGGGCACGCTGTTGCCAGCGGTGGCGCAGGCCTGGGGCCTGCCGGCTGGCGTGGTGGTGGCCGGCGGTGGTGGCGACAACGCGGCCAGCGCGGTCGGCATCGGCGCGGTGCAGCCCGGCGCGGGTTTCCTGTCGCTGGGCACGAGTGGCGTGATGTTCGTCGTCACCGACAAGTTCCGGCCCAACCCGGCCTCGGCGGTGCACGCCTTCTGCCATGCGGTGCCGGGGCGCTGGCACCAGATGAGCGTCACCTTGTCGGCAGCGAGTTCGCTGGCCTGGGTGACGAAGCTGCTGCGGGCCGATGGCGAAGCGGCGCTGCTTGCGCAATCCGAAGCGCTGACCGATGCCGAGCGCGACGCCGCGCCGATCTTCCTGCCGTATCTGAGCGGTGAGCGCACGCCGCACAACGACGCGTCGGCTCAGGGGATGTTCTTCGGCCTGAACCACGACACCGATGCAGCGCGGCTGGCGTGGGCCGTGATCGAAGGTGTGGCGTTTTCGATGTGCGATGGCCTGGCGGCTTTGCAGGCTGCGGGCACGAAGGTGGGTGCCTTGAGCCTCGTCGGCGGCGGTTCACGCAGCGCGCTGTGGGGGCAGTTGCTGGCCTCGGCGCTGAACCTGGAATTGCATGTGCCCGATGGTGGCGCGGCGGGCGGTGCGCTGGGTGCCGCGCGGTTGGCCTGGCTGGCCGATGGCGGCGTGGAGGCCGAGGTCTGCGGCACGCCCGCGACGCTGACGAAGTTCGTGCCGCAGGCGGCGCAGCATGCACGCCTTGCGCCGCGATACGCGCGCTACCGTGCGCTGTACCCGGCGACGAAGGCGCTGAACCCGCACTGAGTGCGGGTCAGCCAGCGGCGGCAACTCAGGCCGCCAAGCGCGTTTCGAGCTTCGCCTTCGTGGCCGCCAGTTCGACCGGCAGGTGAAACGCCAGTTGCTCGAACAACGCGCTGTGCAACCCAAGCTCCCTCGCCCATGCGGCTTGGTCGATGTGCGTCACCTGCTCGTACTGCGCGCGGCTGAAGTCGAGGCCGCGCCAGTCGAGATCGTCATACGACGGCGTGGTGCCGAACATGTTTTCCACACCGCGGCCTGAGCCTTCCACGCGCGCCATCATCCAGGCCAGCACCCGCATGTTCTCGCCATAACCGGGCCACACGAACTTGCCGTCGGCGCCCTTGCGGAACCAGTTGACGCAATAGATCTTCGGCATCGCGGCACCCGACTTCGCGGTCAACGCAGCGAGCCTCGCGCCCATGTCCAGCCAGTGCTGGAAGTAGTCGCTCATGTTGTAGCCAGTGAAGGGCAGCATCGCGAACGGGTCGCGGCGCACCACGCCCTGCGCACCGGCCGCGGCAGCGGTGGTCTCCGAGCCCATGGTCGCGGCCATGTAGACACCTTCGGTCCAGTCACGTGCTTCGGTGACGAGCGGCACCGTGGTCGAGCGGCGACCACCGAAGATGAAAGCGTCGATCGCCACGCCGTCCGGGTTGTCCCACTCGGCATCGAGTGCCGGGTTGTTCAGCGCAGCGACGGTGAAGCGCGCGTTCGGGTGCGCGGCGGGGCGCGGTTTGCCGGCGGCAGCGGCCTCCTTCGCGAGCGCCGGTGTCCAGCGCTGGCCTTGCCAGTCGGTGAGCTGCGCGGGCGGCACATCCGTCATGCCTTCCCACCACACATCGCCGTCGTCGGTGAGCGCCACGTTGGTGAAGATCACATCGCGCTTCAGGCTCGCCATGCAGTTGAAGTTGGTCTTCTCGTTGGTGCCCGGCGCGACGCCGAAGTAACCCGCCTCGGGGTTGATGGCGTGCAGGCGCCCGTCGGCACCGGGTTTGATCCAGGCGATGTCGTCGCCGATGGTCGTGACCTGCCAGCCATTCATTGCCACGGGCGGAATCAGCATCGCGAAATTGGTCTTGCCACAGGCGCTTGGGAAGGCGGCAGCGACATGGTGCTTCTTGCCTTCGGGCGAGGTCACACCGAGGATCAGCATGTGCTCGGCGAGCCAGCCCTGGTCTCGCCCCATCGTCGACGCGATGCGCAACGCGAAGCACTTCTTGCCCAGCAGCGCATTGCCACCGTAACCCGAGCCATAGCTCCAGATTTCCTGCGTCTCGGGGTAGTGGACGATGTACTTGGTGGCGTTGCACGGCCAGGCCACGTCCTTCTGGCCCGGCACCAGCGGCGCGCCGACGGTGTGCATGCAGGGCACGAAGTGGCCGTCGCTGCCCAGCACCTCGAGCACCTTGGCGCCCATGCGCGTCATGATCTTCATGTTGACGGCCACGTACGGGCTGTCGCTCAGCTCGACGCCGATGTGGGCAATCGGCGACCCCAGCGGCCCCATCGAGAAGGGCACCACATACATCGTGCGGCCACGCATCGCGCCGCGGAACAGGCCCGGCGTGCCATCGGCCATACCGGTGTGCAGCAGGGCGCGCATCTCGGCCGGCGCCATCCAGTGGTTGGTCGGGCCGGCGTCTTCCTTGCGCTCCGAGCAGATGAAGGTGCGGTCTTCGACACGCGCCACATCGCTCGGGTCGCTGCAGGCCAGATAGCTGTCCGGGCGCAACTCGGGGTTGAGCTTCTTGAAGGTGCCACTGCGCACGAGCTGGGCGCACAGGGCGTTGTATTCCGCCTCGCTGCCGTCGCACCAGTGCACCTCGCGGGCTTCGGTGAGCGCCGCCATTTCGGCCACCCATTCGATCAGGCGCACATGGCGCACCGCCGAAGGAACGTTCAGGCGCAGGCCTTCCAGCAAGGGACGGTTCATGGGAAATCCAATCTTCGAAGTCAAAAAATGCGGGATTGGGCAAGCCTGCGTTGCCGGCAGTCCGCAGCGGCGGACTTGCCCAATGCCACGTGGCGTCGGACGGTAACGGGTGGGTTACGGTCGGGTGGATCGGCGGCGGCCTGATCGAGACCGCGTTCACCGAAGGGGGACGCCCTGAAAGAATTGTGGGCGCAGTGTAATTGCGCGGTAACCACCGGAACGAGGGGCCGCCATGCAAATCCGGAATGGTTTGATGCGCGTCAGTTCCAGCGCAAAACGCCCCTCGGGTTGGCCTCGGCGAGGCCACGCAATAATGGCCGATGACCCATCGACGCCCCTTGCTTTTGGCCGGCCTCGCCGGCCTGTGGATCTGGCCCCGCGCGCAGGCGCAGCAGAAGCGTTCGCTGACCGACCCCTTGCGCCTGGGTGTCGATACCGCGCTGGCCGAATCGGGCCTCGCGAGTGCGCTGCAAAAGGCCTTCGGGCGTGATACCGGCATCGCCGTGCAACTGGTGCCCGGCCCCTCGGTGCCGCTGCTGGACGCGCTGGAGCGGGGCGAGTTCGACGCTGCGCTGGCGAATGCGCCCGAGGCCGAGCTGAAGCTCGACAAGCAGGGCCTCGTGCATGACCGCCAGACCATCGCCGCGAGCCGCTTCGTGATCGTCGGGCCGGCGCCCCGCGGCAAACAACGCGACCCGGCGAGCCTTGCCGGCGGGCGCGACGTAGCGCAAGCGCTGCAGCACCTGCGCGATGCGGCCCTCGCGGCGCCGGGCACGGTCAGCTTCCTCTCCGCCGGCGATGGTTCGGGCACGCACATGGCCGAGCAGGCGCTGTGGCGCGCCGCCAAGCTCGCGCCAGCGGCGCCCTGGTACGCCAACGCCGATGCCAGATCGCCCTTGCTGGCGCAGGCCAAGGCGCGCGCGGCCTACGCCGTGGTGGAACGCGGCGTGTGGGACGCCTCGGGCGGCGCACCGCTGGCGGTGCTGGTCGAAGGCGACCCGCTGATGGCGGTCGAGGTGCACGTGATGCGCGGGTTTCGCGTCGCCCACCCGGCCGGCAAGATCTTCGTGGCCTGGATCGCCGGGCCGAAGGGCCGCGCCGTGGTGGCCAGCCACCGCGGTTACGGCGCGCCCTGAGCAGCGGACATGAGCAGCATGGCGATGCAGCAACTCCTCAGCCTGAACCTCGGCCTGGCGCGCGAGGTCGATATCAACGGCCGCAAAGTTCTCACGGCCATCGGCAAGCGTTCGGTGGCAGGCGCCGTGGCGGTGCGCCCGCTCGGTTTGGTGGGCGACGAGCAGGCCGATCTGTCGGTGCACGGTGGCCTGAGCAAGGCGGTCTACGCCTACCCGAGCGAGCACTACGCCTTCTGGCAGACGGTGCGCGCGCAGGCCAAGGTGTCGCTGTGGGACGAGGCCTTGCCGCCGGGCTCGATGGGCGAGAACCTCACGCTCGAAGGCCTGCTCGAAAGCCAGGTCTGCGTCGGCGACGTGCTGCGTTTTCCCGACTGCGAACTCGCGGTCAGCGAACCGCGGTTCCCCTGCTTCAAGTTCAACGCCGCGCTTGGCTTCAAGCAGGCCTTGCAGATGATGCAGGCCAACGCCTGGTGCGGCTTCTACCTCGCGGTGCGGGTGCCGGGCACGCTGCAAGCAGGGCAAGCCTTCGAGCTGGTGCACGGGCCGCGCGAAGTCGGCATCACGGAACTGTTCCGCGCCCGCGTCGCTGCGCAGCGACGTTGAG
>JANYJL010000162.1 GCA_025361845.1 Rhizobacter sp.
CGACGTGTGGTGTTGGTGCGACGACAAGGTAGGAACTCTGCTCGGATCGCCATGCGCGCCGAGCATGTGCGACTGTCGATTGGCCGTGCCGATGTAGCGTTTGCCGCGATGACTACGCGTCGGCGAATCCAACGCTTCGAGTGCGTTCGCGGACGTAGCTGACCACCTCTGCCAAGTCCATGGCCTCCAGCCGGTTCTTCTTGAGAAATGCCCGCCACTGCACCTGCTTCGTTGCGTCATCGGCGAACGCATCGCTCAGGCCAATCGGTTGGGTGCCGGGCACCGCGGTTTGCCGACGTGTGAAGGTTGCCTCGATGGCGCCCTGCAACTCTGCATCGTTCAGCGTGGTGTCGTGCAGCAGCACCCAGAGGTCGAAGAAGTCTTTCATGCGGGTGTTGGTCATGCCGAGCACGGTGACGGCATGCAGCTTCTCGGCGATGACCGTGGCCTTCGGGTAGGCCCGCAGTGTCGGCGCGGGCACGTCGTTCAGCAGGGTCGGGTAGGTGACGTGCTGTGCTTCGGGCGTGACCGCATCCCCGAAGCCGATATCAACCTGCAGCGCCAGGCGCGCACCGTCGAGGGTGGCCCGCACGTCGATGCGCACGCCACCGTAGCCGGCGTCCTTGCGGATCTCTGTGCCGGCGACCGACGCGGGATCGAACACGATGCCGTCGTCCACCGCGATGCTGCAGATGGATCGGAACACGCCGACCAGCGTCGGCACGTCGTCCGGGCCGAAGCCCAGCAGGTCGGCGTCGCGTGTCGGGCGATGCGACTGGCCATACCAGAGCTGAAAGAGCAGGGCGCCCTTCAGCAGGAAGTTCGGTGCGTGTTCGGAGACGGACAGCCGGTACAGCAGGCGCTCCAGGCCGTACTGCGTCAGGGTCAGGTTGAAGTCCTGCTTCGAGGTCTCGGGGTGCTGTTTCAAGCGTGCGCGGATAGACGCGGCGCGGTTGGCCGTCATGACGTGATCGCCTCGATGTACGGGCGCATCACGTTGGCCACGCGGCCGCTGGTCGCGCGTCGCCACAGGTCGTCCAGCGTGAACTTGCGCCGGCCCCAGCCGTCGCGCAGTGCTTCGAGGGCCACGTCGAGGCCGATCTTGTTGCGGAACCTGAAGCAGTCGACGACGGTTCGGGCGGCGCTGAAGACCGGCACTTCGACGCCGTCGATGTTCTCGCGTTCGACACCATCGGCCAGGGCCTCGTCCGACATGCGCACGACACGGATCGCCGGTTGGTCCAGACGCGGAGTGACCATGTGCTGCGGGATCGCGATCCAGACCTCGAAGGGGGCCTGCGTGCCGATTTCGTGCACCCGCAGCGCGGACAGCAGGCAAACCACGCCCTTAGGCACGCGTGCCGAGACTTCCGCCAGCGAGCGGTGTTCGCTGATCGTTGCGCCGGGGAGGCCGTATAGCCCACGCGCCACGCGCTCGAGTTTGCCGGCCTGTACCAGGCGCGTCAGTGCAATCGTCGGCAGGCCGTGCTGGGTCAGGTCACGCGCACGCAGCAGCGTGCGTGCGCGCGCGAGGTGCAGCACCTTCTGTTCGTGGGTGGTCGCGGTCGCCTTCATGGCGCACATTCTGTTGTTGAATCACGGTGAAAGTCAATTGTTACAGTACAAACGCAACTCCCGCTTTGGAAGGCTGCGCGGGCTGGACGACTTTTGCCCCTTGGCTAGAATTCGGTCCAAGGCGCCCGCCGTACTTGCACGCGAGTAGAAACCGGCCTCCAACCCATCGTCATTGATCTCCCTTTGTGGCCTCGTCGTCGGGGACTTAAACGCGTGCGTCTGACCCGAATCGACGTGGTTCAACGAAGGAAGAATCATGACTTTGAAAGAACTCGCGCACTCTGCGCAGCAACACCTTCAGACTCTCGCGTGCGTGCCGGTCAAACGCAGCCACGTTCACGAATTGCTGGCGGCTGCATTCGGCTACTCCTCGTGGGCAGCGTTCCGCTCTGAATCCCTGCTGGCCGATGCTCGCGTCGGCGAGGCACTACTAGCGGGCACGTCCCCACAGGTGATCGGCCGTGCGGTGCAGCTCGGCTACGGACAGGCGGCGAGCGTTCTGCTGGCCGATGCCGTCGTGGCCTTCGCGATGGCGCGGCAGGTGTCGTGCATCCGGTGGATGGACGTTGGCGAAGCCTTGGCTGTCGCGCCCGTCCTCGTCGACGAGAACCGGCTGGACGACGAGGATGAGGAGTGGGATGACGAAGACGCGGCCCCTCGGCACGCAACCATCGCCGCGCCGCATCCACACCGGTTCCTGAGTTCGCCGCTGCTGGTCGACAGCCTGGAGCAGATGGCCGCCGGCGCAGCAGGCGACGTTCATCAGCTGCTGGCGACGATGTACCGATGCAAACAGCCGAACTCGTACCTGTACGAGGAGTCGCTGAAGGGCCGAACGCTGACGCGCATCGAGCAGGGTTGGGTGGACGAGTACTTGGTGGCCGAGCCACGCTTCAGGAAGTACGAAGCGCACTTGAAGGCCGCAGCCCTGGGTGGTGTTCGACCCGCGGCGGTCGAGTACGCGGCGGTGTTCGACAGCCCCGAGTTCTTCGCGCTGGCCGAGCGGATGGCCGGTGACGTGGACGCTGATCGCATGGCGCAGATCGCCGCCACGCCGGACTCGCGTGTCGCATGGTTGCGGACTGCGGCCGAAGGTGGCTCCGAGTCGGCATTGCTGACGCTTGCACGGGATGGTGAGGTGTGGGCGCAGGAGCGGTTGGCGGAGCAGGGGGACATCGGCGCTCTGCGCGACGTGGCCGATCGTGCCGTCGAGGACGGCGACTTGGTGAAAGCTTGGACTTGGCAGCACCTGGCGTTGCTGAATGGCGTGGACCTCACGGTGTCAACGATGCGGGCGTATCACGACGGCGGGCCCCAGCACGGTGAGTTCTACGACAGCGACTTCGGTGGCGCCATGTTCGCTGATGGTGACGAAGGTCTGCGCTTGCCACCCGTGGAGACGGCGGAAGACCAGCGGGCCAGATCGTTGGCCCGCGACTTCTACAACCGCGCGCGTCAGGGCTTCAGGCCTCCGACCTGAGGTCCGATGTCGAGGCGGCCGTACCCTGTCGCGATGCCGCGCGACATGTCCGGAAACAACGTGCTGAGCACGGCGTCGTAGGTGGAGGGGCGCAGGTAGTTCTCGTCGCCGGCGGCGACCTTGCCGATGATGGTTTGTCGCCACGTGCCGTTGTTGTCAGCCTGCTTCGGCTTGAAATGCGCTTCGAGCCCATAGGTTTTCACCGCGATCGAATAGAGCGTGTCCCAGTGCTTGTTGTCGGCGCCGCTCTGCATGATGGCGTTGAGTACCTGGAACCCGGTGTCGACGGCATAGCCAACGCCCCGGTTCAGCTGGATGGACAGGATGCGCGGCACCAGTCCGGTCTCGCTCAGCATCATTGCATCGGCGCCGCCCGGGAGGCCTTGCGCAGCCAGGGCTTCGGCGGCTTCAAGTAGCCGAAGCCACGGCTCGCTGTCCGGGCCGAGGAGTGGCGGCTTCGGACCGTCGCCCGTGTGCTGTCGCCAGCCCTTCCTGATCTGCGTGTTGGCATCATGGAACGTTGTGGCCGCATCGAGGTACTGCGTTGCCCAATGCGTCGCTGGTGTGGCGAGCAATCTGGCGCGCCGCAGGTCCGCAAGACGCTGCTGCAGCGCGATGGTGAACGGGTGCTCGTCGATCTCGGCTTCAAGCCGCCTGCGCTTCGCGCGCAGGTTCGGGTGATGCACCCAGCGCTTGCCCACCGTCTGCTTGACGACCAGCTCGCGAAGCCCGTCCAAGGTCACCCGTCCGCCGAGCGTGCTCAGGTCGATCTCCAACGTGGGGACATCGAGTTCGCGAATGCGCTGCAGTTTTTCGTCGTCGATGTGGTGCGTGACGGTGATCTCGATCAGCAAGGTCAACGGCCACGCCAGGCTGAAGGTGTCTTCCGCATACTCGTCGAACACGTCGTCGATTTTGGTCAGCGTCCCGCCCTCGGTGTAAATCTGTCGTCCACCGAGGTCCGCGATCACGTCGGGGACAATGCGCCCGAGCCGTCGCTCCAGCCGCACTCCGTCGATCTCCAGCTCGCGCGGAGCTGTCGACCAAGTCTTGCGGACGGTGTTGTCCTCCCACTCGCCGGCGAGCGCTTCCGGCGGGTAGCGCGTGACGTGGACTTCCAAGGCCGGCGTCGCAATCGTTGCGGCGCGCTCCAGGATGGCCTTGACCTCACGGTGCAGCAGAGTTTCTCGCCGCAGTCCCTGAGCAGTGGTTTCGTCGAGGCCGGGCGGCAGGTACGAGCGAAAGTCCGCTTCGTCCGCATCGTCCCAGGCATCCAGCGCCGATCGCGCGGCCGACACGGCTGCTGCGTTGCCTCTCGCGGCCAGGCCTGCGTCGTTCCAGTGGGCGCACCAGCCGATGTCGGGAAGGATGCGCAGGCGGGCGCGAATCTCGTCAGGGCCGAGGCTGGCGATCTCGGGGTCAGACAGCGACATCGTGACGACGGCCTGCCCGCAGTCGGCGCTGCTGGGTTCGCGCAATCCTGTCAAATCCACCAGCAACTGCCGGCCGTCGTCCAAGGTCAGCACTGCCGTCGCATGGTCACGCAGCCGGGCTCCTACAACGGTGACACGTTCCGAGGGTTCTTCGACCCACACCTCGTAGCCCTCGCCGCTGAAGCCCAGAGCGGTCCGCGACATCCGCCGCCTCGGCAGCACGATGACGCCCAGTTCGAGGAGGTGGCGTGTCGCCGCAACGCGGGCGGCGACCAGCGAGCAGTCGTCCTTTTGCGAGCCCGCCGGGTGTCGGAAGTGCGCAGTGGGTCTGACGCGCAGCGGCTGGCCCGGCATGACCGGCGTCAGCGGCAAATTGCAGGCTGGGCAGGTGCAAGAGCAGGTCTGGTTGACGATTTCAGGGTCGTGGATGTAGCGGGGCTCGCCGGACTTCGTGTCGTGGGCCCACTTCAAGGGCACGACAGCCGGGTTAGGCGCATGGGCGGGACGCGGCGCGGCGTTGCGGTCGATCTTCCAAGTGTTCACGTTCGAGCGCACCCCGGGCTACGGCTTTCGCGCGGTCCAGCCGTAGGGGAAATGGACTCGCTCATGGCCTTTCTTGCGGAACGACAAATAGTTGATCGTCAGCAGGTGCGTTGGCACGACCATCTGCTCTGCCAATCGCTCTTCGAATTTTTCGATGCTGAGTTTTTCGCGCATCGGAGGCTCACCGGGTTCGGCTACGTAGTCATCGTCTTCAAGCCAGAGGATGCTTGCGCCGCCGCAATGCAGCGATTCGAGGACATGACCCGAGGTGGTGGGATCCGGCGTGGTGACGACATCGACCACGAGCGGATGCTTCTTGCCAGGGATCGAATGGAATCGGCCCGCGTCAGGCAGCAGGCACTCGGCGATGAAGTCGAAGCTCGATGACAGCTCCTTGTGTTGCTGCAGAAAGAACAGGTCCTGGAACCTGCGGGTCTTGAACTCCTCCCGGAGTCGTGCCTTGGGTTCGTAGAAGACCTCGAACAGCATGCCGTCGAGCAACGCCTTGCGCTTTTCCGCCCTCATGCCCAGGGTGCGGGTGACGAAGCTGCTGAGGTAGGCGCTGGCACCGTGGGAACCGCCGCAGGCGGCCTGGTAGATGTTGCGTCCGACCACGAACAAGGAGTCGAGCGACGCCTTGTTCGCGCCGGTAGCGGTGAACCCCTCCATCGCCGGGTTCTGTGTCGGCCAGGTCTGGCTTTTCAACGCCCGGATCACCTGGTGCGAGGCCTTGGCCTCATCGAGGACGAACAGGCTGTCGCTCAACGCCTCGTTCGAGTAGTCGTCGATGCGCGCACCCAGGCTCAGGTTGAAAAAGAACTCCCCCGACAATGACGTGTGTTCCCAGGAAATCTGCTTGCGCCGCGTCGCGGCGCTGAGCGTGTTCCGCACCCGTTTGAACATGCTCTCGATCGAGCAGTCAGGCGTCGCGATGTGCTGCAGCAGGGCCGCGGTGTACGCGCCGTTGCGGCCACGTCCATCGCTCGCCACTTGTCCGGGTGAGGTGGCGTAGGCGATCAGCGTTCCCTTGGGCGCGTACACGGGCGCCAGGCCTCGACTAGCCGACGAGCGGGTCCAGGCGCGCTCGAAGGGATTGTCGCGACAGGCGTCGAGGATGATGATGTTCGTCGTGGTGTCCGCCTTCTCCATCACCTCGATCACCCGGTTCAGGGGAAGCGACGAATGCTTGGCTTCCACCTCGCCTTCGGTATCGGTATCCACCGCCGCAAGGTAGTTCTCGCCGTCGATCTGCATGCCGTGACCGGCGAAGAAGAACAGCCCGACATCGTTGCCCACCAACGAGCGTTTGAAGCGCTTGAGCGCCCGGTCCAGGTCGCTGTTCGAGCAGTCGATCAGCTTGACCACCTCGAAGCCGCAGGCGTCGAGCTTGGCCGCCACGTCGTCCGCGTCGTTGCCGGGATTCTTGAGTTTGCTGCTGCCCTCGTAGGCGGCATTTCCGATCACCAGAGCGGTCAGATGTCGGCTCATGCCGTGGCCGCCCGAAACGCTGCCTGGACGGCCCGTACCAGGGATGGGTGCAAGGTGCCGAGCTTCGGCGTTTGCCCATGAGGCGCGGCCGGCGGGACCGAGAACCATTCGGTGGTGTAGGGGAGGTCGAGGGCTTGTCTCAGGTCGAACTTGGTGTCGTAGCTGAGGCCGGCTGCGTCATAGGCTGCAGGATTGCGATCACGCAGGATGGAAAACTCTCCACGGTGCAGGGTGGTGGTGCGCTGACTGGTGCCGTAGGCGACGCGCACTGTGAACTGAGGTGCGTCGTCGTCGAAGACGGCGAGGATCAGGGCCGGACGTGGTTTCGGACGCGGGTTGATGTCGTCGGGAAAGTGGCACCAGACGATCTCCCCGGCGGTGGGCTCGGCCCACCAAGGTGAGGTCATGCAGGCTCCACCTCGAAGAGGCTGGAGCGCACCGACTTCTTTTTGCCCTGGGGGGCGCGCTTCTTGATCTGTCGCACTTGGGCGGCCGTCAGCGGCCCATCGTCTGCCTCGTACTGGGGCAGCAGCTTGACCGCCAGGTCGTGCAGCGCCAGATGGATGGCCTGGGTTTCATCGACGCCCAAGCGTTCGGCGAGTCGCTTGGCGGTGTCACGGGTCACGCCGGTCGTGCTGTCGGCGGGGCGGTAGCGGAATGCAATCTGGTCGGTGGTGCTGCGGGTGGCCATGAGATTGATCCCTTCAGATGGATATCTTGAAGATATCCAATGGCGTTTCATCTGTCAAGGCTCGTGCGTGGCTGTGACAGGCGATGAACGACTGGATTCGTGTCGACGACGCCAACTTTGCGGGCGTGTCCCCGCTGCGCGG
>JANYJL010000208.1 GCA_025361845.1 Rhizobacter sp.
CGCGGTCCTCGTCGAGGTAACCGAGCGCCTGGTCGAGGCTGTGGCAAACCGTCGGGATCAGCTTGTCTTCTTCCGGCGGCAGGTGGTACAGATCCTTGCTGGCGGGCTCACCCGGGTGGATCTTGTTTTCCACACCGTCGAGGCCAGCCATCAACATGGCCGAGAAGCCCAGGTACGGGTTCATCAGGGGATCCGGGAAACGCGCTTCGACACGGCGACCCTTCGGGTTCGCGACGAACGGAATGCGGATCGAGGCCGAGCGGTTCTTCGCCGAGTAAGCCAGCTTCACCGGGGCTTCGTAGCCCGGCACCAGGCGCTTGTACGAGTTGGTGCCCGGGTTGGTAATGGCGTTCAGCGCACGCGCGTGTTTGATGATGCCGCCGATGTAGTACAGCGCGAAGTCCGAGAGGCCCGCATAGCCGTCACCCGCAAAGAGGTTCTTGCCGTCCTTCCAGACCGACTGGTGCACATGCATTCCCGAGCCGTTGTCGCCGACGATGGGCTTGGGCATGAAGGTCGCGGTCTTGCCGTAGCTGTGAGCCACGTTCTGGATCACGTACTTCTGCAATTGCACCCAGTCAGCGCGCTGGATCAGGGTGCTGAACTTGGTGCCCAGTTCCATCTGGCCGGCGTTGGCGACTTCGTGGTGATGCACTTCGACCGGAATGCCGAGCGACTCGAGCACCAGGCACATCTCGGAGCGCATGTCCTGGAAGCTGTCGATCGGGGGCACGGGGAAGTAGCCACCCTTGACGGTCGGCCGGTGGCCCGTGTTGCCGTGCTCGTATTCCTTGCCGGTGTTCCAGGCGGCTTCTTCGGAATCGATCTTCGAGAAGCAGCCCGACATGTCGTTGCCCCAACGCACGCTGTCGAACACGAAGAATTCGGGCTCCGGGCCGAAGTAGGCGGTGTCGCCCAGGCCAGACGACTTCATGTAGGCCTCGGCACGCTTGGCCAGCGAACGCGGGTCGCGCTCGTAGGGCTTGCCGTCACCCGGCTCGACCACGTCGCAGGTCAGGATCAGGGTGGGCTCTTCGAAGAAGGGGTCGATGTTGGCCGTGTTCGGGTCGGGCATCAGCTGCATGTCGGAGGCTTCGATGCCCTTCCAGCCGGCGATGGACGAGCCGTCGAACGCGTGGCCCGAAGTGAACTTGTCTTCGTCGAAATGCGACACGGGCACGGTCACGTGCTGCTCTTTGCCACGGGTGTCGGTGAAGCGGAAATCGACGAACTTGATTTCGTTTTCTTTCACGATCTTCATCACGTCGGCGACAGTCTTGGCCATCAGAAAACTCCTAGCTGGATGTTTGTGTTTGGGAGAGAGACGAGTCCATCAACATCGACAGGCCGCAAGCGGTGGCCCAGAAATGCGCACAGGAAAGTAGCAGAAAGCATGCCTGGGTTGGGTGGGCCAAAGTGCCTCGAACCGAGGCGTCCAGACAGGTCAGGAGCGGAATGAAATGCCCTATCTAGGTGCGTTCAATCGCACCAAAATATCCTTGTCCACTCTTGTCTAACGCACCAATTCGGGGCCTAGTTTGGCGTCGTGTGCATGCAGGCCCGCCAGCATCTCGGCGTACGCGGCACCGAGATCGGCACCGCTGCCCTTGACACCGAGTTCGATGTGCCGACCCCACTGCGGGTGGTCGACACTGGGCAGGCTGAACACCTTCACGCCGGCATGGCCGGCTTCGATGCGCTCCATCAAGGGAGTCAGCGTCGCCTCCATCGCGCCAAAGACGATCACCGACATCTCGCGCTGGCGCACCTGGTTGTGCAGATGCGCGCAATGGTGGTCGAGCACCCACTCGATCATCGGCCAGGCCATCACCGGGAAACCTGGCACGAAGAACACACCGCCTGGCGTGGCCCCACTCCCGGCGCGCACCGCGAAGCCGGCAATCTTGTTGTAGGGGTTCGGGATGATGTCGGCACCTTCCGGGAACACGCCCATGTTGAGGCGGTGCATGTTGTCGTCGCGCTCGGGTTCGTAGGGCAGGCCCTGCTCCTTCGCCACGTCCTGCATGCGTTCGCGGATCAGGTCGCGCGCCTGCGGATGCAGTTGCAGCGGCACGCCGAGTGCCCGTGCCGCGCACTGGCGGGTGTGGTCGTCGGGGGTAGCACCGATGCCACCGCAGGAGAAGATCACGTCGCCGTTCGCAGCCGCCGCAGCGAAGGCATCTTTCAGGTCGGCGGTGATGCGCTCGGGATCGTCGCCGACGTAACGCGCCCAGCTCAAGGCCAGGCCGCGCGCAGCCAGCAGCTCGATCACTTTGGGAAGGTGTTTGTCCTCGCGTTTTCCGGAGAGGATTTCGTCACCGATGATGATCAGACCGAAGTTCATGGCGGAGGCAGGTCGAAGGTGATGGGGAGCGGCGCGGGCGCGGCGATGACGGGGATGACGGGGAGCGAAGCCGCTGCGGCGGATGCCGCGTCACGCACGGCCCGCAACCGATGCAAGGCGGCCAATGCGAAGTGCGCGAACCACAGCGCCGAGAACGCGAACACCAGGGTGTAGACCCACACCGAGATGACCATCAGGATGGGCGCGAAGATCAGCATCGTCGCACTCACGGCCCACAGCAGCGAAGGCGCCGCGCCCAGGTAGCCCGCCACGACACCCATGCCGAGCAGCGGCCAGCGGTGCTCACGCATGATGTGCCGGCGCTCCTCGCTGCTGGCGTGTTCGGCCAGCACATCGAAAGTGAGCACGCGGTAAGTCAGCCAGCCCCAGATCAGCGGCGGCAGCAGCAGCACCAGCGGCGGCACGAACCACAAAGGGATGCTGAACAGCAGCAGCAGCAAGGCCAGCAGCGTGAAGCCGAGCGACCAGAACGCGCCCTGCACGAACGATCCACCGTGCTTGCGCTCCAACTGCGGAAAGCGCCGCGCAGCCACGAGGTCGACGATGGCCGGCGTCATCAGCACCGCGACCAGCAACAGCGACACGACCACGATCACCGGCACCGCCAGCGCCACGACGATGAGCGGGCCGAGCACGGTGCGAAACGCGCCGGCACCGACCGAATCGAGCCACTGCAGCAGCGAAGCGACGAGCAGCCAGCTCTCCATCGTCGAGCGAACGGCGGCAATCGCATCCTCCCAGAAGAAGTAGCCGAGTGCTCCGGCCGAGCCGCCGACGATGACGAGTGGCAGGATCGACAGCGCGATGACACGCGGGTGCACGCAGTAGGCTGCCGCGCGCCAGAGCGCATCGAACAGGTGGCGCACGGACAGGGGGCGGTGCAGCTCAGCCGCGCTCGTCGGCGGGTTCACGTCACTCATCGTCCCCACCGAACACGCCGCCCAGCAAGCCGCCCGCGCCGAAGCCACCGAGCACCGAACCTTCTTCGCGCGAGCCACCGCGTTGCGGCGCCGCGGCGAACACCCGCGATGCGAGGCGCGAGAACGGCAGGCTCTGCAACCACACCGTGCCGGGGCCGGTGACCTTGGCGAAGAACAGGCCCTCGCCGCCGAACAACGCGGTCTTGATCTTGCCGACGTACTGGATCTCGAACTGCACGTTCGGTGTGAGCGCGACGATGCAACCGGTGTCGATGAACAGCGTCTGCCCCGCGCGCAATTCGCGCTTCACCACCGTGCCGCCGGCGTGCACGAAAGCGAGGCCGTCACCATCGAGCTTCTGCATGATGAAGCCCTCGCCACCGAAGAATCCGACCGAGAGTTTTTGCTGGAAGTAGATGCCGAGCGACACACCGCGTGCGGCACAGAGAAACGCATCCTTCTGGCAGATGAGCGTGCCGCCGAGCTGGCGCAAATCCATCGGCAGGATCTTGCCGGGGTAAGGCGCAGCGAAGGCCACACGCAACTTCGACGAACCCTGGTTGGTGAACACCGTCGTGAACAGCGACTCACCGGTGACGAGCCGCTTGCCGGCCCCGAGCAACTTGCCGAGCAGTCCTCCCTGGGGCGGCGAGCCGTCACCGAACACCGTGTCCATCTGGATGCCCGCGTCCATGAACATCATGCTGCCGGCTTCGCCGATGGCCGCCTCGCCGGGATCGAGTTCGACCTCGACGAATTGCATCTCGGCGCCCTTGATCTCGAAGTCCACCACATCCATGGCCATCGCTCTGATCTCCTGATCCAGTGTAAGAACGTGCATTCCGGCGCGACTTGTTACGCCAGAACCCCAATGAAGGGGGATTGTGCCCAGCACGCCGTGCCGGAGAATTCGGCAGCACTGTATTCCACCATGGCCCTGCACCTCCCCACCCTGTTGTACGCCTGCATTGCGGTACTCGCGATGTCGGCGGGGGTGATGACGCTGTTCGGTGCCACACAGCGCAGCTACCGCGGCTTCTGGTGGTGGGCGGCGGCGCAATGGCTGCTCACTTTGGGATTGCTGCTGCAAACACAGCGCGACCAATATCCTTCGGTGCTGCCGCTGTCCAACCTGCTGCTGTTGCAGTGGCCGATCGTCGTGCTCGGCGGCATGCGCCGCTTCTATTCACGCGGCGGCCCGCAGCTGCATGCGATGACCGACTGGATGCTGCTCGCACTGGCCTATCTGCTGTGGCTGGCCACCTGGGCTTCGCATGGTGATGTCGCGGCACGCGTGGCGGCCTTCGCGGCCGGCGCGCTGATGCTCGACATCTACGGCGCGACCATGCTCACGCGCATCGCCGACTTCAAGACCAGCAGCGCGCTCAAGGCCCTGGCCGCCACCGAACTGCTGGCCGCCTGCGTGCAAGCGGTGCGACTCGTTCGCGCCGGGTTCGCGAACGACCCGGCCATCGGTGGCTCGAACGACGTGCTGCTCGCCGGCGGGCTGGTCGTCGTCGTGTCGGCCTTGGTGATGGTCTACCTGGCGCTGCTGCTGAACTACGAGCGCACCGAACGCAACCTGCGCGCCATGCACCGCAAGCTGCGGTTCCTCGCGGACATGGACGTGCTCACCCGCGTGCCCAACCGCCGCCACTTCCACGAACTGGCGGCGCAGGCCCTGGCCACCAGCCAACCCGGCACCTCGACGGTGATGATGTTCGACATCGACCACTTCAAGCGCATCAACGACCTGCTCGGCCACGCCAATGGCGACGAAGCGCTGCGCCAGGTCGCCCACTGCGTGCGTGATGCGCTGCGCGAGCAGGATGTCGCGGGCCGCCTCGGCGGTGATGAATTCGCCGTGTTGCTGCCCGAGACCAGCGTGAACGATGCGATGGCAGCCGCCTCGCGCATCGTCTCGCGCCTCGGCGACCGGCAGATAGCACCGCGCTCGGCACCGGTCAGCCTGAGCTTCGGCGTGGTGCTGATGAAGGCCGACGAGACCATCGCCGAAGCGCTCAACCGCGCCGACCAGGCGCTCTACGAAGCCAAGCGCCAGGGCCGCAGCCGCGCGGTGGTGGCGATCGGCGCGGAAGACAAACCGGTCTTCGGCGAAAGCCGGCAGCTGGGCTTGACGGGCTTTTGAGCGGCCTCAGGCGGCGCGAACTCACGCAGCCAACGCCGCGCCCCGCTCTCGCCCTTGTGCGGCGGGCGATAGACTGGCACCACAGCCACTCTGCCTGATCCGACCGCTCCGATGATCCATTTGCTGAATCTGCTCGCTGCCATCGCCTTGCTGGTGTGGGGCACCCACATCGTGCGCACCGGGGTGCTGCGGGTCTTCGGCGAAAGCCTGCGCGTGGTGCTCGCCAAGAGCTTCAGCAACCGGCTCAGCGCGCTGGCCGCCGGGCTCGGCGTGGCGAGCATCGTGCAGTCGAGCACGGCCACCTGTTTGATCGTCGCGTCCTTCGTCGGCAAGGGGCTCGTCAGCAGCGCGGCCGCGCTCGCGGTGATGCTCGGCGCGGATGTCGGCACCAGCCTGATGGCGGTGGTGTATTCGCTCGACTTGTCGTGGCTCTCGCCGCTGCTGATCTTCACCGGCGTGGTCTTGTTCGTGACGCGCCAGAACACGGTGGCCGGCCGCGTCGGTCGCGTGTTGATCGGCCTCGGGCTCATCACGCTCGCGCTGCAACTCATCGTCGGCGCCACCAAGCCGCTGACCGAAGCACCGGCGGTGCGTGCGCTGCTGGTCGCGCTGCCCAACGATGTGCTGCTCGACATCGTCGTCGGCGCCGCGCTCACCGTGCTCTCGTATTCGAGCCTGGCCATCGTGCTGCTCACCGCCACGCTCGCCACCTCGGGCCTGGTGCCGACACCGGTGGCGCTCGGCCTCGTGCTGGGTGCGAACCTGGGCAGCGGCCTGCTCGCGCTGTTGGCCACCAGCGGTGCGTCACCTCAGGTGCGGCGGCTGCCGCTCGGCAACCTGATCTTCAAGCTGCTCGGCGCCTTGATCGCGGTGCCGCTGCTGCCGCAGGCGCACGTGCTGCTGCAGGACTACGTATCGACCGTGCACCAGCAGGTCGTCGGCTTTCATCTGGCCTTCAACGTCGTGCTGTCGATCATGTTCATCGGCCTGACGGGCCTGGTCGGCCGCGCCGTCGAGCGCTGGTTGCCCGAACCTTCGCCGGAGGCCGGCAACACGCGCCCGCGCCACCTCGATCCGATGGCCCTGGCCACACCGTCGCTCGCGATCAGCTGCGCAGCGCGCGAGGCGCTGCACCAGGCCGACGTCGTCGAGACCATGCTGCGCGGCATGCTGCCCGTGATCCGCCACAACGACCTGGCGCTGGCCGAGCAGTTGCGCAACATGGACGACACGGTCGACGAGCTCTACTCCGCGATCAAGTTCTACCTCACGCAGATTTCGCGCGAGGCCTTGTCCGAACGCGAAAGCCGGCGCTGGACCGACATCGTCTCGTTCACGATCAACATGGAGCAGATCGGCGACATCATCGAGCGTGTGCTGCAGGACGTCGAAGACAAGAAGATCCGCAAGAACCGCAGTTTCTCGGATGCCGGCTTCACCGAGATCTGCCACCTGCACGAGCGCCTGATGTCGAACCTGCGCCTCGCGATGAGCGTGTTCCTCGACGGCCATGTGCGCGACGCGAAGAAGCTGCTCGAAGAGAAAGCGCGTTTTCGCGATCTCGAACACGAGTACGCCGCGAGCCACATCGCGCGGCTGCGCGAGAACACGGCGCAGAGCATCGAGACCAGCTCCTTGCACCTCGACCTCATCAGCGAGTTGAAGCGCATCAACTCCTGCCTGTGCTCGATCGCCTACCCGATCCTCGAATCCGCCGGGGTGCTGTCGAAGACGCGCATCCGCAATTCGCGCATGGCCGATCTGTCGCCGGACGATACGCGCTGAGCGCTCAACCCGGCGCCGCCAGCAGCGCCAGCAGTTCGTCCTCACCCAGTACGGCAATGCCCAGTTCACGGGCCTTGTCGAGCTTGGAACCCGCCTCGGCGCCGGCCACGACCCAATCGGTTTTCTTCGACACCGAGCCAGTGACCTTCGCACCGGCGGCTTCGAGCAGATCCTTGGCCTGATCGCGGCTCAGCGTCGGCAGCGTACCGGTCAGCACGACGACCTTGCCGGCCAGCGGTTTCGGGGCCGAGGCTTCGGGTGCACCGTCGCTTTCGCCCCAGCTCACACCCGCGGCGCGCAGTTGTTCGACCACCTCGCGGTTGTGCGGCTGGTCGAAAAACGTGCGCACGCTCGAAGCCACGATCGGGCCGACGTCGGGCACGTCGAGCAGGTGTTCGAGACTCGCGTCCATCAGCCGATCGAGGGCTCCGAAATGTCTGGCCAGGTCCTTCGCGGTCGTCTCGCCGACATGCCGGATGCCCAGGCCGTAGAGAAAACGCGCCAGCGTCGTGCGCTTGCTTTTCTCCAGATTCGCCAACAGGTTCTGCGCGCTCTTGTCGCCCATGCGATCGAGCGCGTTCAGGCTCGCCAGGCCCAGCTTGAACAAATCGGGCAGTGTGCGAATGACGCCTGCATCGACAAGCTGATCGACGAGCTTGTCGCCGAGGCCTTCGACGTCGAGCGCACGCCGCTGCGCGAAGTGCAGGATCGCCTGCTTGCGCTGTGCCGGGCAGAACAGGCCGCCCGAACAGCGCCAGTCGACCTCGCCTTCTTCGCGTGCGATCGCGCTGCCGCAGATCGGGCATTTGCCGCCGAGCCGCTTGTACAAGTCCAGCGGCTCGCCGACATCTGCCGGCCGTCGATCCAGCACCACGCCGACCACTTCGGGAATCACGTCGCCGGCGCGTCGCACGATCACGGTGTCGCCGATGCGCACGTCCTTGCGGCGCGTCGCGTCCTCGTTGTGCAGGGTCGCATTGCTGACCGTCGTGCCGCCGACGAACACCGGCTCCAGCTTGGCCACCGGCGTGAGCTTGCCGGTGCGGCCGACCTGGATGTCGATGTCGCGCACCACCGTCATCTGTTCCTGCGCCGGGTACTTGTGCGCGACCGCCCAGCGCGGCTCGCGCGTCTTGAAGCCCAGCTGCTGCTGCAAGGCACGCGAATCGACCTTGTAGACGACGCCGTCGATGTCGAAGGGCAGCGCGTCGCGCTTCGCTCCCATCGCGACGTGAAACTCGATCAGGCCTTCGGCACCCTGCACCACCGCACGGTCGGCGCTGACCGGCAGGCCCATCGCAGCGAATGCGTCGAGGATCCCGGCGTGCGTGGCCGGCACCTCCCAGCCCTGCACCTCACCGAGCCCGTACGCGAAGAAGCTCAGTGGCCGCGTTGCGGTGGCCGCGGGGTCGAGCTGGCGCACCGCGCCCGCCGCGGTGTTGCGCGGGTTGACGTAGGTCTTCTCGCCCTTCTCGCGCTGCTGGTCGTTCAGGCGCTCGAAGTGATCGCGCCGCATGTAGACCTCGCCACGCACTTCGAGCACGGGCGCATCGACGCCGATCAGCCGCAGCGGAATCTGACCGATGGTGCGGATGTTCTGCGTCACGTCCTCGCCGGTCTCGCCGTCGCCGCGGGTGGCGGCCAGCACCAGCACACCCGACTCGTAGCGCAGGTTCATCGCGAGGCCATCGAACTTCAGTTCCGCGGCGTATTCGACCGATGGCGCCGCCTCGTCCAGCTTGAGGGCGCTGCGCACCCGGGCGTCGAACTTGCGCGCCCCTTCGGGCGTGGTGTCGGTTTCGGTGTCGATCGACAGCATCGGCACCGCGTGGCGCACCGGGCGCAGGCCGGGCAGCACCTGGCCGATGACCCGCTGCGTCGGCGAGTCGGCGGTCAGCAGTTCGGGGTGGGCCGCTTCGATCGCCTGCAGCTCCTGGAACAGCCGGTCGTATTCGGCGTCGGGAATCTGCGGGTCGTCGAGCACGTAGTAGCGGTGCGCGTGCAACGCGAGCACGGCGCGCAGTTCGGCAGCGCGCTGTGGCGCCGGGGAGGACGGAGATGAAGGTGCTGACATACCCGCCAGTGTAGACAGCGCAGACCGCGCGATCAGCGCTTCGGTGTGTGCGAGGCGAGTGTGCGAATCGCCGTCAAGCTGCTGCGTGTCGTGCTCACATCGACATCGAGCTTCAGGTGCAGCAGGGTCGAGTTCGTGCGGGCCAGTGCGGCGGCGAACGCGGGCTCGAACTCGGCGGTCTCTCGCACGAGCGCGGTCTCGAAGCCATAGGCTTTTGCCAGCAGCGCGAAGTCGGGGTTGAACAAGTCGCTGCCACTCACCCGCCCCGGGTAGGTGCGCTCTTGATGCATGCGAATCGTGCCGTAGCTGCCGTTGTCGACGACGATGCAGATCAGCTTCGCGCCATGCGCCGTGGCGGTCGCGAGTTCCTGCCCGGTCATCAGGAAGTCGCCATCGCCGGCGATGTTGATGACGGTGCGCGTGGGGCACAACAAGGCCGCCGCCACCGCGGCCGGCACGCCGTAACCCATCGCACCCGAGGTCGGTGCGAGCTGGCTGCGGCCCCCTTGATGCAAGGCCGGGTAGCGGTAGTAGCGGTGCAGCCAGCCGCTGAAGTTGCCGGCGCCATTGGTCAGCACGCTGTCGACCGGGGCGAGGCGCTGGATCGTCTTCACAACCTCGGCCATGTCGAGCGGCTGCACCGGCACGGGCAGCAGGTTGGCGTCGTAGTCGATGCGGGCCGACAGCGTCCACGCCGCCCACACGACCGTCGGTGGCGGCGCCAAGGCCTCCAGCGCTTTCGCGGCACTCGCCATCGAAGCCTGCAGTAGCAG
Organism: Rhizobacter sp.; assembly: GCA_025361845.1. Lineage (GTDB taxonomy): Bacteria > Pseudomonadota > Gammaproteobacteria > Burkholderiales > Burkholderiaceae_C > JANYJL01. Next base: position 10,067 of record JANYJL010000208.1, read on the forward strand.
GTCGGCGGCATAGACACGGCCCAGTTCCTCCGCCCCTGCGTGGACATGGATGAGCTTCTGCGCCGGCCGTGGCGCATCGAGCAAGCTGTAGCCGCCGGTCGTCATCTCGCCCAGGCGCGCTCCGATGGCAAGCACCAGGTCCGCCTCGCGGACGCGCGCGGCGAGCTTGGGATTGATGCCGATGCCCACGTCACCGGCATAGTTCGGGTGCCGGTTGTCGAACAGGTCCTGGCGCCGGAAGGCGCAGCCGACCGGCAGGTGCCAGCCTTCGGCAAAACGTTGCAGCGCAGCGCAGGCGGCGGCATCCCAGCCGCTGCCACCGACGATCACGAAGGGCCGCTCGGCCGCCAGCAACATCGAGCGCACCGAACGCAAGGCGCCGGGCGCGGGCCAGGCCTGCGCAGGCTCGCAACGTGGCAGCACGGGAGCCGCGGTGAGTGCTGTGAGCATGTCCTCGGGCAGCACCAGCACGACCGGGCCAGGGCGGCCTTGCAGCGCGGTGTGGAACGCGCGAGCGATGTACTCGGGCAGGCGGTCGGCCTCGTGCACCTCGCCGACCCACTTGGCCATGCCGAGCGTGCCGGGGCCGAACATCTGGCGGTAGTCGATTTCCTGGAAGGCCTCGCGGTCGCGCTGATCACTCGCCACCTGGCCGATGAACAAGACCATCGGCGTGCTGTCCTGAAACGCCGTGTGCACACCGATGGCGGCATTGCTGGCGCCAGGCCCGCGCGTGACGAAGCAGATGCCGGGGCGACCGGTCAGCTTGCCTTGCGCCTCGGCCATGAAGGCCGCGCCGCCTTCGTGCCGGCAGGCGATGAAGCGGATCGCGTCGCGGTGTTCGTGGAGGCCGTCCAGCACGGCGAGGTAGCTCTCGCCCGGCACACCGAACGCGGTGTCCACCCCTGGGCGATGAGCGCCTCGACAAGCGCGTGACCGGCCAGGCGGGGAACTGTCATGCAGCCACTTTAACGCCCTGCCGGATTCGCGAGACACGCAGGCCGACGAAGGACGCCGACACCACGCCGAGCGCCAGCGTGAGCGCGGCACCGTAGAACACCGCCGATGGCGAGCCGTGGTCGAGCAGCGAGCCGAATACCGGCGCGGCAATGGCGAAGCCGAGGTCCAGGCCCGAGTACACGGTGCCATACACGCGCCCCGTGGCGCCGGGCGGCGCGGCACGCTTGATGAGCATGTCACGCGACGGCCCGGCCAGACCGGTGCCCACGCCCGCGAAAGCGGCCACGGCGGCCGCCAACAAGCCGGGCAAGGCGCCGGCCGCGACCAGACACAAGAGCAGGGCTGAGCCGATCAGGCACGCGCCGATGAGCCGCTCCAGCCGCTCGGCCTTCGACGCCAGGAAACCGCCCGCCACCATGCCCGCGGCGCCGCACAGCATGTAGCCGGTGACGACGAAGGCCGTGATCGACAAAGGCAGCCCGTACATCGTCTGCAAGGCCGGGCTTGCGAAGCTCTGGATCGCGCTCATCGCGCAGGTCGACCAGAAGAAGAAGGAGAAGCACAACCACACCGAGGGCAGCTTCAGGAAGGCGAGCGGATGTTCGGCCATGGCGGCCGAGGCGCCCGGCTTGGCAGCCGCTTCATGCGCCCACTGCCCGGCTCGGTCGTCGATGGACGAACGGTTGAACCACAAGACCACCAGCACGAACAGCGCCCAGCCACCGGCGCAGGCCGCAGCGATGCGCCAGGAACCGGTCAAGGCAGAGAGCCCGGCCATGAACACCGGCGCCGCCGCCCAACCCAGGTTGCCGGTGATGCCATGCACCGAAAACGCATGGCCCAGGCGCGCCTGCGAGACACGCTTGTTGAGGATCGTGAAGTCCACCGGATGGAAGGGCGAATTGCCCAGCCCTGCCAGGCCCGCGGCCAGCATCAGGCCGGCGTAGCCGTTCGCCATCGACGCCGCCACCGCAGACAGCACGAAGCAGCCGAGCGCGGCAAACAGCACCGGCCGCGCACCGACGCGGTCGACCAGAAAGCCGGCTAGCGCCTGCCCGATGCCGGAGATCACGAAAAAGGTCGAGACCAGCAGGCCGAGTTCCGAGTAGCTGAAGCCGAAGTCGCGGATGAACAGCGGGAACAGCGGCGGCAGCAGCATGTGGAAGAAGTGCGAGGTGCCGTGGGCGAGGCCGATCAGGCCGATGGTGCTGGCGTCTTGGCGCAGCGGTGCGGTGGTTTCCATGCAGCGACTTTAGGCGTTGAAGCGCCGTCAGAGTTACGATAGATCGTCAAAGAGTATCGAGAACATGCCACACCCTGCCCCTCACCCCTCCCCACCCGCACGCCGCGCCAGCGTGCCGCCGATCGACCCGACGTCGTACGCACCAACCGCCGCACGGCGGGTGCGCGCGAAAGTGCGGTGCCTGGCGGCCGACACCCGTGTCGATCCGCACAGCCACACGTGGGCGCAGGTCGCGATGTCGAGCACCGGCGTGATCCGCATGACGGCCGCGCGCAGCACCTACATCGTGCCGCCCTCGCGCGCCCTGTGGATACCGCCGGGTGTCGAGCACGTGGTCACCGTGATCGAAGACGCCGAGATCCGCACCCTCTACGTGCATCAGGAACCGGGTCGCAGCGGCCCCTTGCCCGGCGCGACTGACGAGGCAGCAAACTGGGGCGAGTGCCGCGTGCTCGAAGTGTCGAGCCTGCTGCGTGAGCTGGTGGCGCACCTCGCCAGCGAGCCGGGCAACGCGCCGGCCAACGAGCGCGAGCGCTGCCTGAGCAGCCTGATCCTCGATGAACTGACGCGCGCCCGCCCCGTGCGCCTGGGCGTGGACCTGCCGGCGGACAAGCGCCTGCGCGCCCTCTGCGAAGCCGTGCTCGACGAGCCCGCGCGCTGGGCCACGCTGGATGGCTGGGCACGTGATGCCGGCGCCAGCCCGCGCACCGTGGCGCGCCTGTTCCGCAGCGAACTCGGCACCTCGTTCGGGCAGTGGCGCCAGCAGGTGCTGCTCGCCCATGCGCTCACACTCGCGGCACGCAAGCAGCCGATGGCGAGCATTGCGGCGGAACTCGGCTATGCCAGCGCGAGCGCGTTCACGGCGATGGTCAAACGTTCTGTAGGTGCGCCCCCCAGCCGCTTTTTCGGGTGAGCCACGCCGAAACCACGGCCTCGCGGTGTTGCAAGCTGTGGTGTTTTGAAGCAGCATCGACCCAGCTCATGAAGCGCCGTCAACTGGCACGCGCGCCGGGCACAAGCAATCTCAGGAGTCCCCATGCTCACTTCGCTGTTCGGTGACCTCGGGTCGGATTCGGACAAACACCCTCGCGACCGCTTCGACGAGCGCAACGAGCGTGACAAGGGCTTCACGGCCACATCCATCATGGAGACCGTCGCCACCGAGGTGAACGAGCGCGGCCAGATGGTCGATCGCCACCTGCGCGACCTGGTGGTCATGGGCTCGCCGGCGCAGGCGATCCGCGAACATTTTTCCGCCACGCGCAGCGACCTCGACACCGCCAGCCGCCTGATCACCCTGCTCGACCCGACGGGCGCCTGGGCGGCGGCCGTCGTCAAGGCCCTGTCCGACGCCGGTGGCCAGCCCGTCGAACGCCTGCATCTGCGCGAACACGGCACCCTGCGCACGCTCGCGATGATCGAGCGCACCACCCTGGTCCGCCGCCATGAAGACACGCTGAAGATCTACCACGCCGACGTGCGGGTGCCGGGCCGCGACAGCGCCGAAATCCCGGTGGCGCTGATGGAGCGCAGCCAGATGACCACCGTGATCGTCGGCGCCATGGCACCGCATGCGATCGACGCGCTGCTCGCCGAGCTGAACGAAGCCACCCACCTGCCGAGCTGGCGCTGCCCGAACCTGCTGTTCATGCTGCCGCCCAATGCCGTGTGGATCACCAACAAGGTCAGCGCGGTGGTGTGGCCGCAGCGCCTGCATGTGCATGTGCTGAGCGAATCGATGACGAGTGCATCCTCGGTCTGGAACGCGATGCTCGGCATGTGGAACCACGTGAAATCCCAGCCTGGCTGGGAACCTGCCGGCACGGCAGCGGGCGCGGCCCGTGCGCCAGTCCGGGTGGCCGACATCAGCCTGCCGATGGAGCCCACGCTCCAGTTGTCGGCGTCACCCCCGCCGCTGGTGCGCATCAGCCGCCCGGTGCTCGACCCGGCACGCGCCAAACAGGCTCTGGCCGACATGCTCACGCTCGATGGCCTGCTCGGTTGCGCCGTGGTCGACGGAACCACCGGCCTGGTGCTGGCGCGCGAACTGCGCGAAGACCAGCCGGTCGACATGGACCTCGCCGCAGCGGCCTGCGCCCAGGTCTTGCGCGCGCACCGGCTGGCGGCACGCAGCATGGGCCTGTCCGAGAACACCGAAGAGGTGATGACAAGCGCCGGCCCGCGCCAGCAGGTGTTGCGCACCGTGTCGCACTACCCGGAGCTGTTCCTCGTCGTGCTGCTCGACAAGCAGCGCACGAACCTCGCCTTGGCGCGCTTCAAGTTGATGGAAGTCGAGCGCAGCCTGGTCTGAGCGCCGCCGACGGGACTGCACGCCCGGTGGGGTCATCGTGACCCTCGGCTACCATCGTTGGCATGGCGGGCTCAGTGCCCGCGCCGCCCGAGTTTCCCCATGGATCAAGTGCTTTTCGACTACACCAAGCAGGACGCCAGCGGCGCCAGTTGCACCGCGCACGCCTGGGCCAAGGTTCCGCAGCCGCTGAGCCTCGATGGGCGGCGCGAATGGAAGGCGCGCGCCGCAGCGCTGCTGGCGAAACACCAGGCCGTGCTGGTGGCGCACTATTATGTCGACGGCGATCTGCAAGACTTGGCGCTGGAGACCGGCGGCTGCGTCGCCGACTCGCTGGAAATGGCCCGCTTCGGCCGCGATCACCCGAGCCAGACCTTGGTCGTCGCCGGCGTGCGTTTCATGGGCGAGAGTGCCAAGATCCTCTCGCCATCCAAACGCGTGCTGATGCCCGATCTGGACGCGACCTGCTCGCTCGATCTGGGTTGCCCGCCGGATGAATTCGCGGCCTTCTGCGACGCCCACCCCGACCGCACAGTTGTCGTCTACGCGAACACCAGCGCGGCCGTGAAGGCGCGTGCCGACTGGATGGTGACGAGCTCCTGCGCGCTGCCGATCGTTCAGCACCTCAAAGATGCCGGAAAGAAAGTGCTGTGGGCACCCGACCGCCACCTCGGCCGCTACATCCAGGAGCAGACCGGCGCCGACATGCTGATGTGGAACGGCGAGTGCATCGTGCACGACGAGTTCAAGGGCCTCGAACTCGAACTCCTGAAGGAGCAGCACCCCGGTGCCCTGGTGCTCGTGCACCCCGAGTCACCCGAAGCGGTGGTGCGCCTGGCCGACGTGGTGGGCTCGACCACGCAGTTGCTCAACGCGGTGATGCAGCGCGACGCGCAGACCTTCATCGTCGCGACCGACAACGGCATCCTGCACCGCATGCGCCAGATGGCACCGGGCAAGACCCTGCTCGAAGCGCCCACTGCCGGCAGCAGCGCCACCTGCAAGAGCTGCGCGCACTGCCCTTGGATGGCGATGAATGCGCTGCAAGGTGTGGTGCAGTGCCTGGAGCAAGGCACGGGCGAGATCCACGTTGATGAACCGGTGCGCACGCAGGCGCTGGGCTGCATCGGCCGCATGCTCGATTTCGTGGCGCGCAACCCGGCCGCGACGAAGGCGCCGGGGCTCGTGAAGAACATCGGGGCCGCCTGATGTTCGAGGCCAATGAAACGCTGGAAGCGGCACGCGAACGCAATGTGCGCGATGCGCTCGCCGAAGACATCGGCCGCGGCGACTGGACGGCGCAACTCGTGCCCGCCGCGCAGCGGGTTCGCGCCCGAGTGATCGTGCGCGAGGATGCGGTGCTGTGCGGTCGTGCGTGGTTCGATGCCTGTGTGCTCGCACTCGATGCCAACGCGCACATCGACTGGCACCATGCCGAAGGCGCGCCGATGGCGGCCACGGAGGCGGTCTGCCACATCGAAGCGAACGCCCGCGCGCTGCTGTCGGCCGAGCGCCCGGCGCTGAACTTCCTGCAGTTGCTCTCAGCCACGGCGACGGTGACGCGCCGGCATGTTGACGCCATCGCCGGAGCCTCGCCCAACCCGCGCGGCTGCGCCATCCTCGACACGCGCAAGACCTTGCCGGGGCTGCGCCAGGCGCAGAAGTACGCGGTGCGCGTGGGCGGTGGGCGCAACCAGCGGCTGGCTCTGTGGCACGGCATCCTCATCAAGGAAAACCACATCGCCGCAGCCGGCAGCATCGGCGCCGTGCTCGATCAGGCGCGCGCGCTGAATGCCGGCGTCGAGATCCAGATCGAAGTCGAAACGCTCGATCAGTTGCGCGAGGCCCTGGCCTGCGGCGCCACCGGCGTGATGCTGGACAACTTCACGCTCGACTCGATGCGCGCGGCGGTGGCGTTGAACGCCGGGCGCGCCGAGCTCGAAGTGTCCGGCGGCGTGCAACTCGAGAGCGTGCGCGAGATTGCCGCCACCGGCGTGGACCGCATCTCGGTCGGCGCACTCACGAAGGACGTGAAGGCGATCGACCTGTCGATGCGGGTGATCGAACGCCTGTAGCCCGCTCTGGCGGCTGCGTCCCTCAGAAGCTGTAGGTCATGCCCAGCTTGATGACCGGGTAGGCGCGCAGCTTGTTCATCTTCTCTTGCAGCTTGGCCTGTTCCGCATCGACGTTCGCCTGACCGGCCTGGGCCAGCAGCCCGGCCGAGGGTGTCAGCTTGACCTTCGGCTTGCCGAACACGGCGCCAGCATCGAAGTAGAAGCCCAGGCCATCGGCCTCCTTCGCGTGGCCAAAACCGAGGCCGAGATAAGGCGACACCGAAGGGAACTTGGCTTCGACCGTGACGGTTTCGCCCGCCGCCGCCACATAACTGACGCCGTTGACGGTGATCGTGCCACCCGAACTCACGCCGGTGCCTTCGACCTTGCGGCTGCCGATCAGCGCGCCGCCGGTGAAGCGAAAGCTCTCGGTGAGAAACAGGTCGCCGTAGAGCCCGAGGCTCCTGAACTTCAGCTTGGTGTCGTAGCTTGCGCCGTTGTCGTCGAACTTGCGCTTGAGGCTCAGGAATTCGCCGTCGATGTGCAGGCCCGCATTGGGGGCGAGCCGGGCGGCATAGCCCAGTTCTGCTCCCGTGGTGCCCAAGCCTCCGAAAATCTCGCCGGCGCAGGCCGGAGTCCAGACGAATGCGGCACAGGCCGCGGCAGTGAGGGTGGCAACGAAGGGGCGCATGAGTTCCTTGGGTGGGGGTGTGGCGACCGGGCCGCCTCCATCTGCGAAAGCGCCCGCCCGGGATTGTGGGCGAGCGCCGCCCCGGCGTTGACCCCGAACTCGACCCGATAGCCTCAAAGCCGAAACCTCGTGTAACGACAAGCCACTGCGTCACGCTCAGTCGATCAGCTTGCAAATACGAGCGATTCGCATTACATTCGCGCCATGATTGTCTGCATCTGCCACCGAGTCTCGGACCGCGACATCGCCCGCGAGGTGCGCGAGGGCTGCGCCAGCTTCGCTGAATTGCAGAGCGAGTTGCGGGTCGGCACCCACTGCGGCGCCTGCACCGATTGCGCACGCAAGACCTTCGCGGCCTGCCAGACCGCCGGCGAGGCCCACCCCATGCGCGTGGTGCCGCTCCAGATCGCCCAAGCCGGAGCCTGAGCGGGGTCACTCGCACCGTGGCGGACAGCGCACGCCGCCGCGGCTGACAATGCTGGCAACGTGTGGTGATCGCCACCGTCAGATCGACATCGACGCGGAGTTGTGCCTGTGACCCCACGGAATCTGAAGTACGCCGCGGCCTGGGCTTTGGCGCTCGCGCTGCTCGGCGGCCCGATCCAGGCGCAGACCCCGCCCTTGCCCACTCGCCCGATCGTGCTGTTCGGCGAAGTGCACGACAACGCCGCGCAGCACGCGCTGCGGCTTGCGGCTTTCGAATCCTTGCTGACATCGGGCGCGCGCCCGGCCCTGCTGCTGGAGCAGTTCGACCGCGAGCGCCAGGGCGCCATCGACCAGGCGCGCGCCGGCATGCCGCCGCCCAATGCCGCGCAGATCATCCTCGCCGGCAGTGGTGCACCTGCGAGCGACACGCGCCTGTGGAACTGGCCGTTCTATGAACCCTTGATCGCCCTGGCGCTGCGCTACGGGCTGCCCATCGTCGCGGCGAATGTGTCGCGCGAGGATGCGCGGCGTGTCATCGCCGACGGCCTGGGCGCGCACGGCTTCGAGCCGCAGGTGGCGCCGGAGATTCAGCGTGCGCAGTCCGAGGCCATCGAAGCCAGCCACTGCGGCATGCTGAGTGCGGCCCAAGCGCAGCGGATGGCCTCGGCCCAGGTCGCGCGGGACCAGTTCATGGCGCGTTTGGTCGAAGCCCAGGCCCCGCGCGGCGTACTTCTTCTGGCCGGCAACGGCCATGTGCGCACCGACATCGGCGTGCCGCGCTGGTTGACAGCGGCCACGCGCGCGAAGACCGAATCGATCGGCATGCTCGAAGCGGAAGGCCCAGAGTCCGAAGGCGAACGCGCAGAAGCCGAACGAGCCTTCGACCGTGTGCTCGTCACACCCGCCCAGACCCGCAAGGACCCCTGCGCCGCAGCACCTTGACAGCGCCCGCTCGTTGCAGCGACGCAGCGCACAATCAATCCATACCAACCCAGGGAGCCCGACGTGCAAGGCGACGCCAAGGTTCTGGAGTACCTCAACCTCCAGCTCAAGAATGAACTCACCGCGATCAACCAGTACTTCCTGCACTACCGCATGCTGAAGAACTGGGGTTTCCTGAAACTCGCGAAACACGAGTACCAGGAATCGATCGAGGAAATGAAGCACGCCGACAAGCTGATGGACCGAATCCTGATGCTCGACGGCCTGCCCAACCTGCAAGACCTCGGCAAGCTGATGATCGGCGAGAG
>JANYJL010000225.1 GCA_025361845.1 Rhizobacter sp.
GCGTAGGACTGGAACATCATGTTGATCGGGTTCTCGTACGGCGGCATGTCCGACAAGTCTTGCCCGTTCAGGATGATGCGACCCGAGGTCGGCTTCTCGAAGCCGCCCAGCATCCGCAGCAAGGTCGTCTTGCCACAGCCCGAGGAGCCGAGCAGGGCGAAGATCTCGCCCTTTGCGATGTCCAGGCTGACGTTGTTGACGGCCTTGTAGCCGCTGAAGTCCTTGACCACGTCCTTGATCTGGAGGTACGCGGCGGCTGGGGCGTTCGTCGTCTCGGTGGCTGGCATGCGGGCTTCCGTTTTCCTGCGTTGCGGCGGCTCTCAAGCAAATGTGGCTTTGCCACTTTGCTTGACCGCTGGGGGCGGGAATGTCGAAGACATTTCCTCGGGGGCCTAGATGCCGGTCTTGAAGGAGGTGTACAGGCGCGTCATCGTGCGGCGGATGTCGTTCGTCAGCGCGTCGGGTGTGGCCATCTTCTTCATGTCGGCGTCACTCAGGAACACGGTCGGGTTGTTCGCGATCTCCGGCTTGATGAGGCTGCGCGATTCCTTGTTCGGGTTGGCATAGAAAACCTTGTTGGTCAGGCTCGCATCGACCTCAGGACGCATGATGTAGTTGATCCACTTCAGCGCGTTGTTCGGGTGCGGCGCGTCGGTCGGAATCGCCATGGTGTCGAAGAACAGCACGCCGCCGTTGTTCGGGATCAGGGCCTCGATCTTCTGACCCGTCTTGCCCTCGATCGCACGCTGCTTGGCGATGTTGATGTCGCCCGACCAGCCGAGAGCCACGCAGATCGAGCCGCTCGCCATGTCGTTGATGTAGCCCGATGAGCTGAACAGCGTGACATAGGGGCGCACCGACTTCAGCAACGGTGCCACGCCGGAATAGTCGGCCTGGTTGCGGCTGAACGCGGCCTTGCCGAGGTAGTGCAGGGCGGCCGGAATGATGTCGGTCGGTGAATCGAGGTACGAGACTCCGCAGGACTTGAGCTTGGAGATGTACTCGGGCTTGAACACCAGATCCCAGGCGTTTTCGGGCATCGGCATGCCGCCGAGCGCGGCCTTGACCTTGTCGACATTGATGCCGACCGTCGTGTAGCCCCACAGCCAGTTGACGAGGTACTGGTTACCCGGGTCGAGCGCGGCGAGCTGGGCCTGCACCGCCGGATCCATGTTCTTCAGGTTGGGCAGTTGCGACTTGTCGAGCTTGCGCAGCAGGCCGCCGTCGGCCTGGATCTTGGCCCAGTAGGACGAGGGCACGACGACGTCGTAACCCGTCTTGCCGGCCACCAGCTTGGCGTGCAGGATTTCATTGCTGTCGAACACGTCGTAGCGGACCTTGATGCCGGTTTCTTTCGTGAAGTTGGCGATCGTGTCGTCGGCGATGTAGTCGGACCAGTTGTAGATGTTGAGGATCTTCTCTTCCTCCTGCGCACCGGCCGGGCCGGCCCAGAGCAGGGGGAGTGCGGCAAGCGCGGTCGCCGCAATGGCGCTGAAAATGGGCTTCATCAGAATGTCCTTCATGGCGAGAGGTCTCCGTCGGTCAGCGTGTGAATGTCAGCGTATGAATTTTCGGCAGATCGTGTGCCGCGGTCAGCACGCAGTCTAGCCAGCGCGCTGCGCGGCTCAGCTACAGGCAAACCCCGTGCCACGGTGGGTTCCGTCAGACCCAACCGCGCTTCACGGCGTCGGCCAGGGTCAGGTCGAGGCAGCGGCGGATCAGGCCGACCATCTCGTCGATCTGCGCGCGGGTGATGACCAGCGGTGGCGCGATGATCATGCGGTCGCCGACGGCTCGCATGATCAGCCCGTTGCCGAAGCAGTGGCCGCGGCAGGTCATGCCGACTTCGAGCGCGCCGTCGAAGGTGGCGCCAGTCGCCTTGTCCTTCACCAGTTGCACCGCGCCCATCAGGCCGCAGGTCTGCGTCTCGCCGACGAGCGGGTGTTCGGCCAGCGCGGCGAAGTGCTGCGCGAGGTACGGGCCCAGATCGTCACGCACCTTCTCGACCAGGCGCTCGCGCTGGATCAGGCGGATGTTGGCCAGCGCCACCGCGCAGGCCACTGGGTGGCCCGAGTAGGTGTAGCCGTGGTTGAACTCACCGCCTTGTTCGATCAGCACCTTGGCGATGCGCTGGCCGACCATCACCCCGCCGAGCGGGATGTAGCCCGAGGTCACGCCCTTGGCGAAGGTCATCAGGTCGGGCTTCGTGCCGAAACGCTCGCAACCGAACCAGTGGCCGGTGCGGCCGAAACCGGTGATGACTTCGTCGGAGACGAGCAGCACGCCGTACTTGTCGCAGATGCGCTGAATCTCGGGCCAGTAGGTGTCGGGCGGCACGATCACGCCACCGGCGCCTTGCACCGGCTCGCCGATGAAGGCGGCCACCTTGTCCGCGCCGAGTTCGAGGATCTTCGCTTCCAGTTCGGCCGCAGCCTTCAGCCCGAAGGCATCACGGCTCAGACCTTGCCCGCACTCGAACCAGAAGGGCTGGCCGATGTGCACGATGCCGGGAATCGGCAGGCCGCCCTGCGCATGCATGCCGCTCATGCCGCCGAGCGAGGCGCCGGCCATCGTCGAGCCGTGGTAGGCGTTCTTGCGGCTGATGATGACGGAGCGTTCGGGCTGGCCCAGCACGTCCCAGTAGCGCCGCACCATGCGCACGATCGTGTCGTTGCCTTCCGAACCCGAGCCTGAGAAGAACACGTGCTGGAACTGCGGCGGCGAGACCTGCGCCAGCAGCTCGGCGAGTTCGATCGCCGGTGGCGTGGCGGTCTGGAAGAAGCTGTTGTAGAAGGGCAGCTCCTTCATCTGGTGCGTCGCCGCGTCGATCAGCGACTGCTGGCCGTAGCCGACGTTCACGCACCACAGGCCCGACATCGCGTCGAGAATCTTGTGGCCGTCGCTGTCCCACAGGTAGATGTTGTCGGCCTTCGTGATCACCCGCGACCGCTGATTCGCGAGCGCCTTGAAGTCGGTGAACGGATGCAGGTAGTGGGCGCTGTCGGCGGCCTG
>JANYJL010000244.1 GCA_025361845.1 Rhizobacter sp.
ACCGCTGCGTTGGCTGGCGCCGGTGCGCCAGGACATCCTGGCCTTTTTGGGACTGCCGCAGAGCGGCTGAGGCAGGTCGGGTCGACGATGCGATGGCATCGCGCCCCTCGCAATCGATGGGCCAGCAGCTAAAATCGGCTCACGCAGCGCGTCCTGCGCGCCCGATTTTCCTTCTCACTGGATCTGCCATGCCTCTCGTCTCCATGCGCGAATTGCTCGACCATGCCGCCGTCAACGGCTACGGCATCCCCGCCTTCAACGTCAACAACCTCGAACAGGTGCAGGCCGTGATGTCGGCCGCCGAGGAAGTCGGCGCGCCGGTGATCCTGCAGGCCAGCGCCGGCGCCCGCAAGTACGCCGGCGAGCACTTCATCAAGCACCTGATCCAGGCCGCGGTCGAGTCCTGGCCGAACGTGCCGCTGGTGATGCACCAGGACCACGGCCAGAGCCCCGAGGTGTGCAAGGGCGCCATCGGCCTGGGCTTCAGCTCGGTGATGATGGACGGCTCCCTGATGGCCGATGGCAAGAGCATCGCCAGCTACGACTACAACGTCGACGTGACCCGCAAGGTGGTCGACATGGCGCACGCGCTGGGTGTCACCGTCGAAGGTGAACTGGGTTGTCTGGGCTCGCTCGAAACCATGCGCGGCGACAAGGAAGACGGCCACGGCACCGAAGCCACGATGACGATGGACCAGCTGCTCACCGACCCCGAGCAGGCCGCCGATTTTGTCAAGCGCACCCAGCTCGATGCATTGGCGATAGCCATCGGCACCAGCCACGGTGCCTACAAGTTCACCCGCAAGCCGACCGGTGACATCCTGGCCATCGGCCGCATCAAGGAAATTCACCGCCGCATCCCGAACACCCACCTGGTGATGCACGGCTCGTCGAGCGTGCCGCAGGATCTGCTGGCCGTGATCCGGCAGTACGGCGGCGACATGAAGGAAACCTACGGCGTGCCTGTCGAAGAGATTCAGGAGGCCATCAAACACGGCGTGCGCAAGATCAACATCGACACCGATGTGCGGCTGGCGATGACCGCCGCGATCCGCAAGTACATGGCCGTGAACCCCGACAAGTTCGACCCGCGCGATTACCTGAAGCCGGCGCGCGAAGCCGCCAAGATGATCTGCAAGCAGCGCTACCTGGAGTTCGGTTGCGAAGGCCAGGCCGGCAAGATCAAGGCGCAGACGCTCGTGCAGGTGGCGCAGCGTTATGCCAGCGGCGAGTTGTCGCAGCAGGTACTCTGAAGCGCCGCAGCCTGCGGTCTGGCTTGAAGAAGAACCCGGCCGTGGCCGGGTTCTTTCGTTTCAGCGCAGGTGCTCACGCACTTGCGTTGCGAAGCTGCCCACGTTGATCGGCTTGGCGATGTAGCCGTCGCAGCCGGCCTCGCGCAGCCTGGCTTCGTCGCCCTTCATCGCATAGGCCGTGAACGCGATGACGACGATGTGCCGGGTGGCCGCATCGGCCTTCAGCCGGCGCGTCAGTTCCAGCCCGTCCATGCCGGGCATCTGGATGTCCATCAGCACCAGCGCGGGGTCGAACGCCGGCAGTTTCGCGAGCGCCTGTTCGGCATCGAACGCCGCAGCGACTTCGAAGCCCCCGGCCCCCAGCACGAAGCTCACCAGCTCGATGTTGAGCGCGTTGTCGTCGATGACCATGACCCGCGGCGCATTCATGTTCATGACAGCCCCTCGGGGGGGATGCGGGCCGGCTTGGCAGCGGCCCGGCGCTCGGCCCGCGCGCTCATGTCGTTTCCCCATCCGGAACGGCGGCGACCGGCGACCGCCAGCGGCGCAGCGCGTCCAGCAGGGCCGAAAGTTCGCCACCGCCTTTGCTGACGATCGCGCGGGCCGAACTCGCGAGGCTCAGGTACTCGGCGTCCGTCAGGATCATGCTGGTCCAGATGAACACCGGCGTCTCGCGCCAAGCGGGCAGGCCGTGTAGCGCGTCGAGTGTCGCGAAGCCGTCGAACTCCGGCATCATCAGGTCGAGGATGATCGCATCGGGTTGCCAGCGGTCCAGTTCGCGCAGCGCCTCGCGGCCACCCGCGAGGCAGAGCGCGTCGATGCCGAGGCCGTCGAGGGTGGTGCGCATCAGGTCGAGTGCCAGCGGATCGTCGTCGATCACCATCACACGCGCCCGGCGGGCATTCGGCAGCCGCAGCCCGGCCATGGCCGAGACGATCTCGGCGGTGCGGATCGGCTTGCACAGCACATTAGCGATCGCGAAGCGGGCCGAGGCACCGGGCTCCGTGGCCATCGACATGCCGCGCACCGGCGCGCCCGGGCTCGGCCCCTCGCGGCGGATGCGGTCGAGCACGCTCAGGCCGTGCTGCTCCGGCAGCATCAACTCCAGCGTGATGGCGGCATAGGCCTGGCGCAGGGCCAGGGCCAGCGCATCGTTGCCACTGGCCGCGGCGTCCACCCGGAACCCGGCCTCGCGCAGGAGCCGGGCCATGCGCAGGTGTTCCGGCGAGTCGCCCTCGATCAGCAGCAGGCGCTCGTCGATGGCCGGTGCCTGCGGCGCCGGGCCGGGTGTCGCGCCCGGGTTGCGTGCCAGCAGCACGTGGAACACGCTGCCGTGGCCCGGCTCGCTGCGCACGCCGACACTGCCGCCCTGCGCCTCCACCAGCCGGCGTGTCAGCGCCAGGCCCAGGCCGGTGCCCTGGTGCTGCTTGCTGTAGCTGGCATCGAGCTGCTGGAACTCGACGAACAGGCGCTGCAGGTCGGTCGCGGCGATGCCGACGCCCTCGTCTTCGACTTCCAGCCGAAAGTGCAGCGGACCCTGCGGCCGCGCGCGCACTGTCACGCGGCCGCCTTCGTGGCTGAACTTGATGGCGTTCGACAGGTAGTTGTAGAGCACCTGCTTCAGCCGCGAAGGATCGAGCTGCAATTCGCCCAGCGAAGGCTCGATCTCGACACCGAGGTGGATGCGCTTGCGCTGGATGGCCGTGTGCAGGATGTCGGTCGCCTCGTGCACCAGTTGCGGCAGTTGCACGGCCTCGGGATAGAACTCGAACTTGCCGGACTCGACCTTGGAGAGGTCGAGCACATCGTTGATGAGCTGCAGCAGGTGGTGCCCGCTGCTGGCGATGTGGCCCACGTACTCGTGGTGCTTGGGCGAGTCCGGGCGCACTGCGCCCGAGTGCATCAGCTCGGCGAAGCCGATGACGGCGTTCAGCGGCGTACGCAGCTCGTGCGACATGTTCGCCAGGAACTGGCTCTTGAGCCGGCTCGCCTCCTGGATCTGGCGGTTCTCGGCCTCCAGCCGCTGGGCTGTGAGGCGCGCGTCTTCGGCCAGCTTCTGGGTGGTGATGTCGATCACGATGCCCAGCATGTGGGTGGCCTTGCCGGCCTCCGTGCGCAGGCTGCCCGCGACGCTGATCCAGTGCACGCTCGCATCCGGCCAGACGACGCGGCACTCGGCCCGCCAGTCCTTCAGCTCGCTGACGGCGTGGCGGAAACCGCGCTCGACCTCGGCCCCGTCGTCCGGGTGCACATGCGACAGGAAAGTTTCCAGGCCCCAATTGCCGGCGTATTCCTCGTAGCCGAAACATTGGTCGTGGCGTTTCGAGCGGTGCGCCACGCCGGTGCTCAGCTCGAGATCCCAGTCACCGATCTGCGCCGATTCGAGCGTGAATCGCAGCCGCGCCTCGCTCTCGCGCAGTGCCAAGGCCACACGCCGCGCCTGGGTCACGTCGCGCGCGATCTTGGACGCACCGACGACGCGGCCGCGCGCATCGCGGATCGGCGAGATGGTGATGGACACGTCGAGCAGACGGCCGTCCTTGGCGCGCCGCACCGTGTCGAAGGCGGGCAAGCGCCGGCCTTGCGCCAGGTCGGCCAGGATGCGCATCTCCTCGGCTTCACGCTCCGGGGGCAGCAACATCTGCACCGGCTGGCCGATGGCCTCGTCGGCGCTGTAGCCGAACATCGCCTCGGCTGCGCCATTCCAGCTGGTGATGCGGCCCTCGAGCGTCTTGCTGATGATCGCGTCCTCGGACGACTCGACGATGGCCGAGAGGCGGCTCGATTCGGCGGCCGCGCGCACCGCCGCGCTCAGGTCGCGGAACACCAGCGCCGCGCCGCGCACCGTGCCGTCGCTGGCAAAGGTGGGGGCGACTTTCAGCTCGACAGGCGTGCGCGTGCCGTCGCGCGCGATCGCCGTCACGTGGTGCGCGAGGTCGATGTCCGGGTCCAGCTCGATCAGCACATCCACCGGGTTGCGCGCCTCGTAGTCCGCCGGGCGGCCTTCGCGCTGCAACACCTTCCACAGGATCTGGCCGCGCGCTTCGTCCTGGCGCCAGCCGGTCACGCCCTCGGCCACGGCGTTCATGCGGGTGATACGCCCGCCCCGGTCCAGCGCAATGAAACCCGCGCCGATGCTGCCCAGGGTGACGGCCAGGCTTTGTTGCGTCTCGGCCAACTGGTCTTCGGCACTGAGCCTGCGCGCCACTTCGGCCTGCAGCGAGGCGATGACCGATTGCAACTGCCCGACCGACGGAATCTTCAGCGCCTGCGGAATCAAGGGCCACAGCGCGAAGGCGGTCAGCATCGAAACGCCGGCCGTGACCACCTTGGTCAGCGCCTGCGGGCCGTAGTCGGGTTGCCAGATGGTCCAGATGTCCATCAGGTGCGTGATGCCGCAGGCGAAGATGAAGGCGCAGAACAGCCAGGCGATCGGCTTCGTGGTGGGCTCGCCGCGCTGTCGCACGAACTTGAAGATGGCCAGCGGGATCGTGAAATACGCGAAGGCGATCACGGCATCGGAGCCGACCATGGTCCACAACACGCCGGGCGACCAGGTGAAGCAGGTGCCGTGCGGCAAAAAGCCATTGCGGCCCAGCAATGAGGTAAGGAAGTCCATGAGCTCCTCCGGTTGGGGTCAGGGTGAGCGGTGTAGTGGGAGCCGCAGCGCCCGAACATTCGGATGGTGCCACGCGCCGATGCCCACGCTCTCAACGCTTTACCGGATGCCTCTCTACAATCACAGGCCTTCTTTGCAGCACCCCTCCATGGACCACGACTCACCCGGTAGCGAGACCCTCGATTCCCCCGCCGCCGGTGAGGTGGATGCACCCACGCAGCGGGGTCTGATCCGCATCCGCGGCGCGCGCCAGCACAACCTCAAGAACCTCGACCTCGACATCCGCACCGGCGAGATGACGGTCGTCACGGGGCCGAGCGGCTCCGGCAAATCGAGCCTGGTGTTCGACACCCTGTATGCGGAAGGCCAGCGCCGTTACGTCGAGACCTTCAGCGCCTACGCCCGCCAGTTCCTCGACCGCATGGACCGGCCCGCGGTCG